>NZ_JBMDXE010000014.1:0-15950 GCF_048594845.1 Rhodopseudomonas sp. | reverse complement strand
ACCTGGTTGTCGATCTCGCCTCGCTCGACGTAGGCCACGACCTTTTCGGCCAGCGACGGCGCCAGCAGGAAGCCGTGGCGATACAAGCCGTTGGTGGCGACGCGGCGGTTGCCGATGGCGATGCGCGGCAAATTGTCGGGGAAGGCGGGGCGCAGGCCGGCGCCGATCTCGACGATATGCGCCTCGCCGAACGCCGGGTGCACCGCGTAGGCGGCGCTGAGCAGCTCGAGCGCCGAGCGCACCATGACGAGCTCGTCTTCGCTCTCGACGGTGGTGGCCCCCAACATGAAGTGATTGTCTTCACGCGGGATCACATACAGCGGCCAGCGCGGGTGCATCAGCCGCACCGGGCGCGACAGCGTGACTTCGGCGGTCTTGATCACCACCATCTCGCCCTTGACGCCGCGTAGTTCCGGCGCCTTGTCGCGCGCCGCCATGCCGCGGCAATCGATCACCAGGCCGTCGAGGTCCTCGGGAGTTATCTCCGACTCGAAGTGGATCGTGCCGCCGGCCTCGACCAGCCGCTTGTGCAACTGCGCCAGCACCAGCCGCGGTTCGACATGGCCTTCGTCGGGGAAGTACAAGCCTTCGCGGAACCGGCCGGCCAGCGCCGGTTCGAGTTCGGCGACGCCGTCTGCGTCGAGCCGGCGATGGCCGGTGGTCATCTTGGCGAAGCGTTCGAAATCGGCGCGGTCGCGCGGATGCGCCACCACCAGCGAGCCGTTGAACGCGGTCTCAGGGAATTCCTTGCGCCACATCTCGAGCGAGCGCAGGCCCATTTCGCCGACCATCGGCTCAGCGCCTTCGGCCTCGCAATAGGGCGCCAGCATGCCGCCGGCCCAATGGCTGGTGGCCTGCGTCATCGCCTTGTCGCCGCGCTCATACAAGGTGACCTTGCGGCCAGCCCGCGCCAGCAGCAGCGCCTGCCAGGCGCCGGAGATGCCGGCGCCGATCACGGACGCCGGAGCGTCCTTGCGCAGGTCGGGCTTCTGGCTGCGCAGCGCGGCAGCGGCCACGTCCGAACCGGGCGCGGGCGACGTCGCCGTGGCTGCAGACGCATATACGGATGGATGAGCGGATTCGGCCCCGCGATGGCCTTCAAGTCTCTGATGCATCCCTGTCCCTTCGCCGGCATGACCCGGATCAGGTTCAAAGGGTCACTGCGGTCCCGCTCAGCTTCAATCCGACAAACGGTTGATGCGGCAAGCTTGCAGTATCTCAGCTCCTCGTCGGAGCCCCCCTCGGAACGAATCCAATGTAGGCCGATCACCTGCGGTGTCAACGTGCCTTTCGGTCGGCCCTGTTCCCTCGGCCTGTGCCGGCACCGGGTGTCCTGCACCTCAGCTCTGCGCCGGGATTTACTTCAAATTATCCGGCCACGTGTTTGATCCCGGAACCCGATCCGTGCCCGGACATCGCCAATGACGATCCTCACTGCCGAGACCACCAATTCGGCCGGTACGCGGCACAGTTTGCTGCCGTTGTGGGTCGGTCTCGTGGTCTACGCGGTGCTGATGAGCGTCGGTGACCGGCTGCTCAACGATCCGGACACGCTGTGGCAGATCACGCTCGGCCAGTGGATCATCGATCATCGCGCCGTGCCGCATAGCGATGTGTACTCCTTCACGATGGCGGGGCAGCCCTGGATCTCGACGCAATGGCTGGCGCAGGTGCTGCTCGCGGTCAGCTACACGGTCGGCGGCTGGGCCGGCCCCGTGGTGGTGGCGGCGGGCTCGCTGGGACTGACGCTGGCGCTGTTCGCACGCGCGCTCGGCCGCCGGCTGCGCGACAGCACCACGCTGGTGTTCGTGATCGCCGCGGTGATCCTGATGGCGCCGCACATGGTGGCGCGGCCGCACGTGATGGCGATGCCGGTGATGGTCGCGTGGGTGGCCGGACTGATGAACGCGGCGGACCGCCGCGCCGCGCCGTCGCTTTGGCTGCTGCCGCTGATCGCGCTGTGGGCCAACCTGCACGGCGGCTTCGTGCTCGGCATCGCGCTGGTCGCGCCGATCGGCCTCGACGCGGCGCTGGGCGCGCCCGCGCGGCGCTGGTCGCTGTTGCTGCGCTGGGCCGGGTTCGGCGTGCTGGCGCTGATCGTGAGCTTCGCCAATCCCTACGGCTGGGAAGCCATCCTGGCGTCGCGCCGGATTCTCGATCTCGGTGCGGCGCTGGCGACGATCGGCGAATGGGCTCCGACGGATTTCTCGCGGTTCGGTCCGCTCGAACTCGTGCTGCTGGCGGGTCTCGGCCTGGCGCTGTGGCGCGGCGTGACGTTGCCGCCGATGCGCATCCTGATGCTGCTCGGACTGCTGCACATGGCGCTGAGCGCCAACCGTAATCTCGAGGTGCTCGCGCTACTCGCGCCGCTCATCGTGGCGGCGCCGCTGGCGCGGCAGATCGGCGGCGTCGAGACGGCAGACGGAGCGCCGGCGCAGCCGGCGTTCAGTGTCGTCGCGACTGCGCTGAGCCTGGCGATCGCGGGCACGCTGGCGTTCGCGACCCTGCACTCGTTCGCGCCGCCGCGCGAACAGACGCCGGCCGAGGCGGTGGCGAAGCTGAAGACGCTCGGCGTGCAGCGCGTGTTCAACGACTACGACTTCGGCGGTTATCTGATCGCGTCCGGGGTGTCGCCATTCATCGACGGCCGCACCGAACTCTATGGCGAGCGCTTCGTCGTCGAGCAGAACGCCGCCGTGCGGCTGCGCCCGCCGGAGAAACTGTTCCGCCTGCTCGACGATTACAACATCGACGCTACGCTGCTACGCACCGAGGATGGCGCCACCAGGCTGCTCGATCATGTCGATGGCTGGGAGAAGGTTTACAGCGACGACGTCGCGACGATCCACGTGCGCAAGCCTGGCGCCGCCCACACTGCCGAGCCGAAGGTCGATCCGGCTCGCTGAGCGGCTAGGCGGACTCGTCCGTCGCCGCGCTCGGCAGCGGCAGCGTCATCCGCACGATCAGTCCATGCGGCACGCGGTCGTGCAGCGACAATTCACCGCCGTGGCTCTGGGCAATGGCGCGCGCGATCGACAGGCCGAGCCCGAAGCCGGAGGCCTCGTTCATGTTGCGGGCGTCGTCGCCGCGCACGAACGGTTCGATCACGCGGGCCTTGCGGGTGTCGGGAATACCGGGCCCGTCGTCCTCGACGTCGATCACCAGCCGGTCCGGGGAGGCGTCGAGCCGTACGATCGTCTGTTTGCCGTAGCGCACCGCATTGTCGATCAGGTTGGTGACGGCGCGATGCAGGTCGTCCGGACGGGCCAGCGCTTCGACGTGTTCCGGTCCTTGATACGACACACAATGACCGAGATCGGCGAACTGATCGGCGATCGAATGCAGCGCGCTGGCGAGGTCGATCCGCGTCTTGGCTTCCCGATTGTGCCCGTCGCGCAGGAACGACAGCACCGCGTCCAGCATCGAGCGCATCTGGTCGAGATCGCGCAGCATGTGTTCGCGCTGGGAATTGTCCTCGATGAATTCGCTGCGCAGCCGCAGCCGGGTGATCGGCGTGCGCAGATCGTGGCCGATCGCCGCCAGCGTGCGGGTGCGGTCGTCGATCAGCGCAGTGATCCGGCTGCGCGAGCGGTTGAGCGCCCGCGCCAGGGCGCGGATCTCGTCGGGGCCGCTCTCGCGCAGCGGCTCGTCGCTACCGTCGAGTTTGAAGTTCTCCGCCGACTTCGCGAAGGTCGATAGCGGCGTCGACAACGCGCGATCGGCCCATAGAGCGAAGATCGCCAGGCTGACGACGACGCCAACCAGCGCCGTCATCCACGGGCCGCCCCAGAATGGCGGCCGGCTGCGATGCTCCGGAATCGCCGCGACGATCGTCGCGCCGTCCGGCAGGCCGATCGCCGCCTTGGGCTCGCCGCGCGGTTCTTCGACCGCGAACACCCGCGCCAGCGGCCCCAGTTCGCGCGCAACTTCGTTCAGAGCATGCGGCGTGTGGGTGGCGCGCGGCGGAACGGCGCCGGGGTCGCGCAGGCTCATTTCGAGGTGAGGGAAGGCGGCGTCGATCTGCTTCACCAGCAGTGGACGTTGCTCGGCAGGCGTCGTCGCGATCAGCAGCACCGAGAGTTCGAACTGGCGACGCTGATGATCGTTCGGGCCGAACTGGCTCGGCCCGCGCAGCAGGAACGTGGTGGCGATCAGCATCTGCGTGCCGACCAGCGATACCAGGACAAGCAGCGCAATCTGGCCGCGCAGCCCGTTGATACGCACACCGGAAAGCACCTTGGAGATCACGGTCGGGCCCGGTTGCGCTCAGACCGGCTCGACGGTCGGCGTGAACGTGTAGCCGCCGGACCGCACCGTCTTGATGATCGTGATGTTCTGCGGATCGGGCTCGATCTTGCGGCGGATGCGGCTGACCAGCACGTCGATCGAGCGTTCGAACGATCCGGCGTTGCGGCCGTGGGTGAGGTCGAGCAGCGCCTCGCGCGACAGCACGCGGCCTGGCCGCTCGCAGAACGCCTGCAGCAGGTCGAACTCGGCGCTGGTCATGGCCACCAGGGCGCCGTCGGGATTGCGTAGTTCGCGCAGCCGAAAATCGATGCGCCAGCCGAGGAAGCTCATCGCACTGGCGCCGTTGATGGCGCTGGCGGCGTTGGCGAAGGCCTGCCGCCGCAACACCGAACGAATCCGCGCCAACAGTTCGCGCGGATTGAAGGGCTTGGCGAGATAATCGTCGGCGCCCATTTCGAGGCCGAGGATGCGGTCGACATCGTCGCCGCGCGCCGTCAGCATGATGATCGGCAGATGCGAACTGGTGCGCAGCCGGCGGCACAGGCTGAGCCCGTCTTCGCCGGGAAGCATCACGTCCAGCACGACGAGGTCGACGCGCTGGTCGGCGAGGCGGCCGTCCATCTCGCGGCCGTCCTGGGCGGTGACGACGTGGCAGTCGTTAGCGCGCAGATACTTGGCGATCAGCGCACGTGTTTCACGGTCGTCCTCGACGACGAGGACATGGGGCGGGGCTTGAGTCATGGGCGCCGTTGTCCGACAAATTCGCAGCGGGCGGGGAGCTTTTTTGTTTCCGGATATTTCCACGCCGGGCTTTGTCATCAGTGGAAACGAAGCCGCGGATGCCGGGAACATCTCGTTAATCTCATTAACCATAACGTCCAGCGGCATCAAAGCACTTCGGGGGTCACATGACCGCTATCTCCTCGCTTTCAACCAGCAGCTATCTTTCGCCGCTCCAGCAACTGCAGAAGGAGCTGGCCGCTGAACTATCCGCCGGTCAGATCAGCTCGTCGGATGCATCGTCGATGTCGACCGCGCTGAACGACATCGACTCCGCGCTGCAGGGCGGCAGCCCGGCCGATGCCGGCGGCACGCAGACGCCCGGCGACATGAAGTCGAAGATCGACGACCTGATCTCCAAGGAGGTGTCGAACGGCACCCTGACGACCGACCAGGCAGAGAAGCTGAAGAACGTCTTCGCTCAGACCTTCGGGCAGGGGCCGGGCGGCCCTGGCGGTCCTGGCGGTCCGCCGCCGGACGGCGCCACCGCGTCCGACTCCAGTTCGTCGGCCTCGTCGTCGGACGGAACTGGAAGCGTCGACGATTTGGTGAAGCAGTTCCTCGAACTGCTGCAGCAGCAGAACCAGTCGTCATCTGCGAATTCGTACGGTTCCGCGGGAACAACTACCAACGCTGCCTCGTTCTCGGCTCTGCTCGTGGACTACAAGACCTGACGTGTGACGCCGTCTGGAACCAAGAACCCCGCTTCGGAAACGAAGCGGGGTTTTTCTTGCGCGGTGTCTTCGCTCGCACCGTCGCGGCGTCTTGCCGCGCTTGCGAACGCTGCCGAACCACGCAGCTGGCGGCTGTGACGTTTTGGTGCGTAGTTGACGTCAATAAAGCGATCCATCGCCGGAACTGGTCGCAATGATGCCCGTTCAATGGGGACCATTCACAAGCCACGGAGGGCTCTACCCAATGAAGAAGACCAGCACCGTTCTCGCCGGCCTGCTCGGCTCCACCCTGATCGCGACCGCCGCTTTCGCGCAGTCGCCGGCCGCCACCGAGAACTCGATGTCGAAGACCACCGCCGCTCCGGCCGCGAGCTCGATGTCGAACGCCGGTGAGTGGCGCGCTTCGAAGATGGTCGGTCTGAACGTGTATAACCAGGCCAACGAGAAGCTCGGCGACATCTCCGAGGTCCTGCTCGACAAGTCCGGCAAAGTCCATGCGGTGGTGATCGGCGTCGGCGGCTTCCTCGGCGTCGGCCAGCGCGACGTCGCCGTGGCGTTCGACAAGCTGAAGTTCGTCGACACCCCGGTCCAGTCGAACACCGCGGCCAACGCCCCGGCCGGCGCGGGTTCGACCACCACCACTGGCTCGACGGCGACCACCACCACGACGACGGCCAACACCACGAACAGCACCGCGGAGCGGATGTATCCGGACCACGCGGTGTTCAACGCCACCAAGGACGAGCTGAAGGCGATGCCGGAATTCAAGTACGGCCGCTCGTAAGCTGACCGTCTGATCCGGGCCTGCGGACGGCGACTGTCCGCAGGGACCGGATCGCGTATGAGCCGGGTGACCTTGGGTCACCCGGCTTTTGCGTTTGGGATCAGCTCAGGGGTTCTTCAGCTTGGTAATCGTCACTTCGAGGATGCCGTTGGCTTCCGCGGTGACGCGTAGCATCGAGGAGTCGAAGGCGACGTCGGTCAGCCTCAGGCTGGAGATCTCTGATGAGATCCGCAGGCCGTCCTCGTTGCGCTGATAGCTCGCGATCACTGCGCCGATGCGGCGCTGCACGTTTGACGATTCCGGTTTCAGATCGAACACTGCGCGCTCGATGATCGCCTTCTGCAGATAGGGCACCGCCGCACGGGCAGCTTCGCCGAGCAGGCCGAATGCCGCCTCTGACTCGACGGCGAGCTGAACGTCGGCGAGCCGCAGCGTCTGGTCTTCCTGATTGAGCACCGGGCGACCCCAGATGTGCAGCGTCGCTTCGCCGCCGAACATGCCGAACAGGCCTTTGCTTTCCTTCGCATCGACCAGCATCGATACCAGCAGGCGGTCGCCGCTCGCCGCGACGTTGACGCGCTTGACGGTGACGGCCGCCGAGCCGCCGTTCTCCGGAAAGGTGCGGCCGACGAACTGCGGCTCGATGACCCGGCTCAGCTCCTGAAACGGAATGTCGATCGGCACCGCGACCTTCACGCCGGTGCTGTTCGGCGCGATCATTTCCAGCGAGGTCGGGAACGGGCACTCCGGCTTGGTCGGCGCGGTGGTGATGCGGCTGTCGGCGACGATGCCGAGCGTCAGCGCCACCGTCGCGGCGTCGATCTGCGGCTGTGCGGCGAGGGCGCGGGTCGGCCGCAGTTCCAGCCAGAAGCCGTTCGGCACGCCGGCGCCCTGAAGCGGGATCGAGCGACAGATCCGCGCCCATTCACGCCGCGCACTACGCTCAAGCGCGCCGTCGCTGCGGATGGTCTGCTGCAGTTGCGCGACCTGCTCGTTGACCGCCTTGTCGATCACCGGCTTGACCTGCGCGGGGACGTTGATGCGCGCACCGGCGACCGCGACATTGGAGTCGGACAGCAGCACCTGGGCGCTGAGATTGGGATCGACGTGCCAGTCCGGCAGCACCTTCGGCCGCGCCGTGATGGCGATCATGCCCTTGATATCGCCGCTGGCGCTGAGCGACTTGATGTTGACGCCGACCTGCTTGGCGATCTTGTCGCCGAACAGCTTGCCGAGCGTATCACCGACTTTGTTCTGCGTGTTGGCCGAGAGCGAACCCTTCGCCGACATCGTGCCGGTCAGCGGGGCGGTGACCGTGACCTGCTCCGCAGCGCCTTTTACGGCGACGGCGCCGCGTGTGACGCTCCAGGAAATGTCGGCGTTCTGCACGAGCTGCGGCGCCGGATTGTCCGCCTTGCCACCGAAGGTGCGCGGCGCCGTGCGGTCGACAAGATCGCGGATCGCCGTGAGTGGCACCGAGACCGGCACCACGACAGAGGACTGACGAATGGGCGGCAACGGCGGTAGCGCCTGCAAGGTCGGCGGACTGATCGCGCGCGGCGTCAACAGGTCGAACGCCTTCAGCGTGACTCCGAACGAGATCGCAATGATCGCGGCGCCAATCAGGATAGTCTTGAAACGCATTTAATCCCCGGTCCGAAACGGCCGGACCATACAGGGCGGCGCTCGGGGACGCCAGCAGGAGCGGCCTCGGAGCCCCCGCCGGTTCATGAAAACGCGGCAATGTCGCCACCGCTCCGCCGCCGCCGTGTCACAAGGGCCACGGCGGCAACGTCGCGACACGAAAAAAACAACGGCGCGGACCGCCGCGCCGTTCTGGTTCGCCGTGTCGCTCGGCTGCTAACCGCGGCGCCCGCTGCTGTTGTCGGCCCGGCGCGAGTCGGGCAGCACGATCACCTTGGCGCCGACGCTGACCCGGGAGTACAGGTCGCTGACGTCGTCATTGGTCAGCCGGATGCAGCCGGACGAGACGTGCGTGCCGATCGTCGACGGCGCGTTGGTGCCATGGATGCGGTAGATCGTCCCACCCAGATACATCGCGCGGGCGCCGAGCGGATTACCGGGGCCGCCGGCCATATGCCGCGGCAGATAGGGCTGGCGAGCGATCATCTCCGGCGGTGGCGTCCAGTCGGGCCACTCCGCCTTCTTGGTGATCGATTGCACGCCCGACCAGGTGAAGCCATCGCGGCCGACGCCGATGCCGTAGCGCAGCGCCCGGCCGTTGCCGAGCACGTAGTAGAGATAAGTGTTCGGCGTATCGATGATGAGCGTACCGGGCGCCTCGCGGGTGGCGTAGCTGACGATCTGGCGCTTCAGCCGGGCCGGCAGCTCGGTCACCGGGGAGGCATCCTCGTCCTGCGGCGCGGCCTGAACCGCGGGCATGCTCTGCTCCGTGGGCGCGTAGGCCATCGGCTGAATTGCCGCCGGCTGCGGCAGGAAGGGCAGGAACGGGAAGGGCAGCGGCTGGGTGGCATTCGCCGGACCGGCGAGGGCCACGATCGCGACGGCCGCCGCGGCGGCGGAACGGCCGGCAATCCTGAAATGGGTCATCGGTGACTCCCTGCTCTGTACGCCTGTTCTGATCGCCAGCGCCTTTTCGGCGGCTTGTTGGCGCTATCAGTAGCGCGGGACCGGTTTCAGGACGTTTTCGTCGAGCGCCCAATTTGGTTTCGTCGCGGTAGGGATTTGTTTCGCCTGTGGTGGCCGGACACCGGCTTGTGCAGGGCGCTTTCTCTCGTTTGATCGGGCGCAATTCCGGCCGGCCTGCCTGCCGATAAGCCCGAGCCGCCGCGAGGTGCGGGTTTGCTGGGGGAGTTTGCGACATGGCGACGGTGAAGTTCTACGGCAACGAGACGGTGCCGCTCGAGATGCACAAGGTGCGGATCGTGCAGAAGCTCAGCCTGCCGCCGGTCGAGCGCCGCCTCGAGAAGATCACCGAGGCCGGCAACAACACCTTCCTGCTCAAGAACGACGACGTCTTCCTCGACATGCTGACGGATAGCGGCGTCAACGCGATGAGCGACCGCCAGCAGGCGGCGATGCTGGTCGCCGACGACAGCTACGCCGGCAGCGCGACCTACACCCGGCTGGAGACCAAGCTGCGCGAGATCTTCGGCATGAACTACTTCCTGCCGACGCATCAGGGTCGCGCCTGCGAGCACATCCTCGCCAAGGTGTTCGTCTCGCCCGGCAAGGTGGTGCCGATGAATTATCACTTCACCACCACAAAGGCGCACATCACGCTGCAGGGCGGCACGGTCGAAGAACTGGTGACCGACGCCGGGCTGGAAGTCGTCAGCGCCAATCCGTTCAAGGGCAACATGGACATCGCCAAGCTGCGCGCGGCGATCGCGCAGCACGGCGCGGACAAGATCGGCTTCGTCCGGATGGAAAGCGGCACCAATCTGATCGGCGGTCAGCCGGTGTCGCTGCAGAACCTCGCCGACGTCAGCAACGTCTGCAAGGAGCACGGCATCCCGCTGGTGCTCGACGCCAGCCTGCTGGCCGACAATCTGTACTTCAACAAGACCCGCGAAGATCACTGCAAGAGCCTGTCGATCCGCGAGATTACCCGCCGCACCGCCGACCTCTGCGACATCATCTATTTCTCGGCCCGCAAGCTCGGCTGCGCCCGCGGCGGCGGCATCTGCATCCGCGACTGCGCGCTGTACGAGAAGATGCGGCCGCTGGTGCCGCTCTACGAAGGCTTCCTCACCTATGGCGGCATGTCGGTGCGCGAGATGGAAGCGCTCGCGGTCGGTCTCGACGAGACCATGGACGAGGAGATGATCAACCAGGGGCCGATGTTCATCGGCTTCATGGTCGAGCAATTGCAGGAGCGCGGCGTGCCGGTGATCACCCCGGCCGGCGGCCTCGGCTGCCACATCGACGCCAAGCGCTTCGTCGATCACATCCCGCAATCGCAATATCCGGCCGGCGCGCTGGCGAGCGCGCTGTACATTGCTTCCGGCATCCGCGGCATGGAGCGTGGCACGCTGTCCGAACAGCGCGAGCCCGACGGCACCGAGATCTTCGCCAATATGGAGCTGGTTCGGCTGGCGATGCCGCGCCGCGTGTTCACGCTGTCGCAGGTCAAATACGCCGTCGACCGCATCGCCTGGCTCTACGCCAATCGCAAGCTGATCGGCGGTCTGACCTTCGTCGAGGAGCCCGAAGTGCTGCGGTTCTTCTACGGGGTCTTGAAGCCGGTGTCGGACTGGCAGAACCACCTCGTCGCCAAATTCCGCGAGGACTTTGGCGATAGTTTGTAAGGGCGGACCCGGACCCACTATCGTCATTGCGAGCGAAGCGAAGCAATCCAGTTTGGTGCATTGAGCTGGATTGCTTCGTCGCGTCGCTCCTCGCAATGACGAAGACGTTAGGGCGGGTCACGGCGAAGCGCTCCAGCCGGTGTGCTTCGTTGTCGGGCGGAAGTGACTCGTTCCGGCGCATCGCTGCGATTTTCGGAACCTGCGATTCCCGAATGCGTTGCTCAGTCGGCAACATCAGGAGGTCAGCATGGCTGCGAAGAAGACCACCAAGAAGACGACGACCGCCCGTGGTCGCAAGCAGGATCGGGCGCGCGTTGCCGGCGGGCAGGACTACGAAGTCCGCTACGAAGCTAAGAAGACCGGCCGCTCGGCGCCGGCGGTGAAGAAGGCCGTCAAGAAAGTCGGCAACGTCCGCAAGAAAGTCGAGAAGAAACTGACGAAGAAGAGCTAAGCAGGAAATCTGCACTGCGGCGCCGTGTATCCGGTGCCGCAGTGCATTGCAGACGTCTGCCGCGCGAGTCGCCGTTGGCTGGTGAACCCAAGTGCACGCTTCGGCCGTGGGGAGACGTCGAAGACTTCACCCCTCAGTGCAACGAGGCAACGTCCGCGCGACGGCCGTATCGTCCCGCGGAGGCAGAGCGCAGAGCCAGTTGACTCTGCCATACATTTCGATAAATCTCGATATATGGAAACAGAGCAGGCCATCTTGGCTCTCGGTGCATTGGCGCAGCCGACGCGGCTGGAGGCGTTCCGGTTGCTGGCGTCGCACGAGCCGGACGGGTTGGCGGCCGGGGCGATCGCCGAGGCGCTGGCGGTGCCGCAGAACACGCTGTCGTCGCATCTGGCGGTGCTGGCACGGGCAGGGCTGATCCGGTCGCAGCGGCGCAGCCGGTCGATCGTGTACCGCGCCGATCTCGCGCGCTTTCAGCAGGTCGCGCTGTTCCTGATCAAGGATTGCTGCGGCGGCCGGCCGGACTTGTGCGCGCCACTGCTTGCAGACCTGCAGCCGTGCTGTCCGCCGGCATCCAAATCCACGCGCCGCAAGGCCGCCGCATCGAGCTGAAGAGACATCATGGACGTCATCATCTATCACAACCCCGCCTGCGGCACATCGCGCAACACGCTCGGGCTGATCCGCAATGCTGGGATCGAGCCGCACGTGATCGAGTATCTGAAGTGCCCGCCGAGCCGCACGCTGCTGGCGCAACTGATCGCGCGCGCCGGCCTGACGCCGCGGCAGGCACTGCGCCAGAAGGGCACGCCTTACGCCGAGCTGAAGCTGGACGATCCGTCGCTGAGCGACGACGCACTGCTCGACGCGATGATCGCCCATCCGATCCTGATCGAGCGGCCGCTGGTGGTGACGCCGAACGGCGTGCGGCTGTGTCGGCCGTCCGAAGAGGTGATCGACCTGCTTCCGCCGCAGCGCGGCGAGTTCTTCAAGGAAGACGGCGAGCAGGTGATCGATGAACACGGCCGGCGGGTGGCGACGGTGTGACGCTTTCTCTCGTCATCGCGAGCGAAGCGAAGCAATCCAGACTCCGGGCACCGAGCTGGATTGCTTCGTCGCTCCGCTCCTCGCAATGACGAAGATGAAAGCAAGGCGACGCAACTTTGTATCACGTCATCGCCCGGCTTGACCGGGCGACCCAGTATTCTAGAGCGCAGCGGCCGAGCGCTGGCGCTCTGGAATACTGGGTCCCCGCTTTCGCGGGGATGACGGTTGTTAGTTTGGTTGGCGGAGCGGCCAATGGGTCGTTCGAGAGAACAGTCTAGAGCGATCAGTCCAGAGAACGGTTTAGAGAACAGCTCATGTCCACCTTCGAACGCTATCTCACTGTCTGGGTCGCGCTGTGCATCATCGTCGGCATCGCGCTCGGCCATGTCATGCCGGGGGCTTTTCACGCGATCGGCGCGGCGGAGATCGCGCGGGTCAATCTGCCGGTGGCGGCGCTGATCTGGCTGATGATCATTCCGATGCTGGTGAAGATCGACTTCGCCGCGCTCGGACGCGTGCGCGAGCATTGGCGCGGCATCGGCGTGACGCTGTTCATCAACTGGGCGGTGAAGCCGTTCTCGATGGCGGCGCTGGCCTGGCTTTTCGTCGGCTGGCTGTTTCGCGCTTATCTGCCAGCCGAGCAGATCAATTCCTACATCGCCGGGCTGATCATCCTGGCGGCGGCGCCGTGCACCGCGATGGTGTTCGTATGGTCGAACCTGACCCGCGGCGAGCCGCATTTCACGCTGAGTCAGGTGGCGCTGAACGACACCATCATGGTGTTCGCCTTCGCGCCGATCGTCGGGCTGCTGCTCGGACTGTCGGCCATCACCGTGCCGTGGGACACGCTGGTGCTGTCGGTGGTGCTCTACATCGTGGTTCCGGTGATCATCGCGCAGCTGCTGCGACGGCGCGTGCTGGCGTCGGGCGGCGATGCGGGATTGCAGCGGCTGCTGGGTGTGTTCCAGCCGCTATCGCTGGTGGCGCTGCTGGCGACGCTGGTGCTGCTGTTCGGCTTTCAGGGCGAGCAGATCATCCGGCAGCCGCTGGTGATCGCGCTGCTGGCGGTGCCGATCCTGATCCAGGTGTATTTCAACGCCGGCCTCGCTTATCTGCTCAACCGCCTGAGCGGCGAGCAGCACTGCGTCGCCGGTCCGTCGGCGCTGATCGGCGCCAGTAATTTCTTCGAACTCGCGGTCGCCGCCGCGATCAGCCTGTTCGGGTTCGAATCCGGCGCCGCGCTCGCCACCGTGGTGGGCGTGCTGATCGAGGTGCCGGTGATGCTCACCGTCGTGGCGATCGTCAACCGCTCGAAGCGCTGGTACGAATCCGGTGCTTCGGAGGCGGCGAAGCCGTCAGTCTAGCGCAGCGCCAGTCCGGTCGCGGCTTCCAGCTCGGCAATTGCCTGCGCCGCGCTGGTCACCTTGATGGTGGTCATGCCCATTTCGCGCGCCGGCTTCAGGTTGACGCCGAGGTCGTCGAGATAGACGCAGCGCTTCGGATCGACGCCGAGCTTGTCGGTCATCATCTGATAGATCCGCGGATCGGGCTTGCGCAGCCCGATCTTGGCCGACTCGATGACGTGATCGAACAGCTTCATCACTTCGGCGACGTAGAGCGTGCGGCCTGAGGCCGAGCCGATCGCGTTCGCGGGCAGGTTGTTGGTAATGCAGCCGGTCTTGCAGGTCTGCTTCACGCGGCGCAGCGCCTCGACCATGTCGGGCCGCAGGTCGCCGAACAACAGCGCGATCACGTCCTTGCCGCGGACCTCGGCGCCGAGCGCCCGCGACTCCGCGGCGAACAACTCGTCGAACGCGTCGAGATCGATCTCGGCGCGTTCGAACTTGGCCCAGGCGTTCTCGAGATGATTGGCGGCGTTGGTTCGGCGGATGACGTCGGCGGGCAGGCCGCGCTCCTGTTCGAAGCGCGCGAACGCCTCGAAGGGCGAACTCGTGAGCACTCCGCCGAAATCCCAGATCACCGCCTCGATCATCGCGTTCCATCTCCCCGCTTTTGTTTGGCCGACCGCTAGCACGCGGCCGGCGGCGGCACTAGCCCAGCGAGCGTCGTGGGGAACCGGTGGCCTTTGGCTCTGATCCCGTGCGATAGAATTCGCGATCTGAAAACGGGAACTTCTGTGACCCCACATCCACACTCGTTCGGCATTGTCGTCAGGTTGCACAACTGCAGCTGTTCGTCCCGATCGTGACCCTCTAGGTTGATTCCTGAAGCGGGCCAGTGATGGCACCGTGAGGTGCGGGGTGCGACGTGCAAGACCGGCGAGTTGCCGACGACCGAAGGTCGCGGCTTGAAGCTGCTGAGTTGATTCGAGTTCGTGGGCGGCGGCGCGCCCTCGTGTCGGTCCTGATGGCCACGACGGCGCTGTTCGCAGCCGGCAAGCCGGCCCACGCCCAGCAGGTCTGGGTCGGCACCGACCAGCAGTACAACACGGCGTCCAATTGGAGCGGTCCCGCGGTGGTGCCCGACACCGGCTCGACCGCAGTGTTCACCAACAACGGCGCGTCGACGCTGTTGGTGCTGTCGGTCACCCGCAGCCCAGACGGCTTCACGTTCGACGCAGGGGCGCCCACCTATACGATCGGCATCACGGGAGGCGGCCAGCTCAACATGAGCAGCGCCGGCATCGTCAACAATTCCGGCAATGCCCAGAACCTCCTCATCGGGTCAGGCAGTCAGGTCGATTTTCTTCAATCGAGCACCGCGGGCAATGCGACCATCACGACTCAGAGTGGGGGGACGTTGCTGTTCAGCCAGTTCTCGTCGGGGGGCACGGCCGCAATCGTAAATAACGGCACGACGTTGTTGCGAACCGCCTCGGGCGCGATCTCGGTCGGATCTCTGTCGGGCAGCGGATTCGTTGCGGCATCGGTCGTACCCGGCGTTCCGGTGCAGAGCCTGACAGTCGGCAGCCTGAACACGTCGACGCTATTCTCGGGCACGTTCCTCGACAACGGGGCCCAATTCGCGCTGGCCAAGACCGGCACCGGAACGCTGACGCTGACGGGTGATAATTTTTACACCGGAGGCACCACGATCTCGGGCGGAACGCTGCAGCTCGGCAACGGCGGCATCAGCGGCTCGATCACCGGCGACATCACCAACAATGCGACGCTGGCCGTCAACCGAAGCAGCGGCATGAGCCTGGGCGGCGTGATCTCGGGGACGGGCGACCTGGTCAAGCTCGGCGGCGGCATTCTGGCGCTGCTCGGCGAGAACACCTACACGGGCGGCACGACGATTTCGGCCGGCACGCTGCGGGTCGGCAACGGTGCCACCAGTGGTTCGATCGTGGGCGACGTCCTCAACAACGGTGTGCTGGAGTTCAATCGGTTCGACTCGATCGGCTTTAGCGGCGTGATCTCCGGCACCGGCAGCGTCACCAAGCTCGGCAGCAATGCGATGCTGCTGGGCGGGGACAACACCTACACCGGCGGCACGACGATCAGCGGCGGTTATCTGCAGATCGGCAACGGCGGCACTACCGGGTCGATCGTCGGCGACGTCTTCAATAACGGGACGTTGGAATTCGCGCGTTCCGACGCCTATACATTCGGTGGCGCTATTTCCGGCACCGGCAATCTGATCAGCTTCGGCGGCAGTGCCGGCACTGGCGTTTTAACGTTGACGGGAGCCAATACTTACACCGGGGGCAC
>NZ_JBMDXE010000139.1:0-14899 GCF_048594845.1 Rhodopseudomonas sp. | reverse complement strand
AGACCGCCGTGATCCGCCACTATGGGTTCGCCGTAATCTTCATCACGCCGCTGACGATCTTTCTTGCCGATGCCGCGTCGCTAGGGCACGCAGAGCCCGGCGCGATCATCCAGGCGCGTTTCATCGACACGGTGCTGGGCTGCTTCATCGGCCTGATCGGCGGCATCCTGCTGCACAATGCGAGATTTCGCGACGTGGCGCGGCCGATCATCCGCCGATTGACGCCGCTGGCGCTGCTGCCGGGGCGCAGCCCGCCGCCGTGACCGGATCGGCCAAAAGTCCGAATGCAGAGCGCCGGGCGGCATGGGATACTCCCCGCTTCCGCCCTCAGTGCTGGACTTCTCGCTGGATCGCGCCGTGACCGACGTACGCCCGCAGGCCGAAACCTTTCAGGCTCCGCTCGAGGAGATCGTCTGGAACACCGCCTTCCGGCGCGGATTCGCCGAGGCTCGCTCGGGGCGTCTGCCGCGCTACGACGACGAGGTGATGTTTCAGGATGGCCTGGCGTGGGTCTACGAATGGGGCCGGCAGTTCGCCTTTCTGGCTCCGACCGACCTGGCGCTGGTACTGCCCGATGAAGGCGCGCTAAATCCGAAGGCCGTGGAGCTGTTTCGCGAGAAGATCATGCAGGGCGAGATCTGCACCTAGCCGCATCGCAGCGCGTCGCGTGGCTATCCCCTGTGGTCATTGCAGGGCGTGACCGGACAATCCGTCACTCAAGACGGTGGATCGCCGGATCAAGTCCGGCGATGACTGCTTCGGTGTAACGACTTCGGCTGCGCTGAATTGGCGCCGGGATGTCGGATCGGCAACATCCCGGCGTTGAGTTCGGGTGTTACGCAGCCCGGACGGTGTCGAGGAACAGGCCGACTTCCGTCCGCAGCCGCGTGCTTTCCTTGGCCAGCGACTGCGCCGACGACAGCACCTGCGACGAGGCTGAGCCGGTCTCCGTCGCACCACGCTGAACGTCGATCACATTCGACGACACTTGCTGCGTGCCCTGGGCGGCCTGCTGGACGTTGCGCGAGATTTCCTGCGTCGCCGCGCCCTGCTCTTCCACCGCCGCCGCGATCGTCGAGGCGATCTCGGAGAGTTGTTCGATCGTGCCAGTGATCTGCTTGATCGCCGTGACGGATTCGTTGGTCGCCGACTGGATACCGGAAATCTGCTGGCTGATTTCTCCCGTGGCCTTGGCGGTCTGCTCCGCCAGCGCCTTGACCTCCGACGCCACCACCGCAAAACCGCGGCCCGCCTCGCCCGCGCGGGCGGCCTCGATCGTCGCGTTGAGCGCCAGCAGATTGGTCTGTCCGGCGATGGTGTTGATCAGCTCGATGATGTCGCCGATGCGAGTGGCCGCCTTGGACAATTCGCTGACGCGGTCGTCGGTGGTACGCGCCTGGTTGACGGCATCAGCCGCGATCCGGGCCGAGTCCTGCACCTGTCGGCTGATCTCGCCGATCGAGGAGCTCAATTCCTCGGTCGCCGACGCGACCGACTGCACGTTGGTCGAGGCTTCCTCCGATGCCGCAGCCACCGTCGAGCTGAGATGCTGGGCGCGATCGGCCGACAAGGTCAGCGTGGTCGCCGAGGCTTCGAGTTCGGTCGATGCCGACGACACCGTGTTGACGATTTCGCCGACCGCGGCTTCGAAGCCGTTTGCCATCTTCATCATCTCGGCCTTGCGCTGCTCGGCCTGTCGACGCTCGGCGGCCTGCTGCTCGGCTTCGAGCTGACGGACACGAATCGCGTTGTCTTTGAACACCTGCACCGCCATGGCCATCTTGCCGATTTCGTCGCGTCGGTTGGCGTGCGGCACGTCGACCGTGAGATCGTTCTGCGCCAGCAGCCCCATCGCCGAGGTCATGTCGACGATGCCCCGCGTCACCGCGCGGCCGAGGAACAGCAGGCCGGCGACGATGACCACCAGCATCACCACGGCACTGACCACGATCGCCATGTAGGACGACGACAGCGCGGCAGCGGATGCATCGGCCCGCACCGACAACAGCGACTCCTCGGCCGCGACCAGATCACGGACTTCCGAACGGATCGCATCCATCGACTTCTTACCGATGCCGGAGGCCGCCACGGAGCGCGCCTCGTTGGCGTTTTGCGCCTTCATCAGCTGGATTTCGCGCTCGGCGACCTTGTTGCGCCATTCGGCGGCGGCGGCTGCGATCAGATCGAGCCGCTTCTGCTGCGCCGGATTGTCCGCGGTCAGCCGCTTGGTTTCCTCCCAGGAGTCCTTGAACAGTTTGTCCGATGCGCGATACGGCTCGAGAAACTTGTCTTCACCGCTGATCAGGAAGCCGCGCACGCCGGTTTCGCCATCGACCATCGCGGCGACGATCGCCTTCGCATTGTCCATGACCTTGTAGGTATGCGTGGTCATGTTGTTGTTCTGCGCCAGGATCGCCAGATTGCGGGCGATCAGCCCGTAGGCAACGAGCGAGACCAGCGCAATGAGAGAGAGGATTCCAGCCAGTTTGTAGGACGTCTTCAGGTTCAGCAGCGAAGACAGCATGTTTGCGGTTCTTTCTTTGTCCATCGCATCGGCAGAGGCCACGAGCAGGCGCCGATTGACGTTCTGCCATGGCTATTGATGCGCTCGCCGATGCGACGAGCGTGGGGTGACGAATGGTTCGACATTCTCTGCAAGCAGGACGACTGAGGTCGCCCCGGGACGATGATGGCTTCATCGGCGTCAATCGCCGCCTCGCAGCGGTAAACGTCACATCTGTCGCGTAAGAATTAGTAAATGAACGTCAACGGTGTGGAACAAACCCACCATGATCCGTAATACTACGCGGCCGGGGAAGTGGCTTTGCTCAACTAATCGACAGCCGCTCGGCCGACCACCAGTCAAGGGTGCAGTTAAAATCCCTCAAAACGGCAATCTGCACCGACAGCGGGTCGGCGAAGTCAGCCACCGCGGGCCTTTTCCGCGTAGTTTTACGAGGGCCGACTCAACTCTTCGCTCGGCAGGCCCCTGCGGGCGTCGCAAGTACCAACGTCATGCGGGCTGGCGGAGTTACAAACCTCACCTGATCATCGCCGGTCCCGGATCGGGCACGGCGACATCGATCACCCGGAGTTGCACCCGCTCCGCACCCTGCCAGCGATCGACCGACAGGCAGCCGGCGACGTGGAGTTGCTGGCCACGGTTTTCGGTGAGCGCCTGACCGAGCTTCTGCCCGACGCTGCGAAACGCGATGCCGTTGACGACCGCACCGTCGCCGGATTTGAAGCGCAGCCGCAGATGCGCCTGCCCCACTTCGTCCGCATAGACCAGCTGATGCGCCGGCAGCGCGATGATCGGCTCGGGGTTGCCGGCGCCGAATGGACCGGCGCGGTTGAGCGTGGCGGCGAATTCCGGCGTGATGCCGCGCGCCGACACGGCGCCGTCGATCGACAGTTCGTTGACGTGGCGCGACTTGGCGACATCTGCGGCAAGCGAGGTTTCCAGCCAGCCGCGGAATTCGGCCAGCCGCTCCTTGCGCAGCGTAACGCCGGCCGCCATCGCGTGACCGCCACCTTTGATCAGGATGCCCTCGTTGACCGCCTGCCGCACTGCGCGTCCGAGATCGACGCCGCCGATCGAGCGGCCCGAGCCGGTGCCGATGCCGCCCGGCTCGAGCGCGATGGCGAAGGCCGGCCGGCCGAACTTCTCCTTCAGCCGTGACGCGACCAGACCGACCACGCCGGGATGCCAGCCCTCCGATGCGGTGACGATCACCGCGCCCTTGTCCTCGAGGCCGAGCGAGGCGATCGCCTCGGCCTCGGCCTGCGCTTCGGCCTGCTGCTCGATCACACGCCGCTCAGCGTTGAGGCGGTCCAGCTCGGCGGCGATCCGCGCCGCTTCGGAGACGTCGCCTTCGAGCAGCAACCGCACGCCGAGATCGGCGCGGCCGATCCGGCCGCCGGCATTGATGCGCGGGCCGAGCATGAAGCCGAGATGCCAGACTTCCGGCGGCCCGTTCAGCCGCGCCACATCCATCAGCGCGGTGTGACCGACATGGTCGCGCCGCCGCAGCGCGATCAGCCCCTTGGCCACGAAGGCCCGGTTGAGTCCAACCAGCGGCGCGACATCGGCCACGGTGCCGAGCGCGACGTGATGCAGCATGTCGAGGAGGTTCGGCTCCGGCCGCTCGACGCTCCAGAAGCCGCGATGCCGCAACTCGCGGTTGACCGCGACCAGCGTCATCAGCACCAGGCCGACCGCGGCAAGATGGCCGAGGCCGGACAGATCGTCCGGTCGGTTCGGATTGATCAGCGCCTCGACCTCAGGCAGTTCGTCAGCGGTCTGGTGATGATCGATCACCACCACGCTCATGCCGAGCCGTCGTGCCTCGGCCAGCGGCTCGAGGCTGGTGGTGCCGCAGTCGACGGTGATCAGTAGCGTGGCGCCCTTCTCCGCCAGTCCGCGAATGGCGTCGACGTTCGGGCCATACCCCTCGAAGATGCGGTCGGGAATGTGGATCAGCGGATCGAGGCCGCAATGCCGCAGATGCCAGGCGAGGAGTGCCGACGAGGTAGCGCCGTCGACGTCGTAATCGCCGAAGATCGCCACTTTCTCGCCGCGCGACGCGGCATCGGCGATGCGCTTGGCGCCGGCCTCCATCTGCGTCACGGTCGATGGGTCCGGCATCAGCTTGCGGATGGTGGGATCGAGAAAGTCGGGCACCGCGTCGATTTCGACACCGCGCCCGGCCAGCACCCGCGCCAGCATCTCGGGCAACTGATAGCGCTGCGTAATCGCCTGCGCCTTAGCCGTCGCGCGAGCGTCCAGCCGGTCGCGCCACAGCTTGCCGGTGGCCGAGCGGGTCACGCCGAGAAACGCCGACACCGGCTCGGGCGGCAATGCGGATGCTGGAAGCGTCATGGTCAGCGCAGATAAGCACGACTTGCGCGAGAGGCAAACCAATGCCGTCCCCAGCGCTGCCTCGCTTCACAACCTGCACTGAGCCGTCATCCTGAGGCGCTCGCCCGCAGGGCGAGCCTCGAAGGATGCGGCGCCGCACCCAACACGCGCGGTCCATCCTTCGAGGCCGCCGCTGCGCGGCGGCGCCTCAGGATGACGCACTTCTCGTGGCAAGGGCTGAAAGTGCTCAGCACCCCAGCGCGCCGGCGACGCCGTTGAGATCGTCCGCCACCACGGTCCAGTCGCCGGTGGCGCCGAAATCGAGCTTCTGCAGCGGGCCGTATTCGGTGGGTCGCGGGATGAAGGCCGTCTTGAGGCCGAGCTTCTGCGCGGCGGCGAGATCGTTGTTGTGGGCGGCGACCATCATCACCTGCTCGGGCGGGAGGTTGAGCAACTTCGCTGCGCCGAGATAAGTCTCCGGATCGGGCTTGTAGTGGCCGAACACGTCGCCGCCCATGATCAGGTCCCACGGCAGCCCAGCGTTCTTCGCCATCCGCGTCAGCAGGCCGACATTGCCGTTCGACAGCGGGCTGATGATGTGTTTCGACTTCAGCCGGGTCAGACCGGAGATCACGTCCGGCCACGGCTTCAGCCTGTGCCAGCCGGTGGTGATGTAGTCGAGGTCTTCTTCGCCGAGATCTTTCAGGCCGAACTGCGGTGCCAATTGTTCCAGCGAGCGGCGATGCAGATCGTCGAGCTTGATGAAGCCGCGCGCGGGATTTTTCCTGACCTCGTCCATCGACGGCACGTAGGCTTGCCGCCATGCGTCGACGAGCCCGGTCCAGTCGCCGCTCAGGCCGCGCGTCTTCGACCAGGCGGTGAAATCCTCGATCAGACTGGCGCGCCAGTCGACGACCGTGCCGAACACGTCGAAGATCAGGGCTTGCACATTTGTCGGTTCGGCTCTTCCGGCCATTGTTTCTCTCCCCTTGCCGCAACGAAACCGTCATTGCGAGCGTAGCGAGGCAATCCAGCGACGAGCACGGAGTTGGATTGCTTCGTCGCTTCGCTTCTCGCAATGACGGTGGCAGCCCGTCAGAACACCTTCCGGTACTGCATAAACCCGGAATCGTCGGCGATGCGGTCGTACAGCAGGCGTGCGGTGGTGTTGCCCGGCTGGGTCAGCCAGTGCACGCGGCTGCAGCCGTCGGCCTTGGCGCGCTCGTAGACGGCTTCGATCAGCTTGCGGCCGAGACCGAGTCCGCGCGCGCTGTTGTCGACGAACAGATCCTGCAGATAGCAGTAATCCCCCGCCGCCCAAGACGAGCGATGATACAGGAACTGCACGATGCCGGTGAGTTTGCCGTCGACATAGGCGCCGAGCAGATACATCTGCTCGGCGGGATCGTGAAACCTCGACCAGGTAACGTCGCTGGTGCCGGGCGCGAGCGTCGACTTGTAGAAGTCGAGATAGCCGGCCCACAACGGCTCCCAAGCGGCGCGCTCGTCGGCGCCGACGGGACGGATCTCGACAGCCATCGCCCTCTCCTTAGTCGAGGTGGAATTTTTCGAACTGGCGGTGATCAGCCTTGATGTAGCGCACGGTCCCGGTCACCGAGCGCATCACCACGGTCTCGGTCTGGATCACGTCCTTGCGGAACTTGACGCCGGACAGCAGCGAGCCGTCGGTCACGCCGGTCGCGGCGAACAGGCAGTCGCCCTTCACCATGTCCTCGATCTGGTACACGAAGTTCGGGTCCTCAATACCCATCGACTCCGCGCGGTTGCGCTTGGAATGGGTGTCGAGCAGCAGCCGGCACTGCATCTGGCCGCCGATGCAGCGCAACGCCGCCGCCGCCAGCACGCCTTCCGGCGCGCCGCCGGTCCCCATGTAGATATCGACGCCGGTGTTGTCCGGATCGGCGCAATGAATGACGCCGGCGACGTCGCCGTCGGTGATCAGCTGGACGCCAGCGCCGGTGGCGCGGATCTTGGCGATCAGTTCGGCATGGCGCGGACGATCCAGCACCAGCACGGTGATGTCGTGCACCGGCACGTCCTTGGCGTTGGCGAGGCGACGAATGTTGTCTTCGGGCGACGCGTCGATGTCGATGACATTCTTGTCGTAGCCGGGACCGATCGCGATCTTCTGCATGTACACGTCGGGCGCGTGCAGCAGCGTGCCGCCTTCGGCCATCGCCATGGTGGCGATCGAGCCGGGCATGTTCTTGGCGCACAGCGTGGTGCCCTCGAGAGGATCGACCGCGATGTCGACCTTCGGGCCGCCATCGATGCCGGCGCCGACCTTCTCGCCGATGAACAGCATCGGAGCTTCGTCGCGCTCGCCCTCGCCGATCACGATGGTGCCTTCGATCGGCATCTTGTTGAGCTCGCGACGCATCGCGTCGACGGCCGCCTGGTCGGCGCCCTTCTCGTTGCCGTGGCCGCGCAGCCGGGCCGCCGACACCGCAGCACGCTCCGTCACGCGCACGATCTCGAGCGTCAGAATGCGCTCCAGCAACAATTGCGGCGGAACGGAAATGGTGGTCGACATGTCAGCCCTCTCCTAAACTCAATCCGCGCCACAGCGGCGCGGCTACACGATTCCCCGGCGTCTAGTTCTTCTCGATCCGGATGACCTGCGGCCGGCCGCTGATCACCTTGTCGCGTTGCACGGCCTGAAGCGCGCGGCGCACCGCGTCCTCGCTGGTCGCGTAGGTGATCAGGATCACCGGCACGGGGCCCGCTTTGCCGGGCTTGCCGTTCGCATCGGTGGTCCGCTCCGGCTGGCGCTGCACGATCGATTCGATCGATATCTCCTGCTCGGCCAGTCGGGTCGCGATCGTCGCCGCGGTCCCGGCATGGTCGCGCGCCATCAGCCGCAGGTAATAGCCGCCCTCGTGGCGCTGCATCGGCGCCTTGCTGATCGCCGCGAGCTTGGCCACCGGACGGCCGAACGGCTCCGCCCGAATGCCCCGCGCCACATCGGCGATGTCGGCGACCACGGCCGAGGCGGTCGCCGCCGAGCCTGCACCGGCGCCGACCAGGGTGATCGGCGCGATGCCATTGCCGTCGATCGACACCGCATTGGTGACGCCCATCACCTGCGCGATCGCGGAGGTTTTGGGCACCATGGTCGGATGCACGCGCTGCTCGATGCCCTTGGCGGTCCGCACCGCTACGCCGAGCAGCTTGAGCCGGTAGCCGAGATCGTCGGCCGCACGGAGATCCGCCGGCGTGATCGAGCGAATGCCTTCGACGTAGACCGAGCTCTCAGACACCTTGGTGCCGAATGCCAGGCTGGCGAGAATCGACAGCTTCTGCGCGGTGTCGTGACCGTCGATATCGAAGGTCGGATCGGCCTCGGCATAACCGAGACGCTGCGCATCGGCGAGGCAGTCGTCAAACGACAGCCCTTCCTGCTCCATGCGGGTCAGAATGTAGTTGCAGGTGCCGTTGAGGATGCCGTAGATCCGGTCGATGTCGGTGCCGGCGAGGCCCTCGCGCAGCGTCTTGATCACCGGGATCGCGGCGCCGACCGCGGCCTCGTAGTTGAGCGCGACGGCGTGCTTCTCGGCGAGGCCGGCGAGCTTGAGGCCGTGCTTGGCGACCAGCGCCTTGTTGGCCGTGACCACCGACTTGCCGGCCGCCAGAGCCGCCTCGATCGCCGGACCGGCCGGATCGCCGGCGCCGCCGATCAGCTCGACGAAGCAGTCCACATTCGGATCGGTCGCGATCGCCAGCGGGCTCTTGCCCCAGGTGATGCCGCGCAGGTCCAGCCCGCGCTTCTTGGTCTTCGACCGCGCGGTGACGGCCACGACCTTGATCGGACGTCCACAGCGCGCGGCGAGCGTCCGCTGCTGCCGTTCGATGACACGGACCACCTCGGCGCCCACGGTGCCGAGACCCGCAATACCCACTCTGAGCGCGTCCATCGGGCGCCGAACCTGTCGTCTGAAGCTGCTGTGAAGTCGGAGGCCGGCGAACGCGGCCTCCGGGAACCTGGTCCTATCGCCGGGTGGCGAGAGGCACCACGTTGTGCAACGTTTCGACGCCGCTTTCAAGGAAGCGCCGGACGCCGCGCGCCGCCTGACGGATGCGCTGCTCGTTTTCCACCATGGCGATGCGGACGTAGCCCTCGCCGTGCTCGCCGAAAGCCACGCCGGGCGACACCACGACGCCAGATTTCTCGACCATCAGCGTGGCGAACTGCATGCTGCCGAGCTCGCGGAAGGCCGGCGGCAGCGGCGCCCAGGCGAACATCGAGGCCGACGGCGGCGGGATCTCCCAGCCGGCCCGGCCGAAGCTCTCGACCAGCGCGTCGCGGCGCTTCTTGTAGGTCTCGCGCATCTCCCTGATGCAGTCGTCGGGGCCATTCAGCGCCGCGGTGGCGGCGACTTGCACCGGGGTGAAGGCGCCGTAGTCGAGATACGACTTCACCCGCGCCAGCGCCGCGATGATGCGCTCGTTACCGACCGCGAAGCCCATGCGCCAGCCGGCCATCGAGAACGTCTTCGACATCGAGGTGAACTCGACGGTGACGTCCATCGCGCCCGGCACCTGCAGCACCGACGGCGGCGGGTTGGCGTCGTCGAAATACACTTCCGCATAGGCCAGATCCGACAGGATCATGATCTCGTGCTTCTTCGCGAACGCGACCAGGTCCTTGTAGAAGTCGAGGCTGGCCACATAGGCGGTCGGGTTCGACGGATAGCAGGCGATCAGTGCGATCGGCTTCGGGATCGAATGGATGATCGCCCGCTCCGCCGCGGCGAAGAACTCCGGGGTCGGCTCGGACGGCACCGAGCGGATCACACCGCCCGCCATCAGGAAGCCGAAGGCATGGATCGGGTAGCTCGGGTTCGGGCACAGCACGACGTCACCCGGCGCGGTGATCGCCTGGGCGACGTTGGCGAAGCCTTCCTTGGAGCCCAGCGTGGCCACCACCTGGGTGTCCGGGTTCAGCTTCACGCCGAACCGGCGCTCGTAATAAGCCGCTTGGGCCTTGCGCAGGCCGGTGATGCCGCGCGACGCCGAGTAGCGGTCGGTGCGTGGCTTGCCGAGTGTTTCCTTGAGTTTCTCGAGCACATGGGGCGGCGCCGGCAGATCCGGGTTGCCCATGCCCATGTCGATGATGTCGGCCCCGGCGTTCCGCGCGGCCGCCTTGGCCCGGTTGACCTGTTCGAACACATAAGGCGGCAAACGGCGGATACGGTAGAATTCTTCCATGGTCCTCGACTCCGGGGTGCGGCAGGATCGTTACCGCGTTCTTGATCGGAGGGGAATCCGATTCAGGCGCAGAAACGCTCCCATTGGCACGATTTTGCGGCGGATCGGATCGAGGACGGTATTTGTGCTGCGCCGGCCTGCGAACGGTGACCCGCCACCGCCGCCGTTCGTGCACCGGCGACGTTGACGACTATTTGGCGGCCGCCGGCTTGGCGGCCGCGGTGCTAGCGCTCGCGTTGGCATTGGCCTGGCGCTCGCGGGCGGCGATCAGTTCCTGCTCGATCTTGTTGCGCTCGGCGGGGGCCAGCACGGCCTCGTCGCGGTTGGCCGGCAGGTCGTTCACGGCCGGGAAGCCCTCGGCGTCCTTCGGCTTCTCGGCCCTGTCGCTTCCGCCAAGCACTGGCATGTCGGACATCGAGATGGAGCAGCCACCAAGTCCAACGGCGCCGCATCCAAGCGCGACCAGCAACGCAGCCGTGGCCAGGACGCCACGTCCCTGCTCCTGCCTGCGCTTTCGCGTCGGGATCGGCCGCATCGCCATCGCCCTTTGAGTCGTCACCTGCAAACCGTCATCCCCGACCCTGCGGCGGCGAACGGCCGCGCGTCCAAGCATTAAATCGTCACATAGCCGAACCCGCGGCGCCGTAAAACCTTATTCCAGCAGCACGCCTGCTGCAGCACGCCGAGTCAGTGGGATGCCAATGTGGCCAAATCAAGCGCAAATTGTCGCAGTGCAGCACATCCAGTTCAGCGACATTTACCGAACTATGTCATGATCAGTGGCATACAGACAAAAGCGTATAAGAACAGCGAACCGGGTTGAAGCGTCCACCGATGACCGACATGCTACCAGAAGCAGCGACTGCGAAGAAGTTTGATCCGGAGGCTTTCGCGCGTAATCTGGCGCAGGCGATGGAGACCGGCGGCCAGGCCTTGGCAACGATGCTGAAGCCGCGCGAACCGGCACCGAACGGCCAGCCGCCCGCCGAACTCTCCGAACTGGTCAAGACCCTCACCCGCGTCGCCGAGTACTGGACATCGGACCAGGCGCGCGCCGCGGAGCTTCAGGCCAAGCTCGGCAGATCCTATCTGGAACTGTGGGGGAACGCGTCGCGCAAACTATCCGGTGAGAAAGTCGAGCCGACCATCGAGCCGCCGCCGCGCGATAAGCGGTTTGCTGATCCGTCGTGGCGCTCCAACCAGTTCTACGAATTCCTGATGCAGGCCTATCTGCTGACCTCGCAATGGGCCAACGAACTGGTCGAGAAGGCCGAGGGGCTCGACCCGCATACCAAGAAGAAGGCGGCGTTCTATGTCCAGCAGATCACCAACGCGCTGGCGCCCTCCAACTTCGTTGCGACGAGCCCGGAGCTGACGCGTCATACGTTGGAGAACAGCGGCGACAACCTGGTGCGCGGCATGAAGATGCTGGCCGAGGACATCGTCGCCGGCAAAGGACATCTGAAGATCCGGCAGTCCGACCCCGCCAATCTCGAGGTCGGCGTCAACATCGCCACAACGCCCGGCAAGGTGATCTTCCAGAACGAGATCATGCAGCTGATCCAGTATTCGCCGGCGACCGAAACGGTGCTGCGCACGCCCCTGCTGATCGTGCCGCCGTGGATCAACAAGTTCTACATCCTCGACCTCAAGCCGGAAAAATCCTTCATCAAGTTCTGCGTCGACCAGGGCCTCACCGTATTCGTGATCTCCTGGGTCAACCCGGACAAGAGCCTTGGCGACAAGAGCTTCGCCGACTACATGAAGCTCGGCCCGCTCACGGCGATGGACGTGGTCGAGAAGGTGACGGGCGAGCTGAAGGTGCATACCATCGGCTATTGCGTCGGCGGCACGCTGCTGGCGTCCACCCTCGCTTGGCTCGCCGAGCGACGGCGCCAGCGCGTCACCTCGGCGACCTTCCTGACGACCCAGGTCGACTTCACCCATGCGGGCGATCTCACCGTGTTCGTGGACGAGGAGCAGATCTCGGCGCTGGAGCGCGACATGCAGTCGACCGGCGTACTCGAAGGCGCCAAGATGGCGATGGCCTTCAACATGCTGCGGCCCAACGATCTGATCTGGTCCTACGTGGTCAACAACTATCTGAAGGGCCAGCCGCCCGCGGCGTTCGACCTGCTGCACTGGAATTCCGATGCGACCCGGATGCCGGCGGCGAACCACTCCTACTATCTGCGCAACTGCTATCTCGACAACAAGCTGTCGGCCGGCACCATGGTGCTCGACAATACCCAGCTCGATCTCGCCAAGGTCAAGGTCCCGATCTACAATCTCGCCACCCGAGAGGATCACATCGCGCCGGCGGAATCGGTTCTGTACGGCTCCCAGTTCTTCGGCGGTCCCGTGAAGTACGTGCTGTCCGGCTCCGGCCACATCGCCGGCGTGATCAATCCGCCCGCGGCGAACAAGTACCAATTCTGGACCAACGACAACATCCAGGTCGGCTCGGTCGCCGAATGGCTGAAGGGCGCGCAGGAACACAAGGGTTCGTGGTGGCCCGATTGGCGCGCGTGGATCGAACAGTTCGACAGCGAACGCGTCCCCGCCCGCGCCGTCGGCACCGTGGCGTTCCCGCCGATCGAGGATGCGCCGGGCAGCTACGTGCGGGTGCGGTCGTAGGACCAAACGGGCGCTCGAGGCTATCGCCCCGAGCGCTGGACCATGTGTCGCAGCCGGCTGGATTGCGCCACCACACGGCACATCTCCTCACGACCTTTCAACGAGGAGACGATGATGTCCAAGCGGGAGGCGATCTTTCCGGCCGGTCGGCAGGCTTTGTACGAAAAGCACCGCTATTCCGCAGCCGTGCGCTCTGGCGATCTGCTGTTTGTCTCCGGCCAGGTCGGTAGCCGCGAAGACGGATCGCCTGAGCCCGATTTCGCCAAACAGGTCCAGCTGGCGTTCGACAATCTCGGTGCGGTGCTGAAAGCAGCCGGCTGCAACTTCGACGACATTCTCGATGTCACGTCCTTTCACACCGATCCGGACCGGCAATTCGAGACCGTGTTGGCCGCCAAGGACAAGGCCTTTCCCGCGAAGCCCTATCCGAGTTGGACCGCGGTCGGCGTGACCTGGCTTGCCGGCTTCGATTTCGAGATCAAGGTGACGGCCCGCGTGCCCGTGTCGGGCTGAGCATTCAGACCGCCGTCACCCAGGCTAGTACCAGCGCGAAGCCGGCCAGCCCCACCGTGACGTGGGTGCCGAGCAACACGTTGGCAGCAACCGGCGAGCGCCGTGCCAGCGCGGCGATGAAGCCGGAGAAGGCCGACACCGCGAACAGCCCCGCCGCGACCTTGCCGAACGACAGGCTGCCCGCGGCTGTGGCGCCGTCCGGCGTGCCGTGCAGCAGCATCACCAGCGTTTCCAGCCCGCCGAAGCCGAGCAACAGATGCAGCGCGACCAGCCCCTGCTTACGCTCGCCGCGCAGATACAACAGCCCGAGATACAGACCGACCGCCGTTGCCGCGCTCAAAATCACCAGAACCGGCGTCGCCGTCATGCCGCCTCCGCAAAATACCGATCAGCGGCGAGGATTAAAGCACGGCGTCCGTTAGTTGAGAATGCCCTCACCACGAGTCATTCCGGGGCGCGGGCGCAGCCCGCGAACCCGGAATCTCGATATGCGACCCACCGCCGAGGTTTTCACAATGGCGGGATTCCGGGTTCGCGCAGCTTTGCCGCGCGCGCCGGAATGACGGTGGCTGGGGTAAGCGGACTGGAGCCGGTCTTGCAATAAGCAACGGTAGCGCGCGACTCACCGCCTCTACGCCACCGACTTCGCGTGCGTCAGTTTCTCGACCTTGCGGATATGCTCGACGGCGTCGTGGGCGGCCTGGCTGTGGGTGAACAGCTCCAGCTCTTCGAGCTCATGCGCGTCCACCGGGGTGATCGCCGTGTCGATGTAGCTGGCACGGTCTGGATCGTTCAGGATCTTGCGGCGCAGGCGGTCGATCCACAACCAATGCCGCAGGCTCTGGCCGAGCTTGAAAGCAGTGACGACCACCTGCTTGGGATAAAACAGCCACGGCGACTCCACCGGCAGCGTCGGCCGGCGATCGAGCCGATATTTCAGCCGCAGAATGCCGCCCTGCAGCGGATGCACCCGTTCGATTTTCACCATCGACGAGAACAGGAAAATCATCGACGCCAGCCGCGACACGCCGCCGGTGGCGGCCGCGCGGCGCAGCAGTCGCTCGATGTGCTCGGCCGAATAGTACAGATCCCACGCCTTGAAATAGATGCCCTGCCACTCGTCGCGGCTCATCCGCGGATGCGAGGTGACGGCATGTTCGATATCAAAGCGGTTGAGGTCGGCATCCATCGGCGCGCCTTCCCTGAACAGGCGCTGATGATCCTCGGAGCCCGGCAGCGGCGTCAGGCAGAAGAATTCGAGTATATCGAGCGGCAGCTCCTTCTGGATGATCGCGATGTCCTCGGCGATGCTCGCCGGCGTGTCGTGAGGGAAACCGAGAATGTAGCCGGCGTAAGTAATGACGCCGGCCTGCTTCCACGCCAGCAGCATCTGGCGATATTCGGTGATCTTGTTCTGCCGCTTCTTCGCCGACGCCAGATTGTCGGGATTGATGCTCTCCAGCCCGAGGAAGGTTCGCACCACGCCGGCCGCCCGCGCCTTTTCGATGAAACCATCGATCTTGTGGCACAGCGTATCAACCTGAATCACCAGCTTGATGTCGCGGCCTCCGCTCTGTGCGATCTCGCCGCGCAATTTGGCGAGCCGGTCCAGAATCGCTTCCCAGTCCTTGTTGCGAGCGAAATTGTCATCGGTCATGA
>NZ_JBMDXE010000138.1:0-7869 GCF_048594845.1 Rhodopseudomonas sp. | reverse complement strand
CCGTACAGATTCCGCTTCCCAGAGAAATGCCTCCCGCATGACCATCAGAGACAGCCTCCCCGCCGCCATCGGCAACACGCCCCTCATCAAGCTGAAGCGCGCGTCGGAGCAGACCGGCTGCACCATTCTGGGCAAGGCCGAATTCATGAACCCCGGCCAGTCGGTGAAGGACCGCGCGGCGCTCTTCATCATCAACGATGCGGTCAAGCGGGGCGCGCTGCGCCCCGGCGGCGTGGTGGTCGAAGGCACCGCCGGCAATACCGGCATCGGGCTGGCGCTGGTCGCCAACGCGCTCGGATTCCGCACCGTGATCGTGATCCCGAACACGCAGAGCCAGGAAAAGAAGGACATGCTGCGGCTGTGCGGCGCCGAGCTGATCGAAGTGCCAGCCGTGCCCTACGCCAACCCCAACAACTACGTGAAGCTGTCGGGCCGCCTCGCCGAGCAACTGGCGAAGACCGAGCCGAACGGCGCAATCTGGGCCAACCAGTTCGACAACGTCGCCAACCGCCAGGCCCACATCGAGACGACAGCACCGGAGATCTGGAAACAGACCGATGGCAAAGTCGACGGCTTCGTCGCCGCGGTCGGCTCCGGCGGCACGCTCGCCGGCGTGTCGATCGGCCTGAAGCAGTTCAATCCGAAGATCCGCGCCGTGCTGGCCGACCCGATGGGCTCGGCGCTGTACAACTACTACAAGAACGGCGCGCTGAAATCGGAGGGCTCGTCGATCACCGAGGGCATCGGCCAGGGCCGGGTCACCGCAAATCTCGACGGCGCGATCGTCGACGATGCCTATCAAATCGGCGATGAGGAGGCCGTGTCCGTGGTCTACGACCTTCTCGAACACGAAGGCCTGTGCCTCGGCGGATCGAGCGGCATCAACATCGCCGGCGCCATCCGCCTCGCCAAAGACCTCGGCCCCGGCCACACCATCGTGACCATCCTGTGCGACTACGGTAGCCGCTATCAGTCGAAACTGTTCAATCCGGACTTCATGCGCAGCAAGAACCTGCCGGTGCCGGCGTGGATGGAAACGAAGAGTACGATCAGCGTACCGTTCGAGGCGGTGTGAGAGCGTCGTAGCCTCGATGAAGCGAAGCGCAATCGAGGGCGAGCGGAGCGAATGGGTCGCTAACGTGTGAAAGTCCGTGGGCATCGTCCCGGATTTCGCTCCGCTCCATCCGGGCTACGACGCTCACCAATCCCTCGTTCGTCATTCCGCGGCGCTCGCGAACCCGGAATCCATAACCACCGCGGCGGCGTTGAGGCACGGCGTGGCAAAAACCTGCCGACACAGCAGCCTCAGGAGATATCGATTCCGGGCTCGCGCTGCGCGCGCCCCGGAATGACGAACGATAGCGCGGCGAGCGCAACTTTCATTCAATAGTCGTTGCAACCAGCCGCGGCATTCTCGAAATCGGATTAACCGAACGAGAACCGCATTCCAAAGACCTGCAGCGGCATCAACGCCAGCTTCATTCCTGACGTCGTTAGCTTGTACCAACAAGGGAACGCGTCATGCCCGTCCTCAGGTATTTCATTTCCGTCGGCCCCGCTTTGCTGGCGCTGCTGGTTATCATCAACGCGGTGTTCGGCGAAGCACCGCCGCGGTTCAACGACGTCATCTACGACAGCGCGTTGTACGCGCCACATGTCGCAGCTGCGAGCACGCGACAGCCGCGCGGCTTTGCTGACAATCTCACTCCGGCCGATCGCGTCAAACAGGTCTTCGGCCAGTTCTCGGCAAACGACGTCAAACGCCTGAAGCGCTATTCGTCGGCGGCCACCGCGACCTGACGCGCCGGCGGCACGGACCGCTCGCCGGGCCGTGAAGCTCAGCGCAGGATCTGGCTGAGGAACAGCTTGGTTCGCGCATGCTGCGGATGGGCGAAGAACTCTTCCGGCTCGTTCGCTTCGATGATCTGCCCGGCGTCCATGAACACGACGCGGTTGGCGACTTCGCGGGCGAAGCCCATTTCGTGGGTCACCACCAGCATGGTCATGCCTTCGTCCGCAAGGTCGACCATGGTGTCGAGCACTTCCTTGACCATTTCGGGGTCGAGCGCCGAGGTCGGTTCGTCGAACAGCATCACCTTCGGGTTCATCGACAGCGCCCGCGCGATCGCAACGCGCTGCTGCTGACCGCCGGAGATCTGGCCCGGATACTTGTTCGCCTTGTCGGGAATCCGCACCCGCTCGAGAAACTTCATCGCGGTGGCTTCGGCGTCCTTCTTCGGGATGTTGCGCACCCAGATCGGCGCCAGCGTGCAATTCTCGAGCACGGTGAGATGCGGAAACAGATTGAAGCTCTGGAACACCATGCCGACTTCGCGGCGGATGTCGTCGACGTGCTTCAGGCTCGGGCCGAGGTCGATGCCGTCGACCACGATCTCGCCTTCCTGAAACTCTTCCAGCGCATTGATGCAGCGGATCAGCGTCGACTTGCCGGAGCCGGACGGTCCGCAGATGACGATGCGCTCGCCGCGGCCGACGTCGAGGCTGATGTCGCGCAGCACGTGGAACTCGCCGTACCACTTGTTCAGCCCCGCGATCGAGACAATCGGTTTCTCGGCCATGGAGTATCCTCTGGTCAGGTGCGCCGGTGCGCGTTGAGGCGGTGCTCGACGAACAGCGAGTAGCGCGACATCGCGAAGCAGAACACGAAGTAGATCAGCCCGGTAAAGGCGAAGCCGGTGAACAGAGTGTTTGGTGTCGACCAGTTCGGATCGGCGAAGGCGGCGCGAAGCTGGCCGAGCAGATCGAACAGCGCCACGATCGACACCAGCGAGGTGTCCTTGAACAGCGCGATGAAGCTGTTGACGAGGCCCGGAATGACGTGGCGCAGCGCCTGCGGCAGCACGATCAGCCCCGTCGTCTTCCAATACGACAGCCCGAGCGCGCTGGCCGCCTCCGCCTGCCCGCGCGGGATCGCATTGAGGCCGCCTCGGATCACTTCGGCATTGTAGGCGCCGGCGAACAGCGCGATGCCGATCAGCACCCGCACCAGCCCGTCGACCGTGAAGTTGCCGGGCAGGAACAGCGGCAGCATGTAGGTGGCGAAGAACAGCACGGTGATCAGCGGCACGCCGCGCCAGAATTCGATGAAGGCGACCGAAAACACCCGGATCAACGGGATCGATGAACGCCGCCCGAGCGCAAGCGCGATGCCGACCGGCATCGAGCCGACGATGCCGGTGACGGAGACCACCAGCGTCACCAGCAGCCCGCCCCATTGCCGCGTGCCGACGATCGGCAGCCCGCCGCGGTCGAGCCGCAGCAGCGCGATCACCACGGCGATGCCGACGAACAGCCCCAGCACCACAAGCAGCGGCCACACGCCATTGCGCAGACCACCGCTGAGCGCGACCACCAGCGCGACGGCGATCAGCGCGGTGAGCCCGAGATCGATCCAGACCGGCTGGCCGGTGGCGGCGATCCAGTCGCGCAGCCAGATCAGCGGCGCGATCAGCCAGGACAACGCGGTGGCCAAGCCGAACACCGGCTTGCCGATCATCATCGCGAAGGTGCCGCCGGCCGCGAGCTTGCTGCCGGCTTCCGCGAGGCTGCCGATCAGGCCGGACAGCAGGTCGGCGATCCACGACACCGCGAAGCCGTCCAGCCCGCCGCCATGCAGCAGGAAGAATGCGACGACCGGAAACGCGATGAAGAACAGGCTGGCATTCAACGTCTTCGCCGGCGCCCGCGGGATCAGCAGCGGCAGCAGCAACAGCGCGGCGATCGCGAAGGTGAGATCGACGCGCCAACGTTCGGGCTGCGGATAGAAGCCGTAGATGAACTGCGACAGCTTGGCCTGCGCGAACGGCCAGCAGGCGCCGACATCGCGATGCAGCGTCTCGGCGAGACAGTCGGTGCGGTTGCTGCCGGTCCACACCGCGTCGATCAGCAGGAACTTCACCACCGGCACGGCGATGAAATACAGCAACGCCACGCCGATCAGCGTCAGAATGATGTTGGTCGGCGAATTGAACAGCCGCCCGCGCATCAGCGCGACGAAGCCGGTGGTGCGCACGGGCGCGGGCCGCGCCTGTACCTCCTGATCGCGGACGAAGGCGGGCGTTACCGATCCGAGCTCGCTCATGCGCCCATGCTCCGGTTGATCCGCCAGCTGTAAAGGCTCATCAGCGCGCTGGTGACCAGCGAGATCACCAGATACACGCCCATCGTGATGGCGATGACCTCGATCGCCTGCCCGGTCTGGCTCAGCGTCGTTCCGGCGAACACCGCGAACAGATCTGGATAGCCGATCGCCACCGCGAGCGAGGAGTTCTTGGTGAGGTTGAGATACTGGTTGGTCAGCGGCGGCAGGATCACCCGCATGGCCTGCGGGATCACGATCAGCCGCAGCGTTGCGCCCCGCGACAGGCCGAGCGAGGCGCCCGCTTCCATCTGGCCCTTGTGCACCGACATGATTCCGGCGCGGACGATCTCGGCGATGAAGGCCGCCGTATAGGTCGAGAGCGCCAGCGTCAGCGCGACGAACTCCGGCGGCAACCGCGAGCCGCCGGCGAAGTTGAAGCCCTTCAGCACCGGAATCTCGAAGCCGAACGGCTTGCCGAAGATCAGCATCGCGACCAGCGGCAGGCCGACCAGCGCGCCGACGATCCACGGCCACATCGTCATCGGCTTGCCGGTCGCGAACAGCCGCTGCCGTGCAACGATCGGCAAGATGATGGCGACGGCGATGCCGATCAGCAGCGCGACCAGAAAGCCATCCAGCCCGGCCTCGCCGACCGGCCGCGGCACGACGATGCCGCGGTTGGACAGAAAGATGCTGTCGAACACCGAAACGCTCTGCCGCGGTCCCGGCAACGCACCGAGCACGGCCAGATACCAGAACAGGATCTGGAACAGCAGCGGCAGGTTGCGCACCAGCTCGACATAGCCGCCGGCAATCCGAGAGATCAGCCAGTTCGGCGACAGCCGGCCGAGCGCGACAACGAAGCCGATGATCGTGGCGAAGAAGATGCCGACGACCGAGACCAGCAGCGTATTGACGAGCCCGACCAGAAACACCCGGGTGTAGCTGTCGGACTCCGAGTACGGGATCAGCGTCTGGCTGACGCCGAAGCCCGCGGTCTGCGTCATGAAGCCGAAGCCAGAAGCGATGCGCTGATTGGCAAGGTTCTCGCGAGCGTTGTCGACGATCGCGTAGCCGATCCAGCACAGCGCGGCGACGAACAGAAGCTGGGCCACCAACCCTTTCCAGCCTGAGCGCCCGCCGAGCGCGCGGCGCAGTTTAGCGCCGAGTTGCGCCGGCGGCCGTCGGGGCTCGATCGCCATCGCCGCGGTCCGCGCGTCAGCGGATCGGCGGCGCGTACATGATGCCGCCCTTATTCCAGAGCTTGTTCAACCCGCGGGCGATCTCGAGCTTGGAGCCGGTGCCGACATTGCGCTCGAACGATTCACCGTAGTTGCCGGTGGCCTTGATGATGCGCGCGACCCAGTCCTTGGTCAGGCCGAGCTGCTCACCGAGATTGCCGTCGGTCCCGAACACGCGCTTCAGCTCAGGCTTGTCGGACTTGGCCTGCTCGGCGACGTTGGCCTGGGTGATGCCGAGCTCCTCGGCATTGACCATCGCGAACAGCGTCCACTTGACGATGTCGAACCACTGGTCGTCGCCATGGCGAACCAGCGGGCCGAGCGGCTCCTTGGAGATCACCTCCGGCAACACAATGTGATCAGCCGGCGTCGTCAGCTTCAGCCGCATCGCATAGAGCTGCGAGACGTCCGAGGTGAACACGTCGCAGCGGCCGGACTCGTAGGCCTTGATCGCCTCGTCGGCATTGGCGAAGGCGATCACCTCGTACTTCATGTTGTTGCCCTTGAAGTAGTCGGCGACGTTCTGCTCGTTGGTGGTGCCGGTCTGCACGCAGATCGAGGCGCTGTTGAGTTCCAGCGCGGAATTGACCTTGAGCGCCTTCTTCACCAGGAAGCCCTGGCCGTCGTAGTAGCTGACGCCGACGAAGTTGACGCCGAGCGACGTGTCGCGCGACAGCGTCCAGGTGGTGTTGCGCGACAGCACGTCGATCTCGCCGGACTGCAGCGCGGTGAAACGGTCCTTGGCCGACAGCGGCACGAACTTCACCTTAGTCGGATCGTCGAACACCGCCGCCGCAACGGCGCGGCACAGGTCGACGTCGAGACCGGTCCAGTTGCCTTTGTCGTCGGGCGACGAGAATCCCGGCAGCCCCTGGCTGACGCCACAGGACAGCATGCCGCGATCCTTGACGGTCTTGAGGGTCTGCGCGTCCGCGCTCTGGGCCGCGAAGCAGGCGGCGACGGCGGCAGCGACAAGGGATACGCGTTTCATGAAGAAGCCTTTCGAAGCATGACTTGCCGCGTCAGTCGGCAATGAAGATGATGTGTGCTGGTTGTGGCCTGCGGCAGAGCAGCCGTTGGATCGGCGCTTCATGCTCGCATGACCATCGCTGCGGTTCCGTGCGGGTTGACCCCGGGGTCGACATCGGCGCGAGTCCCTCCGCACGGCGTCCAGACAGCTTGATTACATCACAGAACGAGTTGCCCGCCGGGTCAAGGGGTTGACGGGCAACTTCCCAAGACTGCTATTAGACATATCGTTCGGCAGCCGCAGCGCCGATCCGCGCGCAGCGATCGCGGCCATTCATCAGCGAGCCCGATATGGATTCTTCCGACCACGGCGACAACACCGCCTCGCCGCTCAGCCCACAGACCCTGCTGGTTACGTCGGGGCGCGACACCAAAGCGCAGAAGGGCTTCGTCAACCCGCCGGTGGTGCGCGGCTCCACCGTGCTGTATCCCACCGCCGAGGATTTGCACGCCCATCGCGGCGAGTATTCTTACGGACGCCACGGCACGCCGACCACCAAGGCCCTGCAACAGGCCTTGATGGCGCTGGAAGGTCCGGAATGCGCCGGCGTCGGACTGACGCCGTCCGGGGTGTCGGCGATCTCCACCGCGCTGCTCTCGGTGCTCAAAGCCGGAGATCATGTCCTGGTCTGTGACAACGCCTATCGGCCGACGCGGCTATTCTGCGACCAGACGCTGAAGCGCTTCGGGATCGAGACCAGCTATTTCGATCCGCAGATCGGCGCCGGCATCGACAGCCTGTTCCGGCCGAACACCGCCGCGGTCATGGTCGAGGCTCCCGGCTCGCAGTCGTTCGAGATGACCGACATTCCGGCGATCGCCGCTGTAGCGCATGCACGTGGCGCGCTGGTGATCGATGACAACACCTGGGCGACACCGCTGTATCATCGCTCGCTGGAGCAAGGTGTCGACATTTCGATCCAGGCCGGCACCAAATATATCGGCGGCCACTCCGACATCATGTTCGGCACTATCGCGGCGAACACGGCGACGTGGCCTAAGATCGCCGAGGGCATTCGCCAGCTCGGCGTCTGCGCGGGGCCGGACGACGTGTTTCTGGCGCTCCGCGGCCTGCGCACGCTGTCGGTGCGGCTGGCGCAGCATCACCGCTCGGGCCTTGAGATGGCGCGCTGGCTCGGCGAGCGCCCCGAGGTGCAGCGCGTGCTGCATCCGGCGCTGGAGAACGATCCCGGTCACGCGATCTGGAAGCGCGATTTCACCGGCGCCTCCGGCCTGTTCTCGATCGTGATGCAGGACGCCCCGCAGAAGGCGGTCGACGCCCTGCTCGACACCGTCCGCCTGTTCGGCATGGGCTATTCGTGGGGCGGCTTCGAGAGCCTGGTGATCCCGTTCGATTGCGCCAGCTACCGCAGCGCGACCAAATGGAATCCGGGCGGCCCGACCCTGCGGCTGCATATCGGGCTGGAGAGCACCGACGACCTCAAGGCCGATCTCGAGCGCGGCTTCGCAGCGTTCAACGCGGCACGGTAATAATCC
>NZ_JBMDXE010000137.1:0-3623 GCF_048594845.1 Rhodopseudomonas sp. | reverse complement strand
GGTCGGGAGCAGTTCGAACGCCCCCATGGCGATGAAATGATGCGAGGTGATTGCGAGCGTCAGCAGGACTCCGGATCCGGCCAGACGCCAGAGCGAGTCGCCGCGCTGGGCGAGCGCTACCGCGCCGATCGCCAGCACGATGCCGACGATGACGGATGTCACGATGGTGCCTTTGTCCCAGGCAAGCAATAGATTCAGCGATGCCATGCCGGTGTAATGCATCGCGGCGATGCCAATGCCGATCAGCCCGCCCCCCACGACGATGGCCCAGCGCCGACCTCCATATGCGGCGGCGATGAAGCCGAGCGTGGTCATGACGGCGGCGAGCAGAAGCGAGGCCACGGTGAGTTTAAGGTCGTAGTCGATTGCGACGCCCGGCGTGTAGGCCAACATGGCGATGAAGTGCGTGGCCCAAATGCCGCCGCCGGTCACCGCCCCCGCCGTCAGCAGCCAGAACATGCTCGCGGCAACGTCGCTGACGCGCGCACGCTGATAAAGATTGACGGCGGCGAGACTGGTGAGCAGGCAGATCAAGCCGGCGACAACAACGAGTCTCCAATCATGCTGCGTTTCGAGACAATTCCAAACTCTGAACATTCGAGGCCCGCCAACTGACGGTTACTCGGGTATTCCCAACAATTGACTGAGACTTTAACGCTCGCATAACACGGCGTTGCCGCTCGACTCAGCGTTACCGGCGCATGAACGGGAACCCGCGATCGGCATTCACAACGAACTAATCGCGCGATCAAAATATCAATTGATACGACCGATTAGAATTCACGAGCAATTTTCGCCAGCATCGCCAGCAGCGCGGTGCGGTTGTCTTCGCCGATAAGTTCAACAAGCCTGGCTTCGTGCTGGCTCGCCACCAGCTTCTTGGCGCGCGCGAGCGTGGCCCGCCCCTTGTCGGTCAGCATCAAAATGTGCGAGCGGCGGTCGTTCGGCGAGCGCGTGCGCACGCATAGCCCGCGGCTCTCCAGCGCATCCAGCATCGCCACGAAATTTGGCCGCAGGATGCCGAGCGTGGTTGCGATCTCGGTCTGGTTGCGTCCGGGATTGGCGTCGAGCAGCAGCAGCACCGAGAACTGCGCGGGAGTGAGCTGCACCGGCGCGACGCTTTGCAGGAAGTCTTCGAACACCCGAAGCTGCGCCCGCTTCAACGCGTAACCGAGCAACTCGGCGAGTTCGCCCATTGCGAGTTCGCCGCCCTCTTGCGCCAGCTCGGTCGCAGGCGGCTCCTTGCGGGCGGGGCGGAGCGGCTTGCCGGCGGCAGTTTTGGAAACAGGCATCGCCTCGGCTCTCGCTGCTGATCGATTGTTGGCGACCCGTTCGCGCGGGCCTTGAGCTTATAATCGATAATTGTTATGCATCATATCAAATTGGCCGCGCAGAATTCAACTGCCGGCGGCGGGATGCGGCGCGACCGCACTCTGTCGGAGGGGAGCGTCCGCTTGAACACCACGATTCTGCTGTTCCTGCTACAGGACGGCATCACCAACGGTGCGATCTACGCCCTGCTCGGACTGGCGCTGGTGCTGGTCTTTGCGGTGACCCGGGTCATCCTGATTCCGCAGGGCGAATTCATCACATTCGGCGCTCTGACTTACGCGACGCTGTCGACCGGCGGCACGCCGGGCACGGCCTATCTGGCGATGGTGATGGGCATCGTCGCCTTCGGCTTCGAGCTGTTCAGCATCCGCAAATCGCTGCGCGCCGGCAAGGTGATCCGGGCGGTGCTGATCTATCTGGTGTTTCCGGCGATCGTTCTTGGGCTGACGATGGCCCTGCCCGCGACCCAGCCCGGCGTCGCGGTGAACATCGCACTGTCGCTGCTGATCGTCGCAGCCATCGGCCTGTTTCTGTATCGCATCGCCTTCCAGCCGCTGGCGCACACCTCCGTGCTGGTGCTGCTGATCGCCTCGGTCGGCGTCCATCTGGCGCTGCAGGGTTTCGGCCTGGTGTTCTTCGGCGCCGAGGGCCTGCGCGGTCCGCCGCTGTCCGACGCGGCCGTAACGCTCGGCCCGCTTCGCTTCACCGGCCAAAGCCTCGCCGTCTACGCGATCACCATCGTGGTCATGATCGGCCTGTGGCTGTTCTTCGGCTACACTCGCTACGGCAAGGCGCTGCGCGCCACCGCGGTCAACCGGCTGGGGGCTCGATTGGTCGGCATCCGGACGTCGCTGTCCGGGCAACTCGCCTTCCTGCTCGCCTCGGTCATCGGCGCGATCTCGGGCATCCTGATCGTCCCGATCACCACCCTCTATTACGACACCGGCTTCCTGATCGGCCTCAAGGGGTTCGTCGCCGCGATCATCGGCGGCCTGATCAGCTATCCGCTCACCGCGGTCGCCGCGATCGTGGTCGGCGTGGTCGAGGCCTTCTCCTCCTTCTACGCCTCGAACTACAAGGAGGTCATCGTCTTCACGCTGATCCTGCCGGTGCTGGTGCTGCGCTCGCTCGCCGCCCCCGCGGTCGAAGAAGAGAAGGATTGAGCGCGATGCCGCGTTGGCTTCCCATCCTCGTATTCGCGGTCGTGATGGCGGCGCTGCCGCTGATCCCCGGCATTCCCCCATTCTGGATCGTGCTGCTCGACAATATCGGCCTCGCCTCGCTGGTAGCGATGGGCCTGGTGTTGCTGACCGGCGTCGGCGGCCTCACTTCTTTCGGCCAGGCCGCATTCTGCGGATTCGGCGCCTACACCACCGCCTACATCACCACCGTCTACGGAATTTCGCCGTGGCTGACTTTGCCGCTGTCGCTGCTGGTCGCAGGCATCGCGGCGGTCCTGCTCGGACTGATGACGGTGCGCCTCTCGGGCCACTATCTGCCGCTCGGCACCATCGCCTGGGGCATCTCGCTGTATTATCTGTTCAGCAAGCTGGATTTCCTCGGCCGCAACGACGGCATCTCGCGGGTGCCGCCGCTGTCGCTCGGCTCGCTCGAAATGTGGTCCCCGGAGTCGATCTACTTCGTGATCTGGGCGATGGTGCTGATCAGCGCCCTCTTGACCATGAACCTTCTGGACAGCCGCACCGGCCGCGCCATCCGCGCGCTGCGCCGCGGCCATATCGCAGCCGAAGCGTTCGGCGTGCGCACCGCTCGTTCGAAGCTGTTGGTCTTCATCTACGCCGCGGTGCTGGCGGGCCTGTCCGGCTGGCTGTATGCGCACTTCCAGCGCAACGTGAACCCGACGCCGTTCGGCCCGCAGGCCGGCATCGAATATCTGTTCATCGCCGTGGTCGGTGGCGCCGGCTATGTTTGGGGCGGCGTGCTCGGCGCAGCGATCGTGATCGTGCTGAAGGAAGTGCTGCAGAGCTATCTGCCGATGCTGTTCGGCGGCCAGGGTCAGCTTGAGATTATCGTGTTCGGCATCCTGCTGGTGATCCTGCTGCAGCTCGCGCCCGGCGGCGTCTGGCCATGGCTGAGCAACCTGATCCCGATCAAGATCCGCCGCGCAAAGATCGACACCAGTTCGGCCCTGGCGCCGCGTGAGCGAACGTTGGTCGAGACCGGCACCCTGCTCAAGGTCGAGCGCGCGCGCAAACAGTTCGGCGGCGTAGTCGCGGTCAACGACGTCTCGTTCGAGGTCAAGGCCCGGGAGATCGTCGCGCTGATCGGTC
>NZ_JBMDXE010000136.1:0-5636 GCF_048594845.1 Rhodopseudomonas sp. | reverse complement strand
GGCGAGACCGTCGGGTTGGTCGATGCCGAGCTTGCGGGCGAGGTCGCTCAGATTGCTCTCGGCGCCCAGAAACGCGAATGCTCCGGTCACGGCCCACACGCCGTGCCACAGCACCGAGCGGCAGCGTCCGCCGACTTCTGTGTCCTGTTCGAGCAGCACGATGTCGTGGCCGTCGTCGCGCAGCCGATCGGCCGCGCCCAATCCGGCGATGCCGCCGCCGACAACGATGATCCGCATGCCCTCACTCCTCCGCTTGGCCCGAGAGGCTGCAAGCTAGGAGGAGGGCGTCGTGCGCGGCCATAGCCCGGATGGGCTATGCCGGCGTTCCGGCGCTAGGTGCGATCAGCGCGTGTTGGGCAGGAAGGTCGGGCCGACGGTGCGGATCTTGTTTGGATCGGTCGAGGGCGCGCCTGGGTCCGGCTGCGCGGCGCCGTTCGCGGTCGCTGGTGCGGGCGCCGCGCCCTTGCGGGCGTTGGCGCGCTGCGCCGGCGGCAGCGCCATGCGCTTGGCGCTCTCTTCGGTGACGATGATGTCGCCATGCTCGCGGGCCGACGTGTCGTCGACGCCCTTCAGCGCGTCCGCCCAGCTCTGGTTCGCGGCCTTGCACGAGCAGGCCGGATCGAAGCTCTGCCGATAGCGGAAGGCGGCGGGCAGCGAGGTGTAGGGCTGGCCGTTGATCGACACCGCCTGGTTCATGTCCTGGCCGGGATTGCGATACGCATACAGCGCCGCGTCGGAGGCCGGGCAGAGCGACTTGCAGGTCTTCTCGTCGTCGGCGAAGCGCGCCGGCGTGGTGGCGAAGGAGATCGGGAAGTAGTAGCCGTCGCAGGTGCGCACGCAGACGGTGCGGAACGTGCCGGTGTCGGTGTTGAAGTCGGGTAGCGGCGCGCCAGGGGCGCCCGGCGCTGGGGAAGCGTTGCCGCCGAACAGATTGTTGAGGAAGCCTCCGCCGCCTTGCTGCGCGGCTGCGGCGTATTGAGGGCCGCAATTGTTCTGCGCCAGCGCGGTCAGCACCGAACGGCGCTGGTTGTCACGATCGGAGCCGCCCGGTCCGCCGGAGCGCAGCCGCTCCAGGCTCGAAGTCATCTGATCGAGGTTGCCGCGCATCTGCTGGATCTGGTTGTTGACCGGACCGCACTGCGCCGACTGGCCGTTGAACAGCGAGAAGAAGCCGGAGCTGTCGCAGCCCATCCGCTTGGCCTGCATGGTGACGCGGTCGAGTTCGCCCTGCTGGCGATTGACGGCGTCTTCATAACGCCGGATCTGGTCGGCGCGGGCGGGATCGCCGCCGCCGCGGTCGATCGATGCAAGTTGCGCTTCCAGCCGCGGGCAGACCGGATTGACCGCGCCCTGCTGGGCGCCAGGCGGCTGCTGATAACCCTGCTGGGGCGGATAGCCTTGCTGCGCCTGCGCGGCGGACGACAGCATCGCGGCAGCCGCCAGGACAGCGCCACTCAGCCACCGGCGGCGGATCAAACTCGCGGTCTCGAAGAAGTCGGGCATTCAGGAATTCCGGCGGATGGTGATCTCGGCGATCGGCCGAATCGTCTCAGAAAATCCGCGCGATCGATGCCGTCCGGCAATCCGTTCAAGCCGCGACGGTTGCGGGTCTTCTACCGGCTTCTCGCGGCATCGTCACGTCGTTTCCGGGGCGTCTCTGTGGCGAAGCCCCAGGCATTTTCGCGCAGTTCAGCGCTGGCAGGTGATGGCCACATACTCGTTGCAGCCGCCTCGGGCACAGGTGAGGCCGGCGGTCTTCGGCACCGCCCCAGTGATCTCGTCGGGATCGACCCGGCGATAGGCGACGGCCTGGGCGAAATCCCGCGCCTGGCAATAGGCCAGCGCCGCATGGGCGCCGCAGCTTTCGCTTTTCGCCAGGCACTGATCGATGCCGTAACCGTCCGGCTGGTTCGCGACGATGAAAACGCGGCTGTCGGCGAAGGCCAGGGACGCGTGCAGTACAGCCGCGCAGACAAATAGAGCCGGAAGGAGCTTCATGGGACACCGGTGAGCGAGGGCGCCAAGCCCCCGATCAATAGGCGGGAAGTGGTAAAGAATCGTTAACCATGGCAGGGAGCCAGGGCGCGGGCGCAATAGGCTCCGATCATGGCCAAAATCCGCCGGCGCAACGACTTAGGGCGTTTGCCGGGCTTGACGCGCTCCGGCCGGCTGGCCATGGTGCGGGAATGAACGGTCTTTTCTCGATTTGTGGCATTTGCCGCGAGATTACGAGCTAGCTCAACGCTGGCTGAGGCCGTCTTTTCTCTCATGAGATCACTGGACGCCCGGCCGCAGGGGACGGGAATCCATGGCTTTGCGCCTCTACGATACGCTGACCAAGCAGAAGCGCGACTTCGCGCCGCTCGATCCGTCGAATGTGCGGATGTATGTCTGCGGCCCGACGGTCTACGACTTCGCCCATATCGGCAATGCCCGGCCGGTCATCGTGTTCGACGTGCTGTTCCGGCTGTTGCGGCACCTCTACGGTGAGAGCCACGTCAAATACGTCCGCAACATCACCGACGTCGACGACAAGATCAACGACCGCGCTGCGCGTGACTATCCGGGCCTGCCGCTGAACGAGGCGATCCGCAAGGTCACCGAGAAGACTGAGCAGCAGTTTCACGACGACGTCGACGCGCTCGGCTGCCTGCGGCCGACCGTCGAGCCGCGCGCGACCGAACATATCGCCGAGATGCGGCAGATCATCGAAAAGCTGGTGGCGGGCGGTTTCGCCTATGCCGAGCAGGACCACGTGCTGTTCTCGCCGGCCGCGATGAACGCGGCGAACGGCGTGCTGCCGCGCTACGGCGCGCTCGCCAACCGCACGCTCGACGAGATGATCGCCGGCGCCCGCGTCGATGTCGCGCCCTATAAGCGCGACGCGACCGACTTCGTGCTGTGGAAGCCATCGAAGCCCGGCGAGCCGTCCTGGCCGTCGCCGGCCGGCATCACCACCGAAGGCCGGCCGGGCTGGCACATCGAGTGCTCGGCGATGTCGTGGAAGCATCTCGGAGAAACCTTCGACATCCACGGCGGCGGCATCGACCTCGTCTTCCCCCACCACGAAAACGAAGTCGCCCAAACCTGCTGCGCCTTCCACACCGAACGCATGGCCCAGACCTGGATGCACAACGGCTTCCTGCAGGTCGAAGGCGAGAAGATGTCGAAGAGTTTGGGGAATTTTCTGACTATATCGGATCAGCGCGATCACTGGGGGCCGGCGGTTCTTCGGCTCAATATGCTGAAGACGCACTATCGGCAGCCCATCGATTGGACCCAAAGCGGCTTGACGGAGACGGTTCGCGAGTTGGGGCGTTGGTTTGCCTTATTGGAAACTGATTCCAGCGGTGATGCCTCCCAAGCACAAGGCGTGTTGCAGGCACTTACTGACGATCTCAACACGTCTGCTGCTATCACCGAGTTGCGCGCGCTCTATAAGGCAAGAAACGCGCTTGGATTAGAGGCGGCACTTCGCTTGCTTGGCGTGCCGATAGGCCGAGAATACCTCGATGGGCGACGAGCCCATCACTTGGCCGCTGAGTCCATAGAGACAGCTAGTCCAGCTTTCGGCACGCCAACATTAGGCGTTGGGCCGCAAAGTTCGAGAATCCAGAAAATGATTGAAGCTCGCACAGAGGCGCGCGCGCGCAAGGATTTCAAGGAATCCGACCGCATCCGCGACGAGCTCGCCGCGATGGGCATCGCCATCAAGGACGGCAAGGACGCAGACGGCAAGCCGGTGACGACCTGGGAGATTGCGAGATGACCGAATCTAAGCCGACGTCGCGGCCCGATACGCCGTTCCCCAAGCACTGGCTGTACTACATCGCGCTGAAGATCGCGCTGCTCGCCGGCGCGACGGCGCTGGTGCTGAAGCTTTACGGGTTCTGGTGAGTCATGAGTGCGACGGAAAAGCCCGGCCTGCGGCCGTATCTGCCCGAGGACGGCCAGATCGTGGCGGCGATCTTCATCGCGGCGATCGAGCAGCTCACCGAGGACGATTACGGCGAGGCGCAGCGTGAAGCGTGGGCCTCGGTGGCGGACGACGATGCCAAATTCGCCGCGCGGCTCGGCTCGCAGCTGACGCTGATCGCGACGCTGGGCGGCGCGCCGGTCGGCTTCGCGTCGCTGAAAGGCGCGGATCACATCGACATGCTCTACGTGCATCCGGATTTCACGCGTCGCGGCGTCGCGACGTCGTTGATCGACGCGCTGGAGAAGCTCGCCGGCGCGCGCGGCGCGCAGGCGCTGACGGTCGACGCCAGCGACAATGCGGCGGAATTTTTCACGCGCCGCGGCTACGTCGCGACGCAGCGTAACACCGTCACACTCAACGGCGAATGGCTCGCCAACACTTCGATGAAAAAGACGCTGGCGGACTCCGCGGCGCCGGGAGCGGATCAATGAGTCGCGAACGTCTGTATCTCTACGACACCACGCTGCGCGACGGCGCGCAGACCAACGGCGTCGATTTCACGCTGCACGACAAGAAGCTGATCGCCGGACTGCTCGACGATCTCGGCATCGACTATGTCGAAGGCGGCTATCCCGGCGCCAATCCGCTCGACACCGAATTCTTCGGCGAAGATCAGAAGCTGCAGCGCGCCACCTTCGCGGCGTTCGGCATGACGCGGCGGCCGGGCCGCTCGGCATCGAACGATCCGGGCGTCGCGCTGCTGCTCGAGGCCAAGGCCGGCGCGATCTGCTACGTGGCGAAGTCGAGCGAGTATCAGGTCCGCGTCGCGCTCGAGACGACCAACGAGGAGAACATCGCCTCGATCCGTGACAGCGTTGCGCTTGCCAAGGACAAGGGCCGCGAAGTGCTGGTCGATTGCGAGCACTTCTTCGACGGCTACAAGGAGAACCCGGCGTTCGCGCTGCAATGCGCCGAGGCGGCATATCAGTCCGGTGCGCGCTGGGTGGTGCTGTGCGACACCAATGGCGGCACCATGCCGGACGAGATCGAAGCGATCGTCGGCGAGGTGGTGAAGCGCATCCCCGGTACGCATGTCGGCATCCACGCCCATAACGACACCGAGCAGGCGGTGGCGAACTCGTTCGCCGCAGTGCGCGCCGGCGCGCGGCAGATCCAGGGCACGTTGAACGGCCTCGGCGAGCGCGGCGGCAACGCCAATCTGGTGTCGATGATCCCGACGCTGAAGCTGAAGAAGGAATTCGCCGACAAGTTCGAGATCGGCGTGTCCGACGAGAAGCTCGCCACGCTGGTGCAGGTGTCGCGGGCGCTCGACAACATTCTCGACCGCGCCCCCGATCCGCACGCGCCCTATGTCGGCGGCAGCGCCTTCGTCACCAAGACCGGCATCCATGCCTCGGCGGTGATGAAGGACCCGCACACCTACGAGCACGTGGCGCCCGAGACCGTCGGCAACCACCGCAAGGTGCTGGTGTCGGATCAGGCCGGCAAGTCGAATGTGCTGGCGGAGCTGGCGCGCACCACCATCCAGGTCGATCGCGACGATCCGAAGCTCGGGCGGCTGATCGAGAAGATGAAGGAGCGCGAAGCCGCCGGCTATGCGTACGAGTCCGCCAACGCCTCGTTCGATCTGCTGGCGCGCGGCGTCCTCGGCAAGGTGCCGGAGTTCTTCCATGTCGAGCAGTTCGACGTGAATGTC
>NZ_JBMDXE010000135.1:0-32850 GCF_048594845.1 Rhodopseudomonas sp. | reverse complement strand
AATTTGCTCAAGCCTGCACTGGCTTCGGGCAGTATCCGCTGCATGGGCTCGACGACCTACAAGGAGTATCGCCAGCACTTCGAAAAGGACCGCGCGCTGGTGCGGCGCTTCCAGAAGATCGACGTCAACGAGCCGACCGTCGAGGACGCGATCGCGATCCTCAAGGGCCTCAAGCCGTACTTCGAGGACTATCACAAGCTGAAGTACACCAACGAGGCGATCGAGTCGGCCGTCGAACTGTCGTCGCGCTACATCCACGACCGCAAGCTCCCGGACAAGGCGATCGATGTGATCGACGAGTCGGGCGCGGCGCAGATGCTGCTCGCCGAGAACAAGCGCAAGAAGACGATCGGCATCAAGGAGATCGAAGCCACCGTCGCTACCATGGCGCGGATCCCGCCGAAGAGCGTATCGAAGGACGACGCCGAGGTGCTCAAGCATCTCGAAACGACCCTGAAGCGCGTGGTGTTCGGTCAGGACAAGGCGATCGAATCGCTGTCGGCCTCGATCAAGCTGGCGCGTGCCGGCTTGCGCGAGCCGGAGAAGCCGATCGGCTGCTACCTGTTCTCGGGCCCGACCGGCGTCGGCAAGACCGAAGTTGCGAAGCAGCTCGCTTCGACGCTCGGTGTCGAGCTGCTGCGCTTCGACATGTCGGAGTATATGGAACGGCATACGGTGTCGCGCCTGATCGGCGCGCCTCCCGGCTATGTCGGCTTCGACCAGGGTGGTCTGCTGACCGACGGCGTCGATCAGCATCCGCATTGCGTAGTGCTGCTCGACGAAATCGAGAAGGCGCACCCGGATCTGTACAACGTACTGCTGCAGATCATGGATCACGGCCGGCTCACCGATCACAACGGCAAGCAGGTCAACTTCCGTAACGTGATCCTGATCATGACCACCAATGCGGGCGCGGCCGATCTCGCCAAGCAGGCGTTCGGCTTCACCCGCAACAAGCGGGAAGGCGACGACCACGAGGCGATAAACCGGCAGTTCGCGCCGGAATTCCGCAATCGTCTCGATGCGATCGTGTCGTTCGCGCATCTCAATGCCGACGTCATCGGCATGGTGGTGGAGAAGTTCGTGTTGCAGCTTGAGGCGCAGCTCGCCGATCGCGATGTCACGATCGAGCTGACCGACGAGGCCAAGGCCTGGCTGGTACAGCACGGCTACGACGAGCAGATGGGCGCGCGGCCGATGGCCCGCGTGATCCAGGAGCACATCAAGAAGCCGCTTGCCGACGAGGTGTTGTTCGGTCAACTCAAGGGCGGCGGCCACGTCAAGGTCGTGCTGGTCAAGGACGAAGCGGTTGCCGGCGTCGAGCTGGAAAAGATCGCCTTCGAATTCCTCGACGGCCCGGTCACGCCGAAGCCGGAGGATCTGCCGGGCGCCAAAAAGCGCGGCGCCTCCCGCAAGGCCAAGCCCCGCGCCAAGGATCGGGTCGAAGAGGCCTGATCGCGGCAGGCGAGAGATGAGTTAGGAAAGGCCGGCGAGCGATAGCCGGCCTTTTTGTTGGTCGATTGTTCGGTGACTTCGTTGCGCGCCAAGTCCACGCGGGTCGACAGATAGGCCGGATATCTTCAACGCGTCGTCACGCCAATCCCGTGCCCCGGACAAGGCGCAGCCGCCGCTCGCGGCGGATGCGCCGCAGATCCGGGGCCCCGGTTTTGATCAGGTTCGCCACATGTCGGCGCCTCGAGGTCTTGCCTGCGTCGAACCGGGGTCCCGGATCTGCGGCGCCGCGCTACGCACGGCACCTTGTCCGGGACACGGCAGAGACTGCTCTGTGTTGGGCCAGCTAGGCTGCGCGCTCCGCCTTGCAATGACGTAGAGGGATAGTCGAGCAACAAGATTGGTTGTTAGTTAGCTGTTGCTGGCGGTAGGGGTGATCGAGGCCCCGCGGGTGCCGGCTTTGATGACGCGGGCTGCTGCGTGTCCACGGGCGCAGCGGGTAGCACCGGTGCGGGCGCTGCTGTCCCAGGCGGGGGGACGGCAGGTGGCTGCGCAACCGGTGGCGGTGCAGGCACTGGTGTTGGCTGCACGGTCTCGCCCGCCGGTGGGATCATCGCCCAGCCATAGGCTTTCAGTTTGCCGCGGCCGAGCGGTAGCACCATCGTGCCGAACACTGGGGTGACGTCGCCGAGCGCGGCGCGGTAGGGCGGCGGCAGCTCGTCGGTGCGGGGGAATTCGTCGGTGGTCCACACCACCAGCGTGCCGGACTGTTTCAGCCGCTGCGCCGTGATCCAGGGGCTCTTGCGGAAATCCGCATCGATGAACACCGACGGGCGCGGCGCCGCATACAGCGCGACGAACCCGGCCTGCCGGGCACTGCCGGTGACGATGTCGAGCGGCTTGGTGGTCCGGCTCTTCCACACCGCCTGCATGGCGTTCGACAGCGCGCGCGCCGGATAGAGTTCGGTCGGCAGCGGGCCGTTGCCATAGGCGCGGCTGTAGATCGAGCCGATCGCGACGAATGGCGCACCGACCAGAACAAGAAGCCATACCACCACCGCGAGCCGCGGGGCACGGAGCCCGAAACTGGGCGGCAGCAGCATCAAAAGAGCCAAGCCTGACAACGCTGCAACGGCGCTGCCGGTGGTCGCGCCAATGCCGAACCAGCCGGCCATGCTGCCGAGTGCGATCAGCAGCGACGGCCCGAAGGCGCTCGCGAGGATCAACGAGCGATCGAAGCCGCTTGGGCGCTCGAAGCTCAGCTCGGCAGGCGCACCTTGCAACGGAAGGCGGGGCAGGGCTGCGAGCACGGCGAGAACGATCAGACCAAGGTGCAGGCCGATCTGGCCCAGCAGGAAATCGAACGCGGCGACCATCCGCGCGCCGATGCCGTGCGGCGCGGCGTCAGCCTGCGCCAGCCACAGCAGATGCGGAGTCAGCACCCCTACGGCGAGCGCAATGCCAAGCACCGGCCCCGGCGTGAGCAGATGCCGGCGGCCCTCCGGCGTCAGCACGAGATGGCCGGCCAGCACCAGCATCAGGGCGAAGCCGGCGTGCTCGGCATTGCCGAGCAGGCCGCAGACCAAACCGAGCGCGATCCAAGGCGCTCGTGTCGTGCCGAGTACGGCGCGTCGATACAGCGCGACGGCCCCGACGCTCAGCGGCAGCGCCGTGATGGCGGGATCGAAGCCCAGCACTTCAGCGCCGAAGCAGCCGATCATGATGGTGAGCGCCACCGCCAGCGTGGCACCGCTGCGGCCGAGCATTGCCGCGCCGAGCCGCCACAGCAGCAGCAGCGTCAGCAGCGCCGAGCCGACCGACAACAGGATCTGCGAGCCGGTCCAGCCGCCGGTCAGGAGTGCGGCGAGCTGCGTCAGCCACGGCGCCAGCGGCGGATCGCTCCACGGCCCGGTCGGCCATTCATGGCCGCGCAGCGCCATTTCGTAGCCGACGGCCGGCAGGCTCGGGAAGCTGAACCCCGCGACCAGCCACAGCCCACCATAAATGCCGAGGATCCACAGCAGCATCCGCCGCGGTTCGTTGCGCAGGATATAGAGCACGGCATCGCAAGCGCGCAGCACCAGCCCTGGCGCGACGATTGGCTTGGGCTCGATTGGTCGCGCGGAGGCGGACGGCGCCGGCCGCTGCATGGGCTTTGTCGGCGCCTTCGGCGCCGGTGCGGGGCGGGGTGGCGGCGGGGTGGGCCGCCTTGCGGCGACCGGAGCTGTTTCACCACGTGCAGCAGTTGGCGTTTGCGCCGGAGGGGGCGAGGGCGCAGCGCCGGGCTCGGCAGCTTCAGCAGCCGCCTCGGCCGCAACAGGCTTGGCGGCTGCCGGCTGCGGCTTGCCGTGCTTCTTCTTCGGCCGCCGGGTCTTGGGCTGCTTGCGCTTGATGGCCGTCGTCCTCTGCACACCGGCGACGCAGCCGCGGGCCGGATCGTGGTATCAGGACCGACGTTTTAGTGCATCCGGACGTCGAGGCAATTGCCGGAAAGGCGACTTGCCGGGGACAAAAGCGGCCGCGGCAACGCGCCGCCCTTACCCCTCGCCGAGCAGAATCTTGATCTTGCGTTGCAGCTCGCGCTTCTTCTTTTCGCTCTTGCGAAGTTGCTCGGCGAGTTCGCAATTGTCGCCGGTCCTGAACGCCAGTCCGGCTTTATTGCCGCGCCGCCAGACCACGGTCGACGGATAGGTGCGCGCCTTGCGCGGGATCGTCAGTGCGATCTGCTCGGGGAGGCCGGCTGCGCTTCCGAACTCGATCGTGGCGCCGGTCTCCGAGAGGTTTCGGACGACGCAGTCACGCGTCGCGCCGCGGTCGCTGACCAGGGCGCTGCCGCCATAGACCACCTTCTCCCGCTGCGTCCTCCGCCGATCGTCCATGGTGCCTCTCCGTGCCTCGCGCGCGGAGTGTAAGCGGACAACATTCGGGCGAAAGTCTTTCCCCGCATTAACCTGAATCGGGACGCAACGGGACCGCCGACGCGACTAATGCGTCGGCCGGCCGTGGCGGTAGTCGCGTGGCGAGACGCCGAAGCGTTCGCGGAACACCCGGCCGAAATGCGACAGGTCGTTGAAGCCCCAGGCGAACGCGATCTCGCCGATCTGGCGGCCGGCCTGACGCGGCGCGGCGAGGTCGCGCGCGCAGCGCTCAAGCCGCTGCGCCAGCACGTAACGCTGGAACGAGGTGGCGTCGGCGGCGAACAGATCGCTGACATAGCGCGGCGAAATGCCGAGCGCCGCAGCCACGCCCGCCACCGACAGCTGCGGATCGTGCAGCCGGCTCTGGATGTGGGCCTTGAGGCGGTACAGCATCGCGGCGCGGTGCGAGGTTGCAGGCCGCGCGCCGTCGAGACGGTCGGCGATCGCCATCGCCACCAGATCGACTGCCTGCTCGGTCAGCCGGTTCGCCGTATCAGCGTCGACCCGGTCGGCGAGCTCGCATATCGACGCGATGAAATCGTAAGCGAGTTTGTCGAGCGGGCGCTCGGAGGTGAAGGTCGTTGCGGTCAAGTCCTCCGTCCGGACCCGACGCGCGATCAGCTCGCGCGGCACCTGCAGGATGCGCTGCGAGAAGTCGCCGTCGAACTGCAGCTCGTAGGGGCGTGTCGTGTCGTAAAACGCGAATTCGCCCGGGCGGATCACCGCCTCGCGGCCGTCCTGCGTCACACCGCCGTGCCCCTTGGTACCGAGCGCGAACAGCACCGACGCTTGCTGCGCGCGGGCAATCCGCGCCGGCGTGCGGGCGACACGCTGCGCACAGGAGGACACCGTCGAGCACAGCGCGTGACCGAGCGCGCCGCTCGACACCGAACCGTGAAACGAACTACCGAGATCTGAGCTGCAATCGAGCTGCACATAGACGTCGCAGATGATGTCCTGCCATAGCGCTAGCCGCTTGTGAGGCGGCGCATCGTCGGCCGAGAACCGGGTCGGCATCCTCATCTCTCCCTGAGCTGACTCGCCCGCACCGCAAACGGAGTCGAGTTTTCCTGCCGTCCCGAACGAGTATCGTCGCCTGAGCCTCAATAAGATGCACGGATCAAATTCGATGATCAACTGTGCAATGCAGGAGGTTGCAGTGGGAATTCAGCACCCGAAATACAAAGTAGCAGTCGTCCAGGCCGCGCCGGTCTGGCTTGATCTCGATGCGACCGTCGACAAGACGATTGCGCTGATCGAGGAAGCGGCAGCCAATGGCGCGAAACTGATCGCGTTCCCGGAAGTCTTCATCCCCGGCTATCCCTGGTACATCTGGCTGGACTCGCCGGCCTGGGCGATCGGACGCGGCTTCGTGCAGCGCTACTTCGATAATTCGCTGAGCTACGACTCGCCGCAGGCCGACAAGCTGCGGGCCGCGGTGAAGCGCGCGGGGTTGACCGCGGTGCTCGGCCTGTCGGAGCGCGACGGCGGCAGCCTCTACATCGCACAATGGATCCTCGGGCCGGACGGCGAGACCGTCGCGAAACGCCGAAAGCTGCGTCCGACCCATGCGGAGCGCACGGTTTACGGCGAGGGCGACGGCAGCGATCTTGCGGTGTTCGACCGGCCGGATATCGGGCGGCTCGGCGCGTTGTGCTGCTGGGAGCATCTGCAGCCGCTGTCGAAATACGCGATGTATTCCCAGAACGAGCAGGTGCACGTCGCTGCGTGGCCGAGCTTTTCGCTCTACGATCCATTCGCGCCGGCGCTCGGGTGGGAAGTCAACAACGCCGCATCGCGGGTCTATGCGGTGGAGGGCTCCTGCTTCGTGCTCGGACCGTGCGCCACCGTCTCGCAGGCGATGATCGACGAGATGTGCGACAGCGACAGCAAGCACGCGCTGCTCAAGGCCGGTGGCGGCCACGCGACGATCTTCGGGCCGGACGGCAGCATGCTTGCAGAGAAGCTGCCGCCGGATCAGGAAGGGCTGCTGTACGCCGACATCGATCTTGGCATGATCGGCATCGCCAAGAACGCCGCCGATCCCGCCGGTCACTATTCGCGGCCGGACGTGACGCGCCTGCTGCTCAACCGCAAGCCTGCGCGCCGCGTCGAACACTTCGCGCTGCCGGTGGATGGAGAGCCGGCGGAGACCGAGCCAGCGGCGTCGTGATCGTCGCAAGCAGGGGCTCGGCCGCATCGCTGACAGCCGAGCTGCTCTAACTCAGCGGTCGTCTCGTCATTGCGAGCCGAAGGCGAAGCAATCCATGCCACACGCGTGAAGCTGGATTGCTTCGTCGCTGCGCTCCTCGCAATGATGGGGATAGGTTGTTGTTCTACTCCGAGCTCTCGCGCACTTCGCGGGCGCGTTGTTTTTGTGCGTCGAACTCGGCGCGGCGGCGGGCGAGTTCTTCGGCGCTGAGATTGGCGACGTTGTTGTAGTCGCGTTTCCAGGATGGATCGTCGCTCCAACGCAGCGGCGATTGCACCGTGGTCTGCGCCGTTGGTGCGGTTTCCAGCAGGCGTAGCGCGAGTTCGAGCGTGAATGCCAGCGAAGCTCGGTCGTGCGGCTTGCCGGCGGAGTTGCCGAGCGGGAAGTCGCTGAACAGGAACCGCGGCACGGCGGCGTGCTCGACGATGTCTTTGGCACAGCCCATGATCACGGTGGCGATGCCGCTTGCTTCGAGATGCCGCGCCACCAATGCCACAGTCTGATGGCAGACCGGGCAATTCGGCACCAACACCGCGGCATCGACGTTATCGGCCCGGCAGCGCGCGATGATCTCGGGAGCGTCGGTGTCGATCGTGACGCGATGGCTGCGGTTGGTCGGCGCGCCGAAGAAGTTCGGCGCCAGTTCGAAGCGGCCTTCGCTCGCCAGCCGCCGCAACTGCGGCAGCGGGAACCACGTGCCGCTGTCGGTCGCGGTGGTGTGGACGCGGTCGTAGGCGATATGGGAGATGCGCAGATCGTGATCGGACGCGGTATCGCCGGCATAGACTTGGTAAAACTTGGCACCGCCATTGTAAGGTGCGCCGGGGCCCTGATCGCCCTTCGCCGGATCGTAGGGCGCCGCGGTGGTGATCAGTGCGACGCGCGACTGCGTCAGCGGCTTCAGCAACGGCTGGAACGGCGCGCCGACGTGATGCGCCCAGCGATATGGCGCGTCGTAGCCGATCGCCTGATAATAAGCCCGCGTTCGCGCCATATAGGCGATCGGCACATCGTCGTCGGCGGCAAAGGTCGTGTCGGGCTGGTCGGCCATGATAGCATCTGCGCTGAAGGGGATGAGAGATTGCACCGCTGCGGCCCGGCCTTGTCAAGAACACGCGCGGCGACGCGAGCCGCAGCATGATCGTGCCCTCAATCCGGCGTCGATGGTTGAGCTTTGCCGTGATCGTCGCGACGGCCGCGATCTCGTTCGCTCATGCCGAGGATGCGGTGCCCGCCAAGCCGGCCGATGCGCCTGCGGCTGAATCCGCGCCGACCAAACAGCCTGATGCGCCGCCGGCCGCGACGCCACCTGCGGAAGCGGGCAAGCCCGCCGGGACGGATCAGCCTGTCGACAAGCCGTTAGACGCCGCCAACCAGGAGCCGGAAAAGCCGGCCGATCGCGACACCCGCGAGTCGATCTGTCTTATGATCGAGTCCGCCGCCAGGGCGCACGATCTGCCGCTGGAGTTTTTCGCGCGGGTGATCTGGCAGGAGAGCCGGTTTCAGGCCGACGCGGTCGGGCCGGTGACGCGCAGCGGCAAGCGGGCGCAGGGCATCGCGCAATTCATGCCCGGCACCGCGAGCGAGCGCAGCCTGCTCGATCCGTTCGACCCGGTGCAGGCGCTGCCGAAATCGGCGGAGTTCCTGAACGAGCTGCGCGGCCAGTTCGGCAATCTCGGTCTTGCGGCAGCGGCCTACAATGCCGGCCCGCGCCGGGTGCAGGAATGGCTCGCGGGTACCGGGCCGATGCCGCAGCAGACCCGCGCCTATGTCTACGCCATCACCGGCACGACGGTCGACGATTGGGCGGCCGCCGGCCGCAACGCCAAGCAGCCCGACACCAAAGCCAACACCGATTGCCGCACGCTGATGTCGCTGCTGCGCCGTGCGCCAAATCCGTTCGTGGCTCAGCTCGAACAGCGGGTGAAGCTCGGCGCCGATCGGCCGTGGGGCGTGCAACTCGCCGCCGGCTTCAATCGCGACCGCGCGTTGGCACAGTATGCAAGGGCGATGTCACGGCTGAGCGCGGTGATCGGCGAGCACGATCCGAGCCTGTCGAGCTCGGTATTCCGCAGCCGAGGCACGCGGCCGTTCTATCAGGTGCGGATCGGCGCCGAGACTCGGCCCGAGGCGAACGAACTGTGTGCGCGCATCCGCAAGGCCGGCAGCGCCTGCCTGGTGCTGCGCAATCGCGGCTGACCGCGGAGAGACATGCGATCCGCTCATGCGCCCCGTCGTTCGACGGCGCGGCGAGCCGCCGCTAAGGTGCGGGCGGCGCCGCCCGGCGCCGGATTCGCCCTGAGGACCGAAAGGATGTCGCCCGCTGATGGCGCTCGCTTCGCACGAGTCTCCGCAATGGATGAGCCCGGGTCGCGCCTATCTGCAGGGCGTGCGTGCCGTCGGCACCACTGTGCTGACGCTGGTGCTGTTTGCGACCTATCTGGGCATCGGCGCGCTGGCGCATGATAGCCGCTTCAGCCTCGGCTGGGTGCTGCTGAGCACGTTGTTAGTCTGGGCCGGGCCGGCGCAGATCATCCTGATTTCCTCGCTCGGCTCCGGCGCGACCGCCATCCAGGCGGCGATCGCCGTGACGGTCAGCGCGATCCGGCTGTTTCCGATGGTGGTGTCGGTGCTGCCGCTGATGCGCACGCCGACCACCAAGCTGCGGCAGCTGATTGTGCCGGCGCATTTCATTGCGGTGACGCTGTGGGTCGAGTGCTTCCGGCTGCTGCCGCAGGTGCCGCGCGAGCGCCGTATTCCATTCACCATCGGGCTTGGCACTGGCCTCGTATCTGTGTGCCTGGTCGCCAATGTGATCGGCTATCTGCTCGCCGCCAACCTGCCGCAACTGTTCGGCGCGGCGATCCTGCTGCTGACGCCGCTCGCATTCCTGCTGTCCACCGCGCGAAACTGCCGGGAGATCGCGGACGGTGTCGCGCTCGGGTTGGGGCTGCTGCTGTTTCCGCTGGTCGCCTATTTTCACACCGGTGTCGACGTGCTGATCAGCGGCGTCGCGGCGGGCACCATCGCGTATGGCGTGCATCGCTGGAAAGCGAGGCGGGCATGAGCGGCTTCATCGGTGATTGGCATGCGTTGGTGGTGCTGGTGCTGGCCGGATTTCTGCCGAACGAGATTTGGCGGATGATCGGGCTGTGGCTCGGCGGCGGCATCGACGAAGGCTCGGAGCTGCTGATCTGGGTCCGCGCGGTGGCGACCGCGATCCTGGCCGGCGTGATCGCACAGATCCTGGTGTTTCCACCGGGCGCTTTGGCGAGCGTGCCGTGGGGGCTCCGCTATGGCTCGGTGGCGATCGGACTGATCGCCTTCATGGTGACGAAGCGCTCGATCCTGGTCGGCGTGGTCGCCGGCGAAGCCGTATTGCTTCTCGGGCAGTGGCTGTTGGCTTGAGTCTTTGGCCGCGGTTGCGCGCCGAGACAGGGCGATTACGCTGCGGTCGCCACATGCGAATGGGAATGCCGATGGCCAGTTATGATGAACTTCGTGAAGGCGAGATCGCAATCACGCCGCCGCCGCCGACCGATGCGGGCCTGGTATTCATCGGCCGCATCCGCACGCCATGGACCGCGCGCGGCGAGACACCGCGGCAGGGCAGCTTTGATGGACCGATCTGCCGGCTCGAGATTTTTGAGCCGTGGACGCAGGCGCTCGCGGGACTGGAGAAATTCGAGCAGGTGCAGGTGGTGTACTGGCTGCATCAGGCGCGCCGCGATCTGGTGCTGCAGCGCGGCCACGGCCACGACGGCCCGCGCGGCACGTTTGCCTTGCGCTCGCCGGTGCGCCCCAACCCGATCGGCATCTCGGCCGCCGCCCTGGTCGGCATCGAGGGTTCGACCGTATTGGTCCGCGGGCTCGACTGCCTCGACGGCACCCCGCTTACCGACCTCAAGCCTGACCGCGGCGTGCTTTCGATGAATTAACGAACCTCTCGTCATTGCGAGGAGGCGAAGCCGACGAAGCAATCCAGACGCGCAGTGCTCGGTGCCTCTGGATTGCTTCGCTTCGCTCGCAATGACGGAGATGTTGGGGCGGTTTGATCAGCCCGCCTGCAGCGCCGCCTTCAGCTTCGCGGCATTCTCTTCCAGCACGCTCGTCTCTTCCTTACGGCTCGCCGGCGGCAGCAGGGCAACGCCGTCGTGGCGGGGCATCACGTGCATGTGCAGGTGAAACACCACCTGGCCGCCGGCGGCTTCGGAGAATTGCTGCACGGTGATGCCGTCGGCATTGAAGGCCCGCTTGGCCGCGGCCGCGATCTTGTGGGCGGCGCGGGCGACGTGCGCGAAATCGTCGGCGGTGATGTCGAGGATGTTGCGGGCCGGAGCCTTCGGGATCACCAGCGTGTGGCCGGGCACCCGCGGCATGATGTCGAGGAAGGCGAGCACGTGCTCGTCCTCGTGGACCTTGTGGCATGGGAATTCGCCGCGCAGGATCTTGGCGAACGGGTTCTGGGGATCATAGGCGGTCATGGCGGCTCCGGCGATTTGCGGCCGGACTTTCGCCGCGCCGCGGCAGGTGGTCAAGCGGGATCGGTCAAGCCGGATCGGCGTCCTTGCGGAACGGGCCGGCTTCGGTCAGCTCGCGGCCCATCTCGTCGACATACATGCGCTCGCGCTTGAGGTAGTCGGCGATGGCGCGGCGCAGCGCCGGGTCGGCGATGTAATGCGCCGAGTAGGTGGTCTGCGGCAGGTAGCCGCGCGCCACCTTGTGCTCGCCTTGCGCGCCGGCCTCCACCACCTTGAGGCCGCGGGCGATCGCGAAATCGATCGCCTGATAGTAGCAGACCTCGAAATGCAGGAAGGGGTGATGCTCGATCGCGCCCCAGTGCCGGCCGAACAGCGTATCGCCGCCGATGAAGTTGATCGCGCCGGCGACCCAGCGACCGTCGCGCTTGGCCATCACCAGCAGCACGTCGTTGCGCATCGTCTCGCCGATCAGCGAATAGAACGCGCGGTTGAGATAAGGCCGGCCCCATTTGCGCGAGCCGGTCTCCATGTAGAATTCGAAGAACGCGTCCCAGGCGTCTTCGGTGATGTCGGCGCCGGTGAGGTGATGGATGGTGATGCCGTTCGCCACCGCATCGCGGCGCTCGCGTTTGATCGCCTTGCGATGGCGCGAGTTCAGCGTCGCGAGGAAATCGTCGAAGCTGCCGTAGCCTTGATTGTGCCAGTGAAACTGTTGGTCGGTGCGCTGCAGGAATCCCTGTTCGGCGAGGAAGCGCCATTCCGACTCGCGCGCGAAGGTGACGTGCGCGGACGACGCCTCGCTCAGCTTGCACAGCGCGACCAGTCCGCTCGACAGTGCCGCGGCGACCTCGCCGGCGTCCTGTCCTGGACGGATCAGCAGGCGCGGTCCCGTGGCTGGCGTGAACGGCACCGACGCCTGCAGCTTGGGATAGTAGCTGCCGCCGGCCCGCTCATAGGCGTCGGCCCAGCCACGGTCGAACACGTATTCGCCCTGCGAGTGCGATTTCAGATAGCACGGCACGATGCCGAGGATCTGGTCGCCACGCCGGGCCACGAGGTGGCGCGGGCCCCAGCCGGTCCGCACGCTGGCGGATTTGGAGGTCTCCAGCGCCGAGAAAAACGCGTGCGACGTGAAGGGATTGTAGGCGGCTGCCGACGTTGCGCAGGAGGCTGCTGCAGTGTCGGATGAGGCGTCGATCGGCGGCGCCAGCGCGCCGCGGGCGCAAGCGTCCCAATCGGCCGCCGCGATAGCGTCGACCGAGGGGACGGCTTCGAGCGTGATGTCGGGCGAACGACTCAAGGATCGATCACAGGCGATGATGGCGCGTCTGCATCATGCCCAGAGATTGGGGCCTGATGGCGCGCCGCGCAAGGGTGCGGCAAGGCCGAGGCGATCACGGTTCCGGAACGAAGCCCTCGAAGATCATCTGGTCGGCGTGCTGCTTGGCGCGGGCGCGTTGCTGCGGCGTGCGAACGGTCCAGGCTAACAGCGCGCAGCCAAACAGATTTCGGGCAATCCAGGGCGCGGGCGCGGGGAGGTCGTCGACCCGGTAGGCAACGAAGTGCGGCTGGGTTCGCAGACCGTGGCGCAGCGCTTCCATCGGCCGCCGCTGCGCCGCGGGAAGCTTCGCCCAATAGGCGTCGTCGTAACGACGCTCGGCGGTGATGCCGCGCGGCAAGCCGGGCATGAGCTGGCGCAACGCCAGCACCTGGTCAGGATCGAACGACATCGCCGCGACCGGGCCGCGATAGGAGGCGAGCACCGATTTCAGCCGCGACGCCAGCTTGCGGTCGCCGTCGAAATGGCTCTTCAGCTCGATCACCAGCGGCACCCGGCCGGCAACGAGATCGCACAGCTCGCCGACCGACATCATCCGCTCGGCGGTGTCCTTGAAGGCGACCTGGCGCAGCTCGGCGGCTGTGAGCGACAGCAGCGGCGCGCTGCCCTCGGTCAGCCGGCCGAGGTCGTCGTCGTGATGCACCACCGCTTCGCCGTCGGCGGTGAGCTGGATGTCCACCTCGATGGCGAAGTTGCCGGCGATCGCCGCATTGATCGCCGCCGGCATGTTTTCGAGCACGCCGCGGGCGCGGTCGTGCAGTCCGCGATGCGCGACCGGACGCGCCGTCAGCCAGTCGGGAGCGCGCATCGCATCAGGTCCGCAATCAGGCGACTTCGAACAGGCCTTCGACCTCGACCGCGGCGTCGGCCGGCAGCGAGGCGACGCCGATCGTGGTGCGGGCGTGACGGCCCTTGTCGCCGAACGCGGCGACCATCAGGTCGGAGGCGCCGTTCATGACCTTCGGGCCATCGGTGAAGTCGGGCGTCGAATTGATGAAGCCGCCGAGCCGCACCACGCGCACCACCTTGTCGAGGTCGCCGAGCGCGGCCTTGAGCTGCGCCAGGAGATTGATCGCGCAGCCCCGCGCGGCGGCGTTGCCGTCCTCGATGCTGACATTGGCGCCGAGCTTGCCCTTGGCGATCAGCTTGCCTTCGGCGTCGAAGCAGATCTGGCCGGACACCACCAGGAGATTGCCGGTGCGAACGAAGCCGACGTAGTTGGCGACCGGGCTGGTGGGTTCGGGCAGGACGATTCCCTGCGCGGTGAGTTTCTGCTCGATTGCTCCGGCCATCATGGTCCCCATTATCTGTTTATTGGATGTCGGTTCGTCACAAACGTCCCCGGCCGCCGGCGCGACCGGGCGCACTTGTTTGGCCGATTGCGGCTGCTCTGGCAAGCAAACCCCGGCCGGCTCGATCAGCGAGGTTTGATGCGAATTCGTCCGCGATTTCACCGTAATCGGGTGTTCCATCGGTGAGCAGCCGTTGCGGCTCGGTCAGCCGCTGCCTATCCTCAACCGAGGTTCCAACGGAGACCACATGCGCAAGCTACCCCAGACGAGCGTCCGCCTCTCGACGTTGGCGATCGCCCTGATCGGCGCCGCGGCGCTGAACATGACGCCGGCCGCTGCCGCTCCCGGCGTCGCCTTCCTGCCGCATCAGGCGTTGTACGATCTCAGCCTGATGAAGACGCGCAACAATGCCTCGGTGAATTCGGTGCGCGGCCGCATCCTGTACAATTTCTCCGGCAACGCCTGCGAGGGCTACACCTCGGATTTCCGTCAGGTATCGGAGATCGAGAGCGGCGAGGGCAAGAACACGCTGAGCGATCTGCGCTCGTCGAGCTGGGAAGACGCCGCCGGCAAAAGCTACCGCTTCAAGATCGACACCAAGATGAACGATAGCGACTCCAGCGACGTCGATGGCGTCGCCGAGCGCACCGGCGACAAGATCACGGTGAAGCTGAAGCAGCCGGTGCAGAAGACGTTCACGCTTGACGGCAAGACCGTATTCCCGACCGAGCAGATCGAGCGCATCATCGCCGCGGCGCGCGAAGGCAAGTCGCTGCTTGAGCTGCAGGTCTATGACGGCTCCGATGGCGGCGAGAAGGTCTACAACACCCTGACGGTGATCGGCCAGCCGATCCCCGGCGATCGCGCGGGCGCGACGCCCGACCCAGCGACTTCCGACTCCTCGATGAAAGCGCTGACGCGCTGGCCGGTCACGGTGAGCTACTACGACCGCAGCGCCAAGTCCGATACCGGAGAGCAGACACCGGTTTATGCGATGAGCTTCGAGCTCTACGAGAACGGGGTGTCCCGCTCGCTGGTACTCGACTATAACGACTTCGTTCTCGCCGGCGCCATGGGCAAGTTCGACGTCAAAGAGTTGAAGCCGTGCAAGTAATCGGCTGATTTAATTCTCCCACCGACATTCACCGTGTCCCGGACAAGGCGCCGCGCGCAGCACGGCGTCGCCGATCCGGGACCCCGGTAATGGCTCGTGAAGCTAAACCGGGGTCCCGGATCTGCAGCGCACCACGCCGCAAGAGCGGCGCGCTGCGCAGCGTCCGGGGCACGGCTCTGCATCGCGCCTCGCCGCACGATTACTCCCGCGGCTTCTCCGGCCCGGTATAGACCAGCCCCCGGATCACCGCGGCATTGCCGAATTTCTTGCGTAGGTCGTCCATCGCGCGTTCGGCGGTGGCGGCGCGGCGGTCGAGGAGGTCGGACTCGTCGGCCTCCGTCTGTTCGCTCAGTGCGCTGACGCCGGTGCCGATCAGCCGGAAGGCGGTGCCGTCGATCTCCTTGGCCAGCATCTCGCGTGAGATCGCGAAAATGCGGTTCGCCATCTGGGTCGGCGCATGGATCGTCTGCGATCGCGTGCGCTGGCGGAAGTCGGCGGTCTTCAGCTTCAGCGTTACCGTTGAACCGGCGAGCGCCCCGCCTTTTAATCGCGACGACACCTTTTCCGACAGCCGCCACAGGATCCGCTCCAGCGTCTCCAGATCGCGGATATCGGTGTCGAATGTCGTCTCGTTGGAGATCGACTTGGCGCCTCGGTCCGGGACCACCTTGCGGTCGTCGACCCCGCGCGCCAGCCGCCACAGCCTTCGGCCTTCGTCGCCGAACTGCCGCATCAACTCGATCTCGTCGGCCTTCTGCAAATCTGCGATGGTGCGGAAGCCGCGCTGGCCGAGGCGGGCCTCGGTCGCGGGGCCGACGCCGAAGATAAAGCCGACCGGCCGCGGGGCCAGCATGGCGCGCGCGTCGCTCTGGCCGAGCGCCGCGAATCCGCGCGGCTTGTCGAGATCGGAGGCGATCTTGGCGAGGAACTTGTTGCACGACAGCCCGACCGAGACCGTGATGCCGATATCGCGCTCGACCTCGCGCGCGAACCGCGCCAGCACCTTGGCGGCGATGGTGCCGTGCAGGCGCTCGGTGCCGGACAGGTCGAGGAACGCCTCGTCGATCGACAGCGGCTCGACCAGCGGCGTCAGTTGCAGCATGGCCTGGCGGACTTCGCGACCGACCCGAACGTATTTGGCCATGTCGGGCCGCACCACACTTGCTGACGGGCACAGCGCCAGCGCCTTGAACATCGGCATGGCGGAGCGCACGCCATAGGTGCGGGCGATGTAGCAGGCGGCGGAGACGACGCCGCGCTTGCCGCCGCCGATGATCACCGGCTTGTCGGCAAGGTCCGGATTATCGCGCTTTTCGACGGTGGCGTAGAACGCATCGCAGTCGATATGCGCCAGCGTCAGGCTTGGCAGCTCCGGGTGACCGATCAGCCGCGGCGAACCGCACGCCGCGCAGCGCCGCGCGTCCGCCCTGCTATTGGCAAGGCAGTCCCGGCAGAAGCGCAGCGATCCGCGCGGAAGGTCGGTCACCGGATCAGGCTCATGGAATGTCGCGCTCCCACGGCTTTTCCTCCAGCGCCTGCAGCGCCGCCGCCACGTTGGTCGGATCGAGATCGACCGAGGCCGCGAACGCCTTCACGGTGGCGTCGTCGCGCATGATGAACTGCAGCACGTTGATCAGGAACTGTGGATCGGCGGCGGACTGCCGCAGCGTCTCCGGTCCGAGCCCGGTCTCGGCCAGGAACAGGCCCAGCCGCTCAGGGTCCGAGGCGATGAAGGACAGCGCTTGAACCGCTACGATTTCAGAAACTTGCCGAAGATTGTGGACGCGCTTTGGCATCGGGAATGTTTGCCTTTCCGTAACTTCTGGGCTCTATTTTATTCAATCATGCCCGAGTCTTGCATGGGTTAAGTGCGGCGCCGGCCCGGCTGCCGCACGTGTCCCGGACTTGGGCATATTCGTATCAGGATAGGAGGGCGGGATGGCCAAAACCGTCCTGATCGTGGAGGACAACGAGCTCAACATGAAGCTCTTTCGCGACCTGCTGGAGGCCCATGGCTACCAGACGTCGGGAACGAGCAACGGTTATGAAGCGCTCGACCTCGTTCGCAAGCTGCGTCCCGACCTCATCCTGATGGACATCCAGCTGCCGCAGGTGTCCGGCCTGGACGTGACCCGCTGGATCAAGGACGATCCCGAGCTGCGCCACATTCCTGTGGTTGCGGTGACGGCGTTCGCGATGAAGGGCGACGAAGAACGTATCCGCGAAGGCGGCTGCGAAGCCTACCTGTCGAAGCCGATTTCGGTGGGCAAGTTCATCGAGACGGTGCGCCGCTTCATCGGTTAGGAGAAGGCATGTCCGCACGGATCCTGGTGGTCGACGACATTCCGGCCAACGTCCGCCTGCTCGAAGCGCGGCTGTCGGCCGAGTATTTCGACGTCGTCACCGCGTCGAACGGCGCGCAGGCGCTGGAGATCTGCGAGCGGGCCGAGTGCGACATCGTGCTGCTCGACGTGATGATGCCGGATATGGACGGTTTCGAAGTCTGCCGCCGGCTCAAGGCCAATCCGAAGACGCACTTCATCCCGGTGGTGATGGTGACGGCCCTGGACAGTCCGGCCGACCGTGTACGCGGGCTCGAAGCCGGCGCTGATGATTTCCTCACCAAGCCGGTGTCCGACGTCGTGCTGATCGCGCGCGTGCGGTCGCTGACGCGGCTGAAGATGATGACCGACGAGCTACGGATGCGTGCCATCACCTCGTTCGAGATCGGCGTGCAGGCGCCGGAGCGCGAGGCGGTCAACGATCAGGGCCGGGGCGGGCGCATTCTTCTGGTTGACGACCGGCCGTCATCCTACGAGCGGCTGGCCCCGATGCTCGCTGCCGAGCACGACATCGACGTCGAACCCAATCCGTCAGAAGCGCTGTTCCACGCCGCCGAAGGCAATTACGACCTGCTGATCGTCTCGCTCGGCCTCGAGAATTTCGACGGACTGCGGCTTTGCAGTCAGGCGCGCTCGCTGGAGCGGACGCGGCATGTGCCGATTCTTGCGATCGCCGACGCCGACAGCAATTCGCGGCTGCTTCGCGGCCTTGAGATCGGCGTTAACGACTACTTGCTGCGCCCGGTCGACAAGAACGAATTGCTGGCACGTGCGCGGACCCAGATCCGCCGTCGTCGCTACACCGATCACCTGCGCGACAACGTGCAGCATTCGATCGAAATGGCGATTACCGACGGGCTGACCGGCCTGCACAATCGCCGCTACATGGAGAGCCATCTCGCAACGCTGGCGGAACAGGCAGGCGCTCGCGGCAAGCCGCTGGCACTGATGATCCTCGACATCGACTTCTTCAAGTCGATCAACGATTCCTACGGCCACGACGCCGGCGACGACGTGCTGCGCGAATTCGCTCTGCGCATCAAGAAGTCTATCCGCGGCATCGATCTCGCCTGCCGCTACGGCGGTGAGGAATTCGTCATCGTGATGCCGGAGACCGACCTGCACGTCGCCCAGATGGTCGCCGAGCGGTTGCGCCGCGCCATCGCGGGCGATCCGTTCGCGATCGAGAAGGGCGCACGGCGGATCGAAGTGACGATCTCCATCGGCCTCTCCACACTGGAGCGGAAGGGTGAACCGATCCGCGACCTTCTCAAACGCGCCGACACCGCGCTGTATCGCGCCAAGCACGACGGCCGGAACCGCGTCGTCGCGGCGGCGGCTTAGACGCGTGCTCTAAACACGTGGGTGGCCGGGGTAAGCCCGGCCATGACGGAGTAGCCGGCCTAGTCTCGGCCCGGGGCTTTACTCGCGGTTCAGCTCGGGAACTTGTCGTTCATGATCGGCGAAGCTCGCCTCTTGCGAGTTGTGTCTGTCTCAATCTGAGTACTAATCGGATAGTTGCCCAAGCGCTGTGTTTGCGGCAATGCGGCATGGTCGGGCTTTGAATTTGGTGCTGCGGCGCGAAGTAACGAGATCGAACACTCCGATAATCCAATTACTTCTCTGGAAAATCGCAGTGCACCATCAAACTCGGCGTCCTCGGCAGCCCCGCCAAGTTACTCATCAATTTCATTAGTCCAATTCAACTTCGCAATTGCCTCCCTGCGACAATCTGATCATCCTGCCGGCAAGGTCGGCATCGGTCCGGTGGGTGTCAGGCCAGCAAGCCAGAAATGAGCGCCGCCGTAAGCGGCTTCATGCACCGGCATTGGGGAGAGAAATGCTCAAGCTCAATATCAATGGGCGGAGTCTGTCCGTCGATGCGGACAACGACACGCCGCTGCTCTGGGTTATCCGCGAACAACTGCAGATGACCGGTACCAAGTTCGGCTGCGGCGCCGGCCTGTGCGGCGCGTGCACGGTGCACGTCAATGGCGAAGCGGTGCGGTCGTGTCAGACCATGGCCGGCGACGTGGTCAACAAGAAGATCACCACAATCGAGGGCCTCGCCCCGAAGGGCGATCATCCGCTGCAGAAGGCGTGGATCGCCGAGCAGGTGCCGCAATGCGGCTACTGCCAGTCCGGCCAGATCATGCAGGCGGCCTCGCTGCTCGCGGCCAATCCCAACCCGAGCAAGGACGAGGTGGTGGCGCATATGGACGGCAATCTGTGCCGTTGTATGACCTATTCGCGGATCCAGAAGGCGATCATGCGCGCCGCATCCGAGATGCGGACCGCCAGCACCTCGAACGAGCGGAGCGCGACATGAACCAGCATGTGAAAGTCACGCCCTCGCAGAGCGCCGATCTCAGCCGGCGTTCGTTTCTTGTCGGCACCGCCGCCGCCGGCCTCGTGCTCGGATATAGCAGCGTGCCGGGCCTGCTCGGCGCCGATCAGGCGATCGCCGCGCCGTCCGCATTCGAGCCAAGTGTCTGGTACGCGATCGGGCCTGATGGCCTCGTCACCGTGACTTGCGGCAAGGCCGACATGGGCCAGCACATCGCCTCGACCATGGCGCAGATCATCTGCGAGGAGCTCGGCGCCAGCTGGAAGGACATGCGGGTCCAGCTCGCGTCCAACGATCCGAAGTTCAACGACCCCGTGCTCGGCGCGCAGATCACCGGCGGCAGCTGGAGCACGATGATGAACTTCGACGCGATGAGCCGCGCCGGGGCCGCCGGCCGCATCGCGCTGGTCGATGCCGCGGTCGCTGCGATGGGCGTGCCGCCGTATTTCAAGGACGAACTGGTCGTGCGCGACTCCCGCGTCACGCATCCGAAGACCAGGAAGTCGATGAGCTTCGCCGAGATCGTCAAGAGCGGCAAGCTGACCAAGACGTTCACGCCGGACGAACTCAAGGCGATCAAGCTGAAGACGCCCGATCAGTACAGCATGATCGGCGTGTCGGTTCCGCAGCTCGACATTCCGTCCAAGACCAACGGCAGCGCCAAATACGGCATCGACACGATGCTGCCGGGCATGGTGTACGGCAAGATCGTGATGCCGCCGGTGCGTTACGGCGCATCAGTGAAGTCGATCGACGACACCGACGCCAAGAAGGTGCCGGGCTTCATCAAGGCCGTCGTGCTGGATGATAAGACCGCGACGACGACCGGCTGGGTCGTCGCGGTGGCGAACACCTACGCGAACGCCCGCAAAGCGGCCGCGGCGCTGAAGATCAGCTACAATCCGGGTCCGAACGCCGAGGTCTCCAGCGAGTCCTTGCTGGAGGAAGCGAAGCGGCTGCAGGCGCAGGGCGACTCCGGGCTGTTCTTCGTCAAGGACGGCGACACCTCCGCGGCGCTCGGCAGTGCCGCCAAGGTGCTGGAGGCGGAGTACACCACCAGCATCAACATCCACGCGCCGCTGGAGCCGATGAACGCCACCGCGCAACAGCAGGGCGACATCTGGCACATCTACTCCGGCAATCAGTTCGCGACGCGCTCCGGCGCGATCGCGGCCGGTGCCGCCGGGGTCGATCCCAAATACGTGGTGATGCATCAGGCCTGGCTCGGCGGCGGCTTCGGCCGCCGGCTCGACGCCGACATGATGGTGCCGGCTGTGCTGGCCGCCAAGGCGGTCGGCAAGCCGGTGAAGGTGATCTACTCGCGCGAAGACGACATGACGATGGACTTCTCGCGCCCGCTCACCTTTCAGAAGGTCAAGGCCGGGCTCGACGGCGACGGCAAGCTGATCGCGCTGGAGCACGACGTCGTCAGCGCCTGGCCGACCAAGCGTTGGGGCATTCCCGACTTCCTGTCGCCCTCGGTCGACAAGAAGGGCGCGCTCGACGCCTTCACCGTCAACGGCGCCGACTTCTTCTACTCGGTGCCCAACCACAACGTCCGCGCCATCCTCAACGAGATGGCGCAGAACGCGACGCCGTCCGGCCAGCTCCGCTCGGTCGCACCGGGTTGGACGTTCTGGGCGGTCGAAAGCATGATCGACGAACTCGCCCATGCCGCCGGGCAGGACCCGGCGCAATTCCGCATCGCGCTGCTCGACGGCAAGGGCAAGAACGACGGCGGCGCGCAGCGGCTGCGCAACACATTGCTGGCTGCGATGGGCATGGCCGGCTACGGCGCCAAGCAACTGCCGAAAGGCGAGGGCATGGGCGTCGCCTGCGTGTCGTCGCAGGAACGCGCGTCGGCAAGCTGGACGGCGTGCGTCGCCCATGTGGCTGTCGCGCCGAGCGGTGACGTCAAGGTGAAGAAGCTCACCGTCGCCACCGACGTCGGCACGCAGGTGCATCCCGACAACATCCGCGCCCAGGTCGAGGGCGCGGCCTTGTGGGGACTGTCGCTGGCGATGATCGAGAAAGCCACGCTGAAGCATGGCGCGATCGAGCAGAACAACTTCGACAGCTACCATGTGCTGCGGATGAGCCAGGTGCCGGAGGTCGCGGTCAGCGTCATCGCCAATGGCGAGAAGGCGACCGGCGTCGGCGAGCCGGCGGTAACGGTCGTCGCTCCCGCGCTCGGCAACGCCATCTTCAACGCCTGCGGCGCCCGCCTGCGCTCATTGCCGATCACCGCGGAGGCGGTGAAGGCCGGCATGAAGGCGTAGGACGCACGTCTTTCGAGCCGAAGCTTCTCACCACGTCATGGCCGGGCTCGTCCCGGCCATCTACGTTTTTGCCACGGGTAAGGAAGACGTGGATGCCCGCGACAAGCGCGGGCATGACGGAGGGGAGCGGGTGGCGCTGTCCATTCGACCTGACCAGGCACCAACGAAAACGGGGCCCGCAAGGGCCCCGCGAATTAGCCGTCAGTGAGCCGTGCGGCTTACTTGATCTTGGCTTCCTTGAACTCGACGTGCTTGCGCGCGACCGGGTCGTACTTCTTCTTGGTCATCTTGTCGGTCATGGTGCGCGAATTCTTCTTCGTCACGTAATAGAAGCCGGTGTCGGCGGACGAGACGAGCTTGATCTTGATGGTGACCGCTTTGGCCATGGTCGGAACCTCGAATTTCGGGAATCGGCAGCGAGGTCGAACGTCAGGACCCGCGTTTGGCGCGCAAACTAGCCGCGAATGTCCGAAAGTCAAGGTTCTGGCCGGCCTTTGGGCGCCGAATACGGCGCATTTTCGCTCCCGCGCCGCAGTTTTTAGCGTCGCCGGGCCCTGATTTGCGTGCAAATTCAACAAGACGTGCGCCGGTGCATCGCAGATGCTCGTTTGGTTGCTCTCGACAACGGGCCGCAGTGCCCCATGTTCGGGACCGATCCAGACAGACGAAAGGCGAACGATGAGCGTCACTGAACCCGCCCTGCGCGCGGCGGAGGACCCGAGACCGGAGCCGCCACCCCGCAAGAGGGGGGCGAGCGGCGCCGCGGGTGCGCCGGAGCCGGGGCTCAGCGGTGGTCTGACGCTGGCGATGGCGGCCGCGGCCGGCATCGCGGTCGCCAACATCTATTACAACCAGCCGATGCTCGGCATCATCGAGCGTGACTTCGGCGCTTCGCCCCTCACCGGAATGATTCCGACCGCGACCCAGCTCGGCTACGCGCTCGGTTTGTTTCTGCTGGTGCCGATCGGTGATCTCACCGACCGACGCCGGCTGATTGCGGGGCAGTTCGTGCTGCTGGCGCTTGCGCTCGTCGCGGTCGCTCTGGCGCCGACGGCGGGGCTTATCGTGATTGCATCGTTGGCGCTCGGCGCCTGCGCGACGGTCGCGCAGCAGATCGTGCCGTTTGCGGCGGCGCTCGCCGAACCGGCGCGGCGCGGCAAGGTGATCGGCCTGGTGATGGCCGGGCTGCTGTGCGGCATCCTGCTCAGCCGCACCATCGCTGGCTTCGTTGCCAGCCATTCGGGCTGGCGCGAGATGTTCTGGCTGTCTGCGCCGTTCGCACTTGGCGCGGCGGTCGTGATGGCCTGGCTGCTGCCGCGTCATCATCCGCATCTGCCGATCGGCTACGGCCAGGCGTTGGCCTCGCTGCTGTCGCTGTGGCGCGAGCAGCCGCAATTGCGGCGTGCGACGTTGGTGCAGGCGGCGCTGTTCGGATCGTTCAGCGTGTTCTGGACGGTACTGGCGCTGCACCTGCAAGAGCCGCGCTTCGGCCTCGGTGCAGATGCGGCGGGCCTGTTCGGTCTGGTCGGTGTCGTCGGCGTGCTCGCCGCGCCGATTGCCGGACGAATCGCGGATCGCAGCGGGCCCGAACCGGTGATCGCGATCGGTGCCGCACTGGCGCTGGCGTCGTGGGCGCTGTTCGGGCTGTGGGGCAGTATTCTCGGAATGGCGCTGGGCGTGATCGTGCTCGATTTCGGCCTGCAGGCCGCGCTGATCTCCAACCAGCACATCGTCTACGCGCTGGTGCCGGAGGCGCGCAGCCGGCTCAACACCGTGTTCATGACCGGGATGTTCATCGGCGGATCGCTCGGCTCGGCCGGCGCAGCGTTCGCCTGGTCGCACGGTGGCTGGGTCGTCGTCAGCAGCTACGGCGCGGCTCTCGCCGCGCTCGCGCTGGTGCTCGAACTAACAGCGCGCTGGTCGCGCCGTTAGGTCGCCAACAAGCTTGTCGGGCGCTCAGCCCGGCAGCATGTCCTTCTGCATCCGCCCGCCGTAGAAGTGGAAGAACGGCACCGTCGCGTCGTGCCGCAGCGGCCCGGTGGCGAGGCGGCGATCGAGTTCGCCGAGCACGTTCTTGGTCATGGCGTGCAGATCGGCGAGCGGGCTGGATCCGAGCTCGACCCACACCAGCTCGACCAGCTCGGCATCCGCGTGCACCACGCCTTCGACGCGGTGCGCGATCGCCGACGCATCCGCCGTGAAGAAGCGGGTGTCGAAGCGGCGGACGCGGCCGGGCGGCGTGATCGCGCGGGCGATCAGGAACAGGCCGGACGGATCTGGCAGCAGGCCGGCCTCGGCGAACGGCTGCCACGGACCTTCGAGGGTGGACGGCGCGGCATCGGTCTTGCGGCCGAGGCACAGGCCGGTCTCTTCGCAGGCTTCGCGGATCGCCGCGATGGTGAGCGCGCGGGCGCGGGCAGGGGTGATCTTGGGGCTGCCCTTGAGCAGATTGGCTTCGAGTTCAGGCGGGATAGGCGCCGCCACCGGCACGCGGTTGTCGAACTTGTCGACCCGGCCGCCGGGAAACACGAACTTGCCCGGCATGAACACCACCTTGTCGTGGCGGCGGCCGACCAGCACCTTCGGGATCGATCCGCTGCGATCCACCAGGATCAGCGTCGCGGCATCCTTCGGCCGGAAATACGGGTGGTGATCGGCTTCCTTTTCGCCCTGTTCGACGACGTTCGCTGCTTGGGTCGCAGTCTCGCTCATATCCGCCCCTGTGTTCGTTTCTTGTTTGGTTTCTTGTGCGGCGGCGTTGGCGCCGTCGTCGTTGTTCGTCAGATCTTTTCCGGATGGGCCTCGTCGAAGCCGTGCATCCGGAATGCCCATTGCAGCCCGACCACCGCTCCCTTGACGGGTTGCAGCAGCAGCAGCGAGGACAGCAAAGTGATAGGCAGATAAATCGCCAGCTGCAATGCCACCGCGGGGGCGAAATTCGTTTCGACCGACAGCGCGATCGGCACCACGATGTGGCCGACGATGACGATCACCAGATAGGCGGGGAGGTCGTCGGCGCGGTGGCCGGTGAAATCCTGGCCGCAATGCGTGCAGTGATCGGCGGTCTTGAGGAAGGCGCGGAACAGCTTGCCTTCACCGCAGCGGGGGCAGCGGCCGCGCAGGCCACGTCCCATCGCCTGCCAGACATTTCGCTGCTGCACTGGCGCTTGTTCCGGCGGCCACACCACCGGCTGCTGCGTCGCGACGTCCTTCATCGCTTTCCCTTCCCTGGTTTGGTCTTTTTTGGTTTCGCGGGCTTGCCGCCCTTGTTGTTACGACCCTTCGTTTTCGCACTCTTGGCGTGCCCAGCCGGTCCACCACCTTTGCCGGTCTTCGCCGTCTTGGCGCGGCCGATCGCCTTACCCTTCGGTCCCTTGCGGTGCCGCCGGTCCGCGATGCTGCCGCCGGCGATCAGCTCGAACCGCAGCGCGCCGGCCACCGGCGCAGCTTCCACCAAACGGACGTCGACCACATCCCCCAATCGATGCATGACGCCGCTGCGCGTTCCAATCAGCGCGTGCCGGGTTTCATCATAATTGTAGTACTCGGCGCCCAGCGTGCGCACCGGGATCAGCCCGTCGGCGCCGGTGTCGGCCAGCTTGACGAACAGCCCCGCCTTGGTAACGCCGGAGATCCGGCCCTGGAACGTCGCGCCAATGCGGTCGGCGAGGTGATGGGCGATCAGCCGGTCGACGGTTTCGCGCTCGGCCTTCATGGCGCGGCGTTCAGTCAGCGAGATCTGTGCTGCAATTTCCGCCAGCGTCTCCACCGTCTCGGTCTGCGGCAACGCGCCGTCGCCGAGCGCGAGCGCGCGGATCAGCGCGCGGTGCACCACGAGATCGGCGTAGCGCCGGATCGGCGAGGTGAAATGCGCGTAGCGGCGAAGATTGAGGCCGAAATGGCCGTAGTTCTCGGAGCTGTATTCGGCCTGCGCCTGCGAGCGCAGCACCACCTCGTTGACCAGCGGCTCGGCGTCCTCGCCTTTGACCATCGCCAGGATACGGTTGAACTGCGCCGGGCGCATCGCGCCGCCTTTGGCAAAGGAGAGGTCGAGCGTCTTCAGGAAGTCGATGAGATTGTGGACCTTCTCCACCGTCGGCTCGTCGTGCACGCGGTAGATCAAAGGCAGGGCCTTCTTCTCCAGCATCTCGGCGGCGGCGACGTTGGCGAGGATCATGAATTCCTCGATCAGCCGATGCGCGTCGAGCCGCTCCGGCACGATGACGCGGTCAACGGTGCCGTCCGGCTTCAGCAGAATCTTGCGCTCGGGCAGATCGAGATCGAGCGGATCGCGTTCATCACGGCCGCGCTTGACGATCGCATAGGCCTCGTAGAGCGGCTTCAGGATCGTCTCGAGCAGCGGGCCGGTGGTGTCGTCGGGCTGGCCGTCGATCGCTGCCTGCGCCTGCGCGTAGTTCAGCTTCGCGGCGGAGCGCATCAGCACGCGGTGGAAGCTGTGCGAGCGCTTGCGGCCATCGGCGCCGATCACCATGCGGACGGCGAGGGCGCCGCGGGCCTCGTTCGGCTTCAGCGAGCACAGATCGTTGGAGATGCGCTCCGGCAGCATCGGTACGACGCGGTCGGGGAAGTACACCGAATTGCCGCGGCGCAGCGCATCGCGATCGAGCGCCGAGTCCGGCCGCACGTAGTAGGCAACGTCGGCGATGGCGACGTACACGATGACGCCGCCTTTGTTGTCGGGATCCTCGTCCGGCTCGGCATAGACCGCGTCGTCGTGGTCCTTGGCGTCCGGCGGATCGATCGTCACCAGCGGCAGCTCGCGCCAGTCCTCGCGGCCCTTGAGCGTCGCCGGCTCCGCCGCTTCGGCTTCGCGGATCGCTGCCGGCGAGAATTCCTGCGGGATGTCGTGGCTGTGGATCGCGATCAGGCTGACGGCCTTCTCGGTCGCCAGCGAGCCGAGCCGTTCCTTGACGCGGCCGGAGCCGAGCCCATAGGCGCGGGTGCGGATCAGTTCGACGCTGACAAGGTCGCCGTCTTGCGCGCCGCCGGCATCGTGGGCCGAGATGTTGAGTTCGCGGCCGGCCTGTTTCTTGTCGACTGGCACCAGCCGTCCGCCGCCATCCGGCAGTGCGCGAAATATGCCGAGCAGGCGGGCACGGCCGCGGTCGAGTACACGGATGACACGGCCGACATAGGCCGGGCCGTCGTCGCGATTCTCCGACGGCTCGACATGCAGCAACGCGCGGTCGCCGAGCCCGGCGGCGGTGCCGGGCTTGATGCGGCGCGGGGTGTGAATGCGGATCTTCGGCGCGTCGCCGTCCTGCTCGTCCCATTCGGACGGCACGGCGATCAGTTCGCCATCGGCATCGCGCGAGGTGATATCTGCGAGCAGCGTCGGCGGCAGCGTCGCCGGCTCGGCTACTTTGCGACGGCCGCTCTTGCGGATGGTGCCGGCGTCGGAGAGTTCGCGCAGCATCCGCTTCAGTTCGGCGCGATCGGCGTTCTTCAGGCCGTACTCGCGCGCGATTTCGCGGGTGCCGACCTTGCCGGGATGGGCGCGGATGAAGGCGAGGAGAGTAGCCTTGTCCGGAAACTTCGCGTCGCGCGGCTTGCTCACATCTATCCGTTCTTGGCGGCGCTACTCTTGGCCGCGGCTTTGGGCTTGGCGGCCTTCTTCGCCGCGGGCTTGGCCGTGGTTTTGGCCGTCACCGGTGCGCGCGCCTTGCTGGCGGCGGCGCCTTCGGCTTTCGGCTTGGCTTTCTTGACCGCGGCCTTCTTGGCCGGCTTGGCGTCGCCATCGGCCTTCTTGGCTGCGGCTTTCTTGGCCGGAGCCTTCTTCTTGACCTTGGCGCCGCCGCCCTTGGCGGCGCGCTCGTCGAGCAGCACGATCGCTTCGGGCAGCGTGATGGTCTCGTCGGTCTTGTCGTTCGGAATCGTGGCGTTGACGCCGCCGGCGGTGACGTAAGCGCCGTAGCGGCCCTTCTTCACCGCGACCGCGCCGAGCGTCGGGTGATCGCCCAGCGCTTTGCCGGGATCGGAGCCGAACCGGCCCTTGCTCGGGCCCTTGGCGACCTTCTCGGCGATCAGCGTCACCGCGCGGTTGAGGCCGATCGTGTGCACGTCGTCGCCGGCCTCGAGACTGGCATAGGTCTTCTCGTGCTGCACATAGGGGCCGAAGCGGCCGATGCCGGCCTTGATCGGCTGGCCGCTCTCCGGATGCTTGCCGACTTCGCGCGGCAGCGCGAGCAGCTTGAGCGCCACGTCGAGCTCGACGTCGGCCGGCGAGGTGCCCTTCGGGATGCCGGCACGCTTCGGCTTCTCGCCTTCGCCATAATCCTTGGCTTCGCCGAGCTGGATGTACGGCCCGAACCGGCCGGACTTCACTGCGACGTCGAGCCCGGTCTCGGGATCGGTGCCGAGCACGCGATCGGCTTCCGCGCCGCCATCGGCGGCGAGCGGCCGGGTGTAGCGGCATTCCGGATAGTTGGTGCAGCCGACGAAGGCGCCGAACTTGCCGGCCTTGAGATTCAGCCGCCCGGTGCCACAGGTCGGGCACTGCCGCGGATCGCCACCGTCCTCGCGCGCCGGATAGATGTGCGGCCCGAGCATTTCATCGAGGACGTCGAGCACCTGCGCGACGCGCAACTCCTTGATCTCGTCGACCGCGCCGATGAAGCCGCGCCAGAACTCGGCGAGCACTTCTTTCCACGACACTTCATTGTTGGAGATGCGGTCGAGGTCTTCTTCGAGCGACGCGGTGAAATCGTATTCGACGTAGCGGGCGAAGAAGTTCTCGAGGAAGGCGACAACGACGCGGCCCTTGTCCTCGCCGTACAGCCGCTTCTTTTCCAAGCGGACGTAGCCGCGATCCTTCAGCACCTGCAGGATCGATGCGTAGGTCGACGGCCGGCCGATGCCGAGCTCTTCCATCCGCTTGACCAGCGAGGCTTCCGAGAAGCGCGGCGGCGGCTCGGTGAAGTGCTGCGTCACCGCCAGCGCTTCGCGCTTCAGCGCCTCGTCCTGGCTCATCGCGGGGAGGCGGCGGGAGTCTTCGTCTTCGCTGTCGTCGTCGCGGCCTTCCTGATAGGCGGCGAGGAAGCCGTCGAACTTCACCACCTGGCCGGTGGCGCGCAGCTCGAGCGTCCGCGATCCAGCTGTGGCTTCGATGTCGACGGTGGTGCGTTCGAGTTCGGCCGATTCCATCTGGCTGGCGACGGTGCGGATCCAGATAAGTTCGTACAGCTTGGCCTGGTCCGGCTCGAGCCGGCGGCCGACGTCGGACGGGCGCCGAGACAAATCGGTCGGGCGGATCGCCTCGTGCGCCTCCTGGGCGTTCTTGGCCTTGGTCTGATACTGCCGCGGCGATTCCGGCACATAGGCCTTGCCGTAATCCTCGCCGATCACCGTGCGGGCCTGGGTGATGGCGGAGGCATCGATCTGGACGCCGTCGGTTCGCATATAAGTAATGAGACCCGCGACTTCGCCGCCGATGTCGACGCCTTCATACAGCCGCTGCGCCACCCGCATGGTGTGGGCCGGCGCGAAGCCGAGCTTGCGGCTGGCTTCCTGCTGCAGCGTCGAGGTGGTGAATGGGGCGTAGGGATTGCGACGGGCCGGCTTGGCTTCGACCGACGCGACGCGGAAGTTCGCGGCCTCGATCGCCTTCTTGAAGTCTTCGGCCTCGGCGCCGGTGCCGATGTCGAGCCGCGCGATCTTTTTGCCGCCGGCGCCGACGAGGCGCGCCTCGAAGGTGTCGCCGCGCGGCGTCGCTAGCGTGGCGATCAGCGACCAGTATTCGCGCGGGACGAATTTCTCGATCTCGGTCTCGCGGTCGCAGACCAGTCGCAGCGCCACCGACTGCACGCGGCCGGCCGAGCGGGCGCCGGGCAGCTTGCGCCACAGCACGGGAGACAGCGTGAAGCCGACCAGATAGTCGAGCGCGCGGCGCGCCATATAGGCGTCGACCAGCGCACCGTCGATCTCGCGCGGATGCTTCATCGCGTCGGTGACCGACTGCTTGGTGATAGCGTTGAACACGACGCGCTCGACCTTCTGGTCCTTCAGCGCACGCTTCTGCTTCATCACCTCCAGCACGTGCCAGGAGATGGCCTCCCCCTCGCGATCAGGGTCGGTTGCGAGGATCAGCTTGTCAGCATCCTTGAGCGCCTTGGCGATGTCGTTCAGCCGGCTCGCGGCCTTGGGATCGACCTCCCAGATCATCTGAAAATCGGCTTCGGGATCGACCGACCCGTTCTTGGCCGGCAGGTCGCGCACATGGCCGAACGACGCCAGGACCTCGTAGGACGAGCCCAGATATTTGTTGATCGTCTTGGCCTTGGCGGGCGACTCGACAATGACGAGATTCATCGGAATCCAATGACTTAGCTGGAAGAATGAGGGCTGTTTCGCGAGACTCGCGCTGGCCACTTGCGCCGGAACATGGGTGGTGAGGCGGTCGCTGTCAAATCGGGGCTGTGTTGCAGGCGGACGGAGCTTGCAGCCTTTCGTCGTATCGCTCGCAAAATTTAAACCTAGAGTTGTGCAACCTATAGTAGTAAATCGAGCTGTGCCATGTCGATGGTCGCGCGGTGGCCGAGGAGTCGTCAGCCTATGTCACGTAATCGGAGCCGCGGCTCCATGTCCCGCGACGGCGGCCCGGGCGAGGCCGCCGGTTACGTTGCCGAGGCGATCGAGGATCTGATCCGGATCGCCGACATCCACCGTCTCGAGGTTCTTTGTTACCTGCTTGATATGGCACGGATGGAGGCGACCGAAATCGGTCGCAAACATGGCTCACCTAAAGAGTGATGCCATCGCAGTCGCACCTTCGCTGATCCAGCCAAGGTCTTGGACAGCATGGATCTTCTTTCGTTCATCCATCTCGTGAAGACGTACAAGTCGAATGCAAGGAGAGGGGCCCCGCGATCCGGTCCAGGAACATCCCGATGGGTTCGGCGTTGTTGGGCGAACGTAACGACTTTCCGTCGTTTACCAATCGTTAACTAAATTCGTTCACGATTCCAAATAAGCGGGAGGCGGGCCGGATGTACGTCCGCCTCCGAGATGGCTCGAAGTGTCCCCCACTTCGAGCCGTTGCTTTTTTAGGCAGGCCGCAGACGTCAGGCGGCTCGCAGACTGGCTGCCGCCGACAGCGCCGTTTCCAGCGCTTTCTCGCGATGCTCCGGCCCGACCTGGATGCCGTCGGCCGAGATGATCTCCGGATCGGTGATGCCGATGAAGCCGAACACGAACCGCAGATAGCTCTCCAGATGCTCCCCGGCCGCCATCGGGGTGTCGGCGCCGTAGTAGCCGCCGCGCGACACCGCGACGATCACCCGCTTGCCGGCCGCCAGTCCCTGGACCCCGTTCGGCCCATAGCTGAAGGTCTTGCCGGCGACCAATATGCGGTCGATCCAGGACTTCAGCTGGCTCGGGATGGTGAAATTGTACATCGGCGCGCCGACCACCACGATATCGGCAGCGAGGAATTCCTCCAGCACGTCCTGGCCGGCGGCGAGGTCGTCTTGCAGCGACGGCTCCGGCGTAGCGCCGTGGGCGACCGCGAGGTGCGAGCCGGACAGATGTCGCAGCGGCTCGGTGGTGACGTCGCGGTAGGTGACCATCAGGCCCGGATGCGCCTGGCGCAGCCGGTCGACGATGGCGGCGGTGACCTTTCGGCTGACGGAGTTGGGACCGAGTACGCTGGAGTCGATGTGCAGCAGTTTCATTGGCGTCTTCCTTGGTATAGATTTGTAACTGACGCACTATGAGTGACCGGCGAAATCCCACAAGAAGGCACTATTTTGAAACCCGAGCACAGCCATTTGCCTGCGCACAGCGATGATCCCGGGCACAGCGATGTGCCTGCGCCGCAGGGCGCGAGTGCCCATAGCGACTGCCTCGGCGTCAATTCGGTGCTGTCGCGGGTTGGCGACAAATGGACCGTGCTGGTGATCATGCTGCTGCGCGAGCGGCCGCGCCGCTTCAACGAGCTGAAGCGGATGGTCGGCGGGATCTCGCAGCGGATGCTGACGCTGACGCTGCGCGGGCTGGAACGCGACGGCCTGGTCACGCGCACGGTGTTTCCGACCGTCCCGCCGCGTGTCGACTACGAGCTGACACCGCTCGGCCACGGTCTCAGCCAGCCGGTGCAGGCGCTCGGCACCTGGGCGCTCGAGCATCTGCCGGAAATCGAAACCGCGCGGCAGGCGTTCGACGAGCGCTGAGGCTCAGCTCAGCGACACCAGCCCGCCGCCATGGCGCTCCAGCCTTCCGGCGAGTTCGAGTTCGAGCAGCACCGTCCGCACCACCGCTGGACTGATGCCGCTCAGCCGGATCAGATCGTCGATGCCGATCGGCGAGGGGCCGAGTAATCGCAGCAGCTGGGCGCGGTCGCTGGCGTCCGGCTCGCTCGCCGGCGGCGGATGCTCGGGCTCGCGGCCGGGCAGCTCGATCGGCCGCTCCAGGCTCGACGCGACCGCCTGGACGATGTCGGCCGCGCAGGTGATCAGCGTCGCGCCCTGCTTGATGAGATCGTTGGTGCCGGCGGCGCGCGGGTCGAGTGGCGAACCCGGGACGGCGAACACCTCGCGGCCCTGATCGGCGGCGCGACGCGCGGTGATCAGCGAGCCGGAGCGAAACGCCGCCTCGATGACGGCGACGCCGACCGACGCGCCGGAGATCAGCCGGTTGCGGCGGGGAAAGTCCTTGCCGCGCGGCACATGGCCGAGTGGCATCTCCGAGATCGCCGCGCCGCGCGCCTCGATGATGTCGAGCAGCAGGTCCTCGTGCTCGGCCGGATAGATCTTGTCGTGGCCGCCGGCCAGCACCGCGACGGTGCCGCTGTCGAGGCTCGCGCGATGCGCGGCCTGGTCGATGCCGCGCGCCAGCCCGGAAATCACCACGAAGCCGGCGCTGCCCAGATCGGCGGCGAGCTGCGCGGCGACTGTCAGCCCGGCGCCCGAGGCGTTGCGCGAGCCGACGATCGCGATCATAGGCCGCGCCCACAGCGCCAGCGCATCGGGCCGGGCCTGGACGCCGAGCATCGGCGGCGCGTCGTCCATAGTAGCCAGCCGCGGCCGATACCCCGTTTCACCCCGCGCAACCAACTCGA
>NZ_JBMDXE010000134.1:0-16882 GCF_048594845.1 Rhodopseudomonas sp. | reverse complement strand
AGGATGCTGTTCTGCGAACGCAGTGCCTGCGTCGCCCTCACCCCAGCCCGCTCCCGCAAGCGGGAGAGGGAGCGCGCTGTGCCCTACTCCCCTCCCCCTTGCGGGGAGGGGACGGGGGTGGGGGTCCCCAGGCACTGTGCTTGCGTCGCCCTCACCCCAGCCCTCTCCCGCAGGGCGGGAGAGGGAGCGCGCTGTGCTTGGGGTTAGGCTTTGCGCTTCAAGACGCTGATGAAAAAGCCGTCCGTCCCGGTCCGGCGCGGGGTCAGGAGGAGGCCTTCGGGCGTCGGCCAGGTGGCAGCCAGGAAGGCGTCGGCTTTGTCCCACAGGGCGGCGGCGAGTTCGGCGGGCGGGGTTGGGGTGAAGTCGGGGTGGGCGGCGACGAAGGCCCTCACCTGCTCGACATTCTCTGCCGGCAGCACCGAGCAGGTCACGTAGGCGATGCGGCCGCCGGGCTTCACCAGCCGCGCCGCGCGGGCCAGCACCTCGGCCTGGTCCTTCAGGCGGATCTCCAGCGCGCCGGGGCGCATCCGCCATTTGGCGTCGGGGTTGCGGCGCCAGGTGCCGGTGCCGGTGCACGGCGCGTCGACCAGCACCAGATCGGCGCTGGCCTTGATGTCGGCCAGCGGATCGGCGTCACCCTTGGGCGCTCTCACCTCGGCATTGTGCACGCCGGCGCGCGACAGCCGGTCGTGGATCGGCGCGAGCTGGCGCTTGTCGCCGTCGGTGGCGATCAGCCGGCCTTTGCCTTGCATCATCGCGGCCAAGGCGGGGGTCTTGCCGCCGGCGCCGGCGCACAGGTCGATCACCTGCTCGCCGGGCTTGGCGCCCGACAGCAGCGCTGCAAGCTGTGAGCCTTCGTCCTGGACCTCGACGGCGCCCTTGATGAAATCCTGCTCGGCCTGGATGCCCGGGTTGCGCGCATCGGCACCGAGCTCGATCCGCAGCCCGAGCGGCGACCACGGCGTTTCGGTCGCGCCGAGATGCTTGAGCGACGCCAGCGCCTTGTCGCGCTTGCCCTTCAGCGTGTTGACGCGTAGATCGAGCGGCGCGCGGCTCGCCATCGCGGTGGCCTCGGCGACGCGCGCATCGCCGAACAGCGCGGCGAATTGCTCGTCGAGCCATTCCGGATAGTCGCCGGCGACGTGTGGTGGCGCGCTGTCGAGCGTGCGGGTCGTCAGCGCGGCGCGCTCGGCGTCGGTCAGCGGCTCCGGCGCGTAGCGGCCGCCGTCGCACAGCGCCGCGATCGTCTCCACATCCATGCCGCGCTCAAGCTTGAGCATGCCGAGTACCCGCGCCCGCGGGGTGTCCGCGTCCATCAGATACGCGCTGGAGGCGCGGCGACGCAGCACGTCCCACACCAGGCCGGCGATCGCGGCACGGTCGCCGGAGCCGGCGTAGCGATGCGCGGTCCCCCATTCCTTGAGGGCCTTGGCGGCCGGGATCCGCTGCGCATCGATGGCGGCGATCAGGTCAATGGCTGCGGACAGCCGTGCGGCTGGGGTCATGGCAGACTTTCGAATAGGTCGGGCGCGCGTGCGCCTCAGAGCAGGAGCAGAATGCGCAGCGCGAAATACAGCCACATCGCCATCAGCACCAGCGCGCCGGCCAGCCACACCGGGCCGCGGTGTCCGACATTGTTGGAGGTGACGAACACACCCGCATGGGCGTAGCGCGCGACGACGAAGACCCAGGACAGCAGCACCAGGACGAGGTCCATCTTCCGCAGCGGCAGCGCGATCGCCACCAGCACGTAGAACAGTACCGGCAGTTCGAACTGATTGCGCAGGCAATTGCCGACCTGCATCACCTGCGGCGGCCAGTTCGACTCGCCGAGCGCGATGTCGCTCATCCTGGTCTGGCCGGAAGACAGCGCCTTGAAGCGGCCGGCGAAGGTTCCGAGCAGCAGCGCGAACATCAGTCCGATCAATGCGAATACCGGCAGCAGCACCATCTGGACCGACATGAACGCTCTCCTTCGTGTCGATCCGCTATACGCGACTGCGCCAGATGATGACAATCGAACCGCCGCAGGGCAGCGTCCCGGCAATGCCGAGGCTCCGCCCCGCGACGTTTCAGGTCAGGCCTTGTCGGCGCCGACGCGGACCAGCTGCTTGCCGAAATTGGCGCCCTTCAGCAGGCCGATGAAAGCGTCCGGCGCGCTCTCGACTCCCTCGGTGACGAACTCCTTGTACTTCACCTTACCGTCGCGCACCCACTGCGACATGTCGCGGAGAAACTCCTGACGGCGGCCGGCAAAGTCGCTGACGATGAAGCCGCGGATGGTGAGCCGCTTGGTCAGCACGTGGCGCATCATCGCGGTCGCCCATTTCGGCGTCGGCGGTGCTTCGAAGGCGTTGTACTGCGCGATCAGGCCGCAAACCGGAATGCGGGCAAACGCGTTGAGCAGCGGAAACACCGCCTCGAACACTTCGCCGCCGACGTTCTCGAAGTACACGTCGATGCCCTTGGGGCACGCCGCCTTGAGCTTGGCGGCGAGATCGGGATCGCGGTGATCGAGGCAATCGTCGAAGCCGAGCTCGTTCTTGACGTAGTCGCACTTCTCCTTGCCGCCGGCGATGCCGACTGCACGCGCGCCCTTGATCTTGGCGATCTGCCCGACCGCCGAGCCCACTGCGCCGGACGCAGCCGCGACCACGACAGTCTCGCCTTCCTTCGGCTGGCCGATGTCGAGCAGGCCGGTCTAGGCGGTCATGCCGGGCATGCCGAGCACGCCGACCGCGGTCGAGACCGGGCCGAGCGACGGATCGATCTTGCGCAGCGGCTTGGCGTCGGCCACGGCATGCGTGGCCCAGCCGCTGTGCGCCAGCACGATGTCACCCTTGGCGAAGCCGGGGCTCTTGCTGTCGATCACTTCGCACACCGTGCCGCCTTCCATCACGCCGCCGACCGGAACCGGCTGCGCGTAGGACGGACCGTCGCTCATACGGCCGCGCATATACGGATCGAGCGACAGCCAGATCGTCCGCAGCAGCACCTGCCCCTCGCCCGGCGTCGGCACGTCGACTTCCTCGAGACGAAAATTCGCCGCGGTCGGCTCGCCGACCGGACGCGAGGCAAGAACGATACGCTTGGCCTTGGACATTGCGTTTCCTTTTTTGAGGCTTGTTGAGAGAGCGGGATTGGAGGCTGGACTGTATGCGACTGCATCCAATTCGCCAACTGCGGAGAAAACTGCCAACGAACCGGCTAATCGACGGGAACGTAGTTCTGCGTTCCGCTAGGGCTGGTGGCGGATGAACGGCGAATAGCTCGGCGCGGTCGAAATGATCCGTCCGTCTTCGCCCCACTCCGCCATGCGATTGAACGGCACGGTGGGGCGTTCGGCGATCGTTTGCAGGACTCGGCTCCAATCCACGACGATGTCCTGCAGCCGCGCCTCGATCGCTTCCGGCTCGGAATAGCGAATCCCGCTTTCGACCCCATAGGCCACGAACGGCTTGACGACGTCGAACCCGACATAGGCCAGGTTGAAATTGACCGGCCACAGCATCAGGTCGATATCGCCACTACGGCCATTGTAGGCGTAGGTCGCCTCGCTGGTGCCGACCGTCACCGACAGCATCGCCCGCTTGCCTTTGAAGCGGCCGTTCTCGAACCGCATCCGGCTCGTATAGATCTCGCCATAGGCGAACACCCGATCGAACCAACCCTTCAGAATCGCCGGAGGCATATGCCACCACATCGGATACTGCAGGATCACAAGATCGGACTGATCGAGCCTGGCGATCTCCTCCGCGACATGGGTCGGTAGCGTGTGGTTCGCGGAGGCGTGCCGCTGCTCGCTTTGCGCGTCGAACCGGCCGGGATCGTTCGGTTGTGTGAAGTGCTTCGCCGCTTCGCAGGGATCGAATCCCATCGCGTAGAGATCAGAGACGGTGACGGACCATCCCTGCTCGGCAAGTACCTGCCGCGCGGTCGCGGCAAGATGACCGTTGTAAGACCCCGGCTCCGGATGCGCCAATACGATATGCGCCCGCACCTCACACACCGCCCGGGTAGTTCGGGCTCTCGCGGGTGATGGTGACGTCGTGGACGTGGCTTTCGCGCAGGCCGGCGCCGGTGATGCGGACGAACTGGGCCTTGTCGTGGAATTCGCCGAGCGTTTTGGCGCCGACATAGCCCATCGCGGCGCGCAGGCCGCCGGCGAGCTGATGCACGACGTTGCCGACCGGGCCCTTGTACGGCACCTGGCCTTCGACACCTTCCGGCACCAGCTTCAGCGTGTCCTTGATGTCCTGCTGGAAGTAGCGGTCGGCCGAGCCGCGCGCCATCGCGCCGACCGAGCCCATGCCGCGATAGGCCTTGTAGGAACGGCCCTGCCACAGGAACACTTCGCCGGGGGTCTCGTCGGTGCCGGCGAGTAGCGAGCCGACCATCGCGATGTCGGCGCCGGCCGCGAGCGCCTTGGCGAGGTCGCCGGAGTACTTGATACCACCGTCGGCGATCACCGGCACGTCGGCTTTCTTGCACGCCTCGACCGCGTCCATGATCGCGGTGAGCTGCGGCACGCCGACGCCGGCGACCATGCGGGTGGTGCAGATCGAGCCCGGACCGATGCCGACCTTGATACAATCCGCGCCGGAATCGATCAGCGCCTGCGCGCCTTCGCGAGTCGCGATGTTGCCGGCGAGGACCTGCACGGCGTTGGAGATGCGCTTGATCCGGGTCACCGCCTCGAGCACGCGCTGCGAATGGCCGTGCGCGGTATCGACGACGACGAGGTCAACGCCGGCCTCGATCAGCCGCTCGGTGCGCTCGAAGCCGCCCTCGCCGACCGTGGTCGCCGCGGCCACCCGCAGCCGGCCCTGCGCGTCCTTCGACGCCAGCGGATGCGCGACCGCCTTCTCCATGTCCTTGACGGTAATCAGGCCGACGCAGCGGTACTGATCGTCGACGACCAGCAGCTTTTCGATGCGATGCTGGTGCAGCAGCTTCTTGGCTTCGTCCTGGCTGACGCCCTCGCGCACGGTGACGAGGTTCTGATGCGTCATCAGCTCCGACACCTTCTGCGACGGATCGGTCGCGAAGCGGACGTCGCGATTGGTCAGGATGCCGACCAGCTTGCCCGGGCCGTGGCCCTGTGCGCCGGTCACCACCGGAATGCCGGAGAAACCGTACTGATTCATCAGCGCCAGCGCGTCGGCCAGCTTGGCGTCGGGGCTGATGGTGAGCGGATTGACCACCATGCCGGATTCGAACTTCTTGACCTGCCGAACCTGGGCGGCCTGGCCTTCCGGATCGAAATTGCGGTGGATCACGCCGATGCCGCCGGCCTGCGCCATGGCGATCGCCATGCGGGCTTCGGTCACGGTATCCATCGCCGAGGCGATGATCGGCACGTTGAGCGTCACCGAGCGGGTGATGCGCGAGCGGATATCGACCTCGGACGGCAGCACGTCCGACAGGCCGGGCTTCAGCAGCACGTCATCGAACGTGTAGGCTTCCTGAAACTGCGGGGATCTGTTCACTGACGCCATGGCCAACTCCGTTCGGCGGCAACGACGGCCGCGCTCGATCTTGCGGGGACGGGAGACACATTCGGCGCCGCAAGAGGCGGCGCCGTCGAATCGAGCCCGTCGGTAGGGTTGGCGGTGGTCGATATCATGGCGATATGACGAATCATAGGGGGAAGCGGCGCATCCCACCTGCCTCCGCGGCGGCACCTTCACGGCGCCGCGAGCGGGCCGGAAAGCACAGACAAATCAGGGATTTCTGTTATCGAATCGCGCGCCGCCCTGAGCAATCGTCGGTCGCTGTCTGGCAACGTGGCCAGATCTCCGTCGTTGAAAAAGCCCAGCGCCCGCAGCGGCAGAGCCGGATCACGGCGGAAAATCTGCGCAAAGCCTGCCAGCCCCCTGCCGAGAGACACACCGGCTCCCAGCAGCGCCGCGATGTCGCGGTAATCCTTGGCCTCGGCTCGATCCAGAACGGCCTTTAACTTGGTTGCCAGCAAGTCTTCACGCGACGCCACCAACGATACGCGGTCGGTCGTCAGCAATGGCGGATTGATCCTAGGAAAGCCGAGACCTCCGAAGAATGAAATTTTCACCGCGCCTGCAGGCAATTGCGTCCGGACGACCAGCGTGTCCCTGTCGTCTTGAACGACTTCGCAGTCCGGAAACCCTCTCAAAGCGACGTCGAGCTGACGCTTCTCCAGCGGCTCCGAACGGAAGAAGTCGAAATCGACCGACACGCGGTGTCCTAGATGCAGCACGACAGCCGTCTCACCATAGAGGACGAATTCCTGCGCCAGGGTGAATGCGAGCAGCGGCCAGACTTGAAGTTGCGCCTCGGGCAGGACGTCCAGCCGAGGTTCAAAGGTCGTCCACATCGAACGTCCTTTGCGGCGGCTCCTCCGGGATCGGCCGGCCAGTCGCGCGCTGCAGGCGCCCGCGCCAAAGCTCCCAGGACCGCGGGTCGATCCAGCCCGGCTGCGCATCCAGCATCACATCGGTGAGCAGGTCCGGGCCGAGCACGGTTTCGAGTTGGCGGATCTCGGCAAAGTTCGCATAGCTCATAGCCTGCGCCACGATCCGGCTAGCGGAACGTGGCGCGTCACCGATCGGCTCCCACCAGAAATGCTTCCGCTCAAGCTCGGCAAGAAAATCGGAAGGTGGGCGGAGCGCGACGTGCATGATGGCAGCGTATCACAAAACCCGCTGTGCGGCGACGATCGCCCGCTCAGCGCCCCCTCAACGCCGATAGCCCTGCGGCGGGCCGTATTGGCGGATCGCCTCGACGACTTCGCGATGCATCCGCTTCTCACGCTGCATCCGCACGGCAATCAGCGCGTGCAGCGACGGCACCAGCAGCAGAGGCTGGAAGATCAGCCCGAGCACCAGACAGATGACCAGCAGCACCAGGTTGAACACGGCCGACAGCGGCTGGCCGTTGAACAACAGGCCGAGCGGCGGCACAAAGGCAGCAAGCAGGTAGATCATCGGCGAACCTCCGCGCCTTGGAATTCCGGCAGATGTGCGAGGGAACGCACCGGTCACGGAGGATTTAGGAAGCACGCCCGCTTCCGCAATAGCGACTGCAGGGCGCAGGTGCTACAGCCCGGCCACCCCTCCTCCGACCTCATCCGGCATGCAAAAAGAACGACTGATCCCGCTGATCGTGGCCGCCGCGCTGTTCATGGAAAACATGGACGCCACCGTGATCGCCACCTCGCTGCCGGCCATCGCGGCGGATATCGGCACCTCGCCGCTGACGCTGAAGCTGGCGATCACGTCGTATCTGCTGTCGCTGGCAGTGTTCATCCCGGCGTCGGGCTGGGCGGCCGACCGGTTCGGCGCCCGCACCGTGTTCTCGGCTGCGATCGCGGTGTTCATGGTCGGCTCGATCGGCTGCGCGCTGGCGCACTCGATCAACGATTTCGTTGCCGCCCGCATCCTGCAAGGCCTCGGCGGGGCGATGATGACGCCGGTCGGGCGATTGGTGCTGCTGCGCTCGATCGACAAGGCGGCGCTGGTCGGCGCGATGGCGTGGATGACAGTGCCGGCGCTGATCGGCCCGGTGATCGGGCCTCCGCTCGGCGGCTTCATCACGACGTATTTCTCGTGGCACTGGATCTTTCTGATCAACATCCCGATCGGGCTCGCCGGCATCTTTTTCGCGCAGCGCTACATCGATCCGATCCGCAGCGAGAACCCCGAGCGGCTCGACGTCTATGGTTTAGTGCTGGCCGGCGTCGGCCTCGCGGGCATCGCCTTCGGCCTGTCGGTCGCGGGGCTCGGCCTGCTGCCCTGGCCGGTGGTCACCGCGCTGATCGTGGTCGGCTGCGGCTCGATGCTGCTGTATCTGCGCCACGCCCGGCGCACCGCCTCGCCGGTGCTCGACTTCTCGCTGATGCGGCTGACGACGCTGCGCGCCTCGCTGACCGGCGGCTTCCTGTTCCGGCTCGGCATCGGCGCGCTGCCGTTTCTTTTGCCGCTGTTGATGCAGATCGGCTTCGGACTGACGCCGTTCCAGTCCGGCCTCGTCACCTTCGCCTCCTCGGCCGGCGCGATGGGCATGAAACCGCTAGCGGCGCGGATCATCCGCACCTTCGGCTTCCGCCGCATCATGACCATCAACGCGCTGGTCAGTTCGGTCTTTCTGGCAGCCTGCGCGCTGTTCACGCCGGCGACGCCGCTGCTGCTGATCATGATCATCCTGCTGGTCGGCGGCTTCTTCCGCTCGCTGCAGTTCACCGCGATCAACACGGTGGCCTATGCGGAGGTGCAGACTCCGCAGATGAGCCGCGCCACCACGCTGGTCAGCGTCGGCCAGCAGCTCGCGATCTCGGCTGGTGTCGCGGTCGGCGCATTCTCGGTGGAAGCCACCATGGCGCTGCGGCATTCGACGGCGCTCGGCGCCGACGATTTCGCACCGGCTTTCGTCGTCGTCGCGGTGCTGACGGCGCTGTCGGCGTTCTCGTTCTGGCGGATGCCGGACGATGCCGGCAGCGAGATTTCCGGGCGCAAGGCGATCGAGATTTCGAGCCGCAAGGGCGAAGTGAGCGCGGTGACAAAGAGCGCGACCAAGAAGGCGACCGAAGAGACGCAGGACGCCCGCGACCAGCGCTTGGGATAGCAACTATCCCAACGCGTCCACGTCGCCGTCGCTGGATTCGTGATGCCGGACCGCGAGCCGCAGCACGTCGGCGCAGATCGGGCAGCGATAATGCGGCACGTCGAAATCCGCATTGGCGTGCTCCACCGTGACGAGTTCACGGTCGACACCGCATGCCCGACACATCGGGGTTAGAATATCCATCCACAAGCCCCTTGCGTTCTCAGCCCAACGAATGACCGTAGGAGAGTCTGCGAGAACGGCTCTGTAAATTGATACCCAACGCAACAAATAGTGCGTTACTCAACCAGAATATGTGCAAGTCGCTCGCAGATCAACGCGCGGCTCAGTGGCGTCAAACCTGCGGTGCCGGCGGCGTGCCGCGAAAGCCCATTGCCAGCACGTAGCGCTCCGAGGAATCCTTGCGGCTGGCGGCCGGCTTGACGTGCTTGACCGTGGCGAAATCGCGCTTCAGCTGACTCATCAGCGTCGCATCGGCGCCGCTCTGAAACACCTTGGCGACGAAGGTGCCGCCGGGGTTCAACACTTCGCTGGCGAACTGCGCGGCGTTCTCGACCAGTCCGACGATGCGGAGCTGGTCGGTCTTGCGATGGCCGGTGGTGTTGGCCGCCATGTCGCTCATCACCACGTCGGCGCCGCCGCCGAGCATCTCGCGGAGTTTCTCCGGCGCCGAATTGTCGAGGAAGTCGAGCTGCGCGAAGGTCACGCCGGGGATCTCGCCCATCTCCAACAGGTCGATCGCCACCACCTTGCCGCGACCTTCCGCAGCGCGGGTGCGCTTGGCGGCGATCTGGCTCCAGCCGCCCGGCGCGGCACCGAGATCGACCACCGCGAGGCCCGGCTTGAGCAGGTGATACTTTTCGTCGATATCTAGCAGCGTGTAGGCGGCACGCGAGCGATATCCGTCGCGCTTTGCCAGCGCGACATACGGATCGTTGAGCTGGCGCTCGAGCCAGAGCTTCGACGACAGCTTCATCCTGCCGGCGCTCTTGACGGTGACGCGCATCCGTCCGGTGGTGTCTTTGGCCATGGCCCTGTCTGTGCGTGGTGAACGAGCGTTGCTTAGCAGATGAGCGCGGAAAAACCAGCGTGGAACCGGACTTGGGTCGGACGAGCCATTGGCTGCGCCCTCTCCCCGTCATTGCGAGGAGGCGAAGCTGCCGAAGCAATCCGGCCTCGTGCATTGCGCTGAATTGCTTCGCTTCGCTCGCAATGACGGGGAGAGGTCGTGCGCGGAATTGAAGCTCAGCCGCCCAGGACGCCGTCCGCCTGCATCATCTCGACCAGCATGCCCTCGCGCAGGCCGCGGTCGGCGACGCGCAGACGGGGCAGCGGAAACGCGGCGCGCACTGCGTCGAGGATGGCGCAGCCGGCCAGCACCAGATCGGCGCGCTCGGTGCCGATGCAGTGGTTCTGGGCGCGGTCGTGATAGGTCATGCTGCGCAGCCGGTCGATCGTGGTCGTCAGCTCGGCATCGTCCATCCAGATGCCGTCGACGCGGCGGCGATCGTAGCGGATCAGGTCGAGATACAGGCCGGCGAGCGTCGTCACCGTGCCCGAGGTGCCGAGCAGATGCATCCCGTCGAGATCGTCGCCATGCGCCGCGGCAAACGGCGCGACGTGCTTGGCGACTTCCGCCACCATGGCCGCATAGCTGTCCGGGGTCACGACCTTGCCGCCGAACTGTTCGGCCAGCGTCACCACGCCGAGCGGGATCGACATCCAGGCGCGGATCTGCGGCGGTTGGTAAGGCCGCGCCGGATCGCGCGCCAGCCGCACCAGTTCGCTGGAGCCGCCACCGATATCGAACAGGATCGCACCGCGGCCCGCGATGTCGACCAGCGGCGAAACGCCGGTCGCTGCCAGCCGTGCCTCGGTCTCGCGGTCGATGATCTCCAGCCGGATGCCGGTGGCATCGGCGACCTTGTCGCAAAACTCGTCGGCATTGACCGCCGCCCGGCAGGCCTCGGTGGCGATCAGCCGCTGCCGCGTGACATGGCGCTGCCGGAGCTTGTCGCGGCAGATCGCCAGCGCCGAAATCGCCCGGGTAATGGCGTCGTCGCTGATCCGTCCGGTCACGGAGACGCCCTCGCCCAGCCGGATGATCCGGGAGAACGAGTCGACGACCCGGAAGCTGTCGCCAGCCGGCCGCGCGATCAGCAGGCGGCAATTGTTCGTGCCAAGATCGAGCGCCGCATAGACAGCGCCGTGCGGCACCGCCTCGTGCTGATCTTCGGCCACCGCAACATGCGCGTGCTGCGGGTCCTCGCCCGGCACAGGGCCGCCGCGAAGCCGCATCTCCTCGTCCATCAATTCGGTCTTTCGTGGCCGTCTGGCCGACGTCGTGATCACGTTTTCACGGAAAGTTTAGCAGCGCCGGGCCGCGGCGCAACCCATCGCACGGCCCGCATTCCGGATCGTGCGTTGTCGGGCCGCCGCTGCCGGCCTATTTGGAGGCTATTGCCCCCCTCGCCAAGCCCTCGCGGACATTTGCTGCGGCCAGCGGCCGTCCGCACCCCTCACGTGCTGGAACGAACCGGATGCAGGACCACACTTCGAACGCGTCGCTCGACACCTCTATTGCGCTGCAAAAATTCGGCGTCGGCCAGCCGGTGTTGCGCAAGGAGGACGACACGCTGGTGCGGGGCAAGGGTCGCTACACCGACGATTGCAATCTGCCCGGCCAGCTCTATGCCGTCATCGTCCGCAGCCCGCACGCCCATGGCGTGATCCGCGGCATCGGCACCGAGGCCGCGAGCGCGATGCCCGGCGTCCGCGGCGTCTACACCGGCGCCGACCTCGCCGCCGCCAATTACGGCCCCTTCACCTGCGGCCTGCCGCTGAAGAGCCGGGACGGCACGCCGCTGCTGCAGACCAACCGCCTTGCGCTGGCGACCGACAAGGTCCGCTTCGTCGGCGATCCGGTGGCATTCGTGGTCGCCGACACGCTGGCGCAGGCGCGCGACGCCGCCGAAGCGGTCGAGCTCGATATCGAGCCGCTCGACGCCGTCACCGACGCCGACGCGGCGATGCAACCCGGCGCGCCGCAGCTCTACGACCACATCCCGAACAACGTCGCGCTCGATTATCATTTCGGCGACGCCGACGCGGTCAACGCTGCGTTCGCGGCCGCCGCGCACGTCACCACGCTGGACATCGAGAACACCCGCGTCGCCGCGGTACCGATGGAGCCGCGCGTCGGCCTTGCCTCCTACAATGCCAAGAGCGGCCGCTACACCATCCAGCTTCCGACCCAGGGCGTTACAGGTAACCGCAACACGTTGGCGAAGCTGCTCGGCGTGCCGAACGACAAGGTCCGCGTGCTGACCGGCCAGGTCGGCGGCTCGTTCGGCATGAAGAACATCTCCTATCCGGAATACATCTGCATCCTGCACGCCGCCAAAGCGCTGGGCCGGCCGGTGAAGTGGCTGGACGAGCGCTCGTCGAGCTTCCTGTCCGACAGCCACGGCCGTGGCCAGCAGATCCACGCTGAGCTGGCGCTCGATGCCGCCGGGCATTTTCTCGCCATCCGGCTCAGCGGCACCGGCAACCTCGGCGCCTACATTACCGGCGTCGCGCCGCTGCCGCTGTCGCTCAACACCGGCAAGAACATCGGCAGCGTCTATCGCTCGCCGCTGCTCAGCGTCGACATCAAGTGCGTCGTCACCAACGTCACGCTGATGGGCGCCTACCGCGGCGCCGGCCGGCCGGAAGCAAACTACTTCCTCGAGCGCCTGATCGATCGCGCCGCCGATGAAATGAACATCGACCGGCTGACGCTGCGCAAGCGCAACTTCATCAAGCCGGCGCAGCTGCCGTTCACCGCCTGTTCGGGCGTCACCTACGATTCCGGCGACTTCGCCGGGGTGTTCGCCGACGCCCTGGAGCGCGCCGACTACGCCGGCTTCGCGCAACGCAAGAAGGACAGCCGCAAGCGCGGCAAGCTGCGCGGCATCGCGGTCGGCTCCTATCTCGAAGTCACCGCCCCGCCGAGCCCGGAGCTCGGCAAGATCGTGTTCGAGGCCGACGGCACGGTGCGGCTAATCACCGGCACGCTCGACTACGGCCAGGGCCACGCCACGCCGTTCGCGCAGGTGCTGAGCGCGCAGCTCGGCGTGCCATTCGAGGCCATCCGGCTCGAACAGGGCGACAGCGATATCGTGCACACCGGCAACGGCACCGGCGGCTCGCGCTCGATCACGGCCAGCGGCCAGGCGATCGTCGAAGCCTCGCAGCAAGTGATCGCCAAGGGCATGACCGCGGCGTCGCATCTGCTCGAAACCGCCGAGGCCGATATCGAATTCAACGCCGGCCGCTTTACTGTCGCCGGCACCGACCGCAGCATCGGCATCATGGAACTGGCGCAGAAACTGCGTGACGCCAAGCTGCCGGAGGACGTTCCCGCCTCGCTCGACGTCGACCATACGACGCAGGGACCGCCGTCCGCCTTCCCGAACGGCTGCCACGTCGCCGAGGTCGAAGTCGATCCCGACACCGGCGTGACGCAAGTGGTGCGCTACACCGCGGTCAATGATTTCGGCACGGTGATCAACCCGATGATCGTCGCCGGCCAGCTCCATGGCGGCGTCGCCCAAGGCATCGGCCAGGCCTTGATGGAGAAGATGAGCTACGACGCCAGCGGCCAGCCGATCACCGGCTCGCTGCAGGACTACGCGCTGCCGCGCGCCGGCGACATTCCGATGATGAGCGTCGGCGACCACCCGGTGCCGACCCCGGCCAACCCGCTCGGCACCAAAGGCTGCGGCGAAGCCGGCTGCGCCGGCTCGCTCGGCAGCGTCGTCAACGCCGTGCTCGATGCGGTGAAAGACGTCGGCGTCAAATCGCTCGACATGCCGCTGACCTCGGAAAAGATCTGGCGCGCGATCCGGGAGGCGAAAGAGAGCGCGGCGGCGTGAAGCACGGGCGCTGTCATTTGGAAGCGTCTCGCCCCGCCCACTGACGACATCGCCCGGCTTGACCGGGCGACCCAGTATCCCAGTGAATCCGCGCTGTCGAACCGCCGTGCGCGTATTGCCCGCTCTGCTTCAGCAAACGCGCACTGGAATACTGGGTCCCCCGCATGCGCGGGGGATGACGGTTGAAATTTGTGGCACTGTGCCACCCCCAAAAAACACCGTCATGCGCGGGCTTGCCCCGCGCATCCATCGCGCGCGAAGCGCGCGACTAACGGCGTCTTTCGAAGAGGATGGATCGCCGGGTCAAGCCCGGCGATGACGTTTGTTGATGACGTAAGGCGTCGGCTCACAACGCGTGTGGGGAGCCTACTCCGCCTTCACCAGCGGACAACCTCCATCCTTCAGCGGACGAAACGCCTGGTCGCCCGGCACTTCCGCCAGCAATTTGTAGTAGTCCCACGGCGCCTTCGACTCCTCGGGCTTCTTGACCTCGAACAGGAACATCGAGTGCACCATGCGGCCGTCTTCGCGCAGGGAACCGTTGTCGGTGAAGGCGTCGCGGACCGGGATTTCGCGCATTTTCGCCAGCACCGTCTTGGTGTCCTTGCTGTTCGCCGCCTTGACGGCTTTCAGATAATGCAACGTCGCACTGTAGGTCGCGGCCTGGTTCATCGTCGGCATCCGCTTCATGCGCTCGAAGTACTTCTTGCCGAACGCGCGGGTGCGGTCGTTGAGGTCCCAGTAGTAAGCCTTGGTGATGATCAGGCCGTTGGCCATCTTGAGGCCGAGGCTGTGAATGTCCGAGATGAACATCACGATGCCGGCGAGCTTCTGGCCGCCGGCGACGATGCCGAATTCGGCCGCCTGCTTGATGGTGTTGATGGTGTCGCCGCCGCCATTGGCCATGCCGATGATCTTGGCCTTGGACGACTGCGCCTGCAGCAGGAACGACGAGAAGTCGGCATTGTTGAGCGGATGCCGCGCGCTGCCGACGATCTTGCCGCCGTTCGCCTTCACGACTTCGCCGGTGTCACGCTCGATCGAATGACCGAACAGATAGTCGGCGGTGATGAAGAACCAGGTGTCGCCGCCGTTCTTGACGATCGCCGAGCCGACGGTGTGGGCGTTCGAATAGGTGTCGTAGGTCCAGTGCGCGGTGTAGGGCGAGCACGATTTGCCGGTGATGTCCGACGACGCGGCGTCGGTGACGATCATGATCTTCTCGAACTTCTTCGACATCTCCATCGCAGCGAGCGCGGTGGCCGAGGTCGGCAGGTCGACGATCATGTCGACGCCCTCGTTCTCGTACCATTTGCGCGCCAGAGAGGCGGCGATGTCGGGCTTGTTCTGGACGTCCGCCGCGATGAACTCGATCGGCTGGCCGAACATCGTGCCGCCCATCTCCTCGATCGCCATCTTGGCGGCCTCGACATTGCCCTGGCCGCCGATGTCGGCATACACCGACTGAAAGTCGCCCAGCAGGCCGATCTTGAGCGGGCTTTGTTGCTGCGCGAAAGCGGACGCGCCGAGCAGCAGCGGCGCAGCCAGCGTCACCGCTGCCGCCGCACGTTGGATGAAGTGCATGTTTCCTCCGGAAGTCTTTTTTGATTTGTTTGTGTCGGCCTTGTCGCCGGCCTCGCGCACGCGTGCTTGTTGTCCCCCCTGTCTGCCCTTGAGCTCTGATGCCATTCTGCGCGCCCCTACGCGGCGCGCGAGAGGCAGAACGTCGCATGTCGAGGCTTCCGCGACCGCGCAGCGGAATAAGCGCGAACTACGCGGCGGCCTGCTGCCGCGGCAGGAAGATCGCGACGTGGTGACAATGCGCTACCGGCGTGGTGCCATTGGCGACGATCAGCGCATCGAACTCTGCGAAGCGGTGGCCCTTCTTGTCGTAATTGGCCGTCACCTTGGCGCGAGCGGTCAGTTCGTCGTCGCCGGTCGCGGCGGCGAGCAATTGCATCCGTGAGCCAACGTGAATCCACGGCTCCAGCACGACATTGTCGGCGCAGACCCGGTTCATGATCCGCTGCAGCGTGCCGGGATGCACCAGATTGTGCGCGCGATAGATCGGGTCGGTCTCGCGGATCTCGTCCAGATACTCGCGAAGCTTGTCGCCGCCCCAGCTCACCGGCGCCGTGCCGAACCAGTGGCCTTCCGGAAACGCCTCGGGGCTGACCGGCGGGCGCGTCGCCGCCACCGGCGTGTCGGGATATGCCGCAAGGTCGATTGCCGGTGCCCGGGCCGGCAACGAAGCCTGCCCTGTGGCGCACAGCTCTCCGCGGCTCTCGACCTGCAGCGCGACGCCCTCGCCGTGCGGCTCGCCCGTCACCGTGGCGATCTCGCCGTCATAGACCGGCTTGACGAACCGCGCCTCGATCAGCCCGCGCTCCAGGAAATCACGGCCCCAGCGCGCCACCGGCAGGTGCATCATGTAGGCCATCACCTCGACGCCCGGGACTAGACCGCCTGTGAAGCCATAGCGCCGCGCCACGGTGTCGTCGTGCATCTTGTTTTCGGACTTTGTGGCGGTGTTGAAGGCGCGGACGCGCCAGGGCTCGAACGGAGCGGCCATGGATTCTCCCGGTTTGTTCGATCTTGTTGGCGATCGTGTCCGGCGATGCTACGCCAGCGCCGCGGCGGGCGTAAAGCGCCTCGCCACCCCTTGCACCGAGAGCGAATGACCGAAACCGCGCCCACCCGCATCTATGTCGACGCCGACGCCTGCCCGGTGAAGGACGAGATCTACAAGGTCGCGCAGCGCCACGGCCTCCCGGTCAGCGTCGTCGCTGGCGGATTCATCCGCGTTCCGCAGCATCCGCTGATCGAGCGGATCGCCGCCGGTTCCGGCATGGACGCGGCGGACGACTGGATCGCCGAGCGGGTCCAGCCGGGCGATATCGTGGTGACCGCCGACGTCCCGCTGGCCAGCCGCTGCGTCAAGGCGGGCGCCGAGGTGCTGGCGCCGAACGGCAAGCCGTTTTCCGAAGCCTCGATCGGCATGACGCTGGCGGTGCGCAACCTGATGACCGATCTGCGCTCCAGCGGCGAAATCACCGGCGGCCCGCGTGGCTTCACGCCGCGCGATCGTTCGGCGTTTCTGTCCGCGCTCGACACCACGATCCGCCGCATCGCCCGCCGCCGCCCCTCGCCGCCGGCGCAACCACAGACCTGATGGACCACGAATGGCCCCGCCGCTGATCCAACTCAAAGACATCGCGCTGACCTTCGGCGGCGCGCCGCTGTTCGACGGCGTCGAACTCAGCGTCTCGGCCGGCGACCGGCTGTGCCTGATCGGCCGCAACGGCTCCGGCAAATCGACGCTTTTGAAGATCGTCGCCGGCCTGATCGAGCCCGATCGCGGCAACCGC
>NZ_JBMDXE010000133.1:0-3077 GCF_048594845.1 Rhodopseudomonas sp. | reverse complement strand
GCGCGCACCCACACGCCGCCGCCGCCGATCGGTGGAGCGTTGCCGGCGGCGCAGCCGGTGATGCCGGCAAGCCTGGAGCCGCATACGCCGCTCGACGCAGCGCTGCGCCGCGTCCTCACCGAAACGGAGGGCTCGCTGGCGCGGCAAACGTTGTTGCAGGTCGCCTCGTTGCCGGACCGGACCGACGGCGCGTCGGCGCGGCTCGATGCGCTGCAGCCACGCTGGAGTTTCGAGATCCCGTTCACGACGCCGCAGGGCACCGCAGTGGCGCAGTTCGAAATCTCGCGCGACGGCGACGACGCGCAGACCGGCACCGCGTCGAACCGTGTCTGGCGCGCGCGGTTCTCGCTCGACGTCGAACCGGCGGGTCCGGTTCATGCACTCATCTCGTTGCAGGGGGAGAAGACCTCGGTGAAGATGTGGGCGGAGCGGCCGTCCACCGCTGCGCAGCTCCGCGCCGGCGCCGCCCAACTCACTGCCGCACTCAGCCGCGCCGACCTCAACCCCGGTGATATCATCATTCGCGAAGGCGCGCCGAGCGCGCCGCCGCCGGCTTCCGCCGGGCATTTCCTGGATCGCGCACTGTGACCATCGACGTCAAAAATCCGATCGCCGTCGCGCTGCACTACGACCACGGCGGCGCGCCGCGCGTCGTCGCCAAGGGCAAGGGCGCGATCGGCGCCAAGATCATCGAGGTCGCTAAGCAGAACAACGTCCCGATCGAGGAGAACGAAGTTTTGGCCGGCGCGCTGTCACATGTCGAACTCGGCGACGAGATTCCCGAGGAGCTGTACAAGGCCGTCGCCGAAGTGCTGGTGTTCGTGCTGAAGCTGTCGGGCAGGACGGGGCGATAGCCTCTCGCTCCGTCATTGCGAGGAGCGCAGCGACGAAGCAATCCAGCGTCGTTAACCTGGCTCTGGATTGCTTCGCTGCGCTCGCAATGACGAGGGGCCTATGTACTTAGCCGCCATCCTTTCACCACGAGCCCCGCGCATCGTCCGCGCTTTGCTGATTGCGAGGATGTCGTCTTGCTCACCCGCCGCACCGCCCTCGGCCTCTGTGCCGCAGCTTCGATCCCGGCGCTGATCCCCGCCCGGGCCTTCGCCGAAGTGGCGCCGCCGCGCAGCGAAATCCGCACCAGCCTGGCCAAGCGTTTCGCTGATGTTGGCACCGAGGGCACGTTCGTCGGCTACAAGACCGACGATTACTTGATCGTCGCCAGCGACGCCAAGCGGTCGGGCGACGCGTTCTCGCCGGCGTCGACCTTCAAGATTCCGAATTCGCTGATCGCGCTCGAGACCGGCGTCGTCAGCGATCCGGACAAGGATGTGTTCAAGTGGGACGGCGTCCGCCACAGCAACGAGGCGTGGAATCGCGATCACACGCTACGCAGCGCGATCGCGGTGTCGGCGCTGCCGGTGTATCAGGAGATCGCGCGGCGGATCGGGCCGGAGCGGATGCAGAAGTATGTCGACCTGTTCGACTACGGCAATCGCAATATCGGTGGCGGCATCGATCATTTCTGGGTCGGCGGCGATCTGAAGATCGACTGCATTCAGCAGATCGATTTCCTCGACCGGCTGCGGCGTCGCGCGCTGCCGATTTCCAAGCGCAGCCAGGATCTGGTCGCCGACATTCTCCCGGTCACCAAGGCCAGCGAGGCGACGATCCGGGCCAAGACCGGATTGCTACTCGGCAAGCAGGGGCAGCCGTCACTCGGCTGGCTGGTCGGCTGGGCCGAGAAGGGTGATCAGCAGACGGTGTTCGCGCTCAACCTCGACGTCCGCGACCCAAGCCACGTCGCCGGCCGTGCGACGCTGGCGCAGCAGCTTCTCGGCGACATCGGCGCGGTGTGACCGCTCAGGTCGTCGTCGGCGCAGCGACCGGCTTGCGCTTGCCGATCCGGCCTAGATGGGTGTCATGGAAGCTCGTGCCGTATTTCAGCCCGTAGCCGAGCATGCGGTCGAAGCCGATATGCGCAAGCCAGATCAGCGCGATCGTGCCGGCCATCGGCCACAGGATCACGAGCCCGCCGACGGCCAGCAGCAGCGGCGCGAGGGTGGTGTGCAGTGCGTTGTACACCAACGCGCCGACCCGCGGTCCGGCCAGATATCCAAGGAAGCCGAGATCGGGCGCGAAGAACAGGATCGCGTACAACTCCCAGGGCGAGTCCGAAATCAGGTAGAACAGCGTGGTGCCGAGGAACAGCGCCGCGCCTTCTGCCCGCAGCAGCGACGTCATGCCGCCGGTCACTGCACCGGGATTGCTGGGGTGGCTGCTGGGCTCGGTCATGGGGGCCTCCTGAAAGGGGTTCGCGGTATAGGTCGGTTTGCGGCGCCGCGCCATCGCGCTTTCGCATTCATCCGATGCAGTTTTGGAGGCGGCGAGGGCGGCGGATCTGCAAACCGGTCTCGGCTCTCTCGGGGAACGCGCCGAAAGGGCTATTCGCCGGCTGTGCCAAGGCAGTTTCCCTGCTCGGAAACCGTGCTAGAAGGCCTTGATTATCGAGGCGATCCGGGGGCACAAGTCCGGTAACGCCTTGCGGCAGGACAACGACATCAAGAAGCGCGGCTGAATCTCATGAAACATATCCTGGAAGCACTCGACGAACGCCGGGCAGCGGCCAAACTCGGCGGCGGCGAGAAGCGCATCGACGCGCAGCACGCGCGCGGCCGTCTCACCGCGCGGGAGCGCATCGATCTGCTGCTCGACAAGCATTCGTTCGAGGAAATGGACATGTTCGTCCAGCATCGCTCGACCGAATTCGGAATGGAAAAGACCAAAATTCCGGGAGACGGTGTTGTCACCGGCTGGGGCACCGTCAACGGCCGCAAGGTGTTCGTGTTCGCCAAGGATTTCACCGTGTTCGGCGGCTCGCTGTCCGAGACCCACGCGGCGAAGATCACCAAGATCCAGGACATGGCGCTGAAGGCGCGTGCTCCGATCATCGGCCTGTACGATGCCGGCGGCGCGCGCATCCAGGAGGGCGTCGCGGCGCTCGCCGGTTACTCCTACGTATTCCGTCGCGTGGTACAAGCCTCCGGCGTGATCCCGCAGATCAGCGTCATCATGGGCCC
>NZ_JBMDXE010000132.1:0-20821 GCF_048594845.1 Rhodopseudomonas sp. | reverse complement strand
TGTAGTCCGGCACCTTGACGATGTTCAAATAGATCGCCGGCGCGATGCCGGTGCGCGTGATGGCGCGGCTGGTGGCGCCGCGCAGCGCCAGCGCCGAGCCGGCCGCGGTGGCGGCGGCGTTGGTGACCTCGGGCCGCGCCTGCATCTCGGCGCGGATCTTCGGCCATTGATTGATCGAGATCACCCGCTGGGTCGGACGCTGTACGACGGCCGATTCGAACGTGCCCGGCGTGTCGCGCAGGGGCCGCGCCACCTGGTCGGGCGGGATGAGCTGGATCTGCGGCTGCGAGGTCAGTACGCGCTTGATGAAATTAGCCTGCAGCCCGGCCAGCATCGCCGACATGAAGACGATGACGCCGACCCCGATGGCGATGCCGCCGACGATCACCAGGGTCTGCAGCGCGCCGTCGAGCAGGAAGCGCACAGCGGCGATCCACTCGAACGGCAGCAGGCGGTTCATGGCACGACCGCCCGGATACGCTGGCCCGCTTTGACGCCTGAGGTCAGCGGGATGACGCGGTCGCCGGCTGCGAGCCCGTCCAGCACCTCGTAGAAGCCGACGCCGCGCAAACCGAGCTTGATCTTCTTCACCACCGCGCGTCCGCCGACCGCCGCCAGCACGTAGGGCGCGGTGCCGGCGTCGTGCACCGCGCGCGCCGGGACAATCACGACGTCGTCGCGCTGCGCAGTGGCAATATCAACCGACACCGTCATGTCCTGGCGCAGATAGTCCGGCACAGGATCGACCTTGAGTTTGACCTCGACCGAAGCGCGGTTGATGTCGACAGATGGGTTGATGTAGCTCAGCGTGGCTGCGAAGCGGCGATCCGGATAAGCGTCGGCCGAGGCCACCGCGTGCTGGCCGAGCGCGAGCTGGCCGAGGTTCTTTTCGTCGATCTGCACCACGATCTGGGTCTCGCCCGCCGGCGCCAGCACCAGCAACGCCTTGCCGGGCTGCACCACCGAGCCGCGTTCGACATTGCGGGTAATGAGGACGCCGTCGCGGGGGGCCGTGATGAGCGCGTAGCCGAGCCGCGCCCGCGCCGTGCCGAGATTGGCGCGCGCCTGGCTGAGCTGCGTTTCGGCCATCACGTAGTCGCTGCCGCCCGGGCTCGAGGTGTAGAGCTGCAGCTCCGCGGTGCGAACCTGGGTGCGGGCGACGTCGAGATTCTTGGTCGCCTCGTCCAGCGTGGCGCGGGTGCCGAAGCCCTTGTCGGCGAGCTTCGAGGCACGCTCATAGGCGGCTTCGGCATTGAGCAGATTGGCCTGGGCCTGTTTGAGCGATTGGTCGGCGGCCGGACCGGTGAGCTCCTTGAGCTGCCGCATCCGCGCCTCGGCCTGCGCCACCGCGCCCTCGGTCTGCACGACGGCGGCACGCAGTTCGCTGTCCTCGATCGCGATCAGCTCCTGCCCCTGCCGGACCTGCTGACCTTCGACGACGAGCACGTCCTTGACGGTGCCGGTGATCTGGCTGCCTATCTCGACGCGGTACGGCGTCTCGATGTGCCCTGAAGCCACCACCGTCTGCACCAGGTCGCCGCGCTGCACCTCGGCCACCACGACTTCCGGCCCGAGCAGCAGCCGCGTCAGCCCGAGCGCCGCGGCGAGCAGCACCGCGGCGATGCCGAGCACCGGCCATTTGTGGCGCCACAGCGCGCCCGCCCACGCGGCCGGTCCGGAGGTCCGCGCCTGACTGGCCGCTCCGCCCGCCTGGTCCGCATCGACGTGCATGATGATCCACCGACTGCCCCACCCGACCCGTAGCCTCGCGATCGGGGGGCTCCATTGCGGAAGATCAATTGCGCGCCGCGCGGCGCGTGCTCAAAATTCCGGTCTCGCTGCGGACCTTGTCCGCAATGCTGGTTGAGCAAGGAGTCCGGATGATCGCTGCTGCCCTGCTGGTGTTGATCGTGGCCGCATTGTTGTTCGGCTCCGGCTGGCTGTCCTGCACGATCGCCCGACGGCTGGAGGCGAAATTCCCGCCGCAGGGCGTGTTCGTCGACGCCAATGGCGTACGGATGCACGTGCTCGACCTGGGCCCGGCGCAGCCCTCCGAGCGGCCGCTGCCGACGGTGCTGCTGGTGCACGGTGCCAATCTGTGCAGCGAAGACATGCGGCTGGCGCTCGGCGCGCGGCTGTCGCGGCGACTGCGGGTGATCATCCCGGACCGCCCCGGCCAGGGCTACAGCGCTCCCGGCCTCGGCCCCTTGGCCTCGCCCGCCTACCAGGTGACGTTGCTCCGCGAGGTGCTGCGCGAACGCGGCGTGACAGGCCCGCTGATCGTGGTCGGCCATTCGTTCGGCGGACTGATCGCACTGCGCTACGCGCTCGACAATCCCGACACCGTGCAGGGTCTGGTGGTGATCAATCCGACCACGCACCCGCGGCCGCGCGGCATCCGCTGGGTGCAGCGGATATTCGATGTGCTGATGAAGCCGTCGATCAACTACACGGTGCTGCCGCCGATGTTCATGTCGATGATGGGCCGGGTCGCGACGCGAATCTTCCGGCCGGAGCCGCCGCCGCCGGACTATGCCGACAACAGCCGGCTCGGGCTGGCGCTGATGGCGAAGCGGTTTTCCGGAAGCCTGCAGGAATATTCCGGGCTGCGCGACCAGTTGATCGACCATGTGCCGCGCTATCCCGCCATCCAGGCGCCGACCGTCATCATCGCCGGCAGCGCCGATCCGGTGGTGCCGCCGCAGATCCATGCCGAGGCGCTGGCCCAGGCGTTGCCCCATGCGCGGCTGATCCGAATCGCGGGCGGGGGGCATATGGTCCACCATGCGCATGCGGACGTGATCGCGGCCGAGATCGAGCGGCTGGCCGGCTGCGCCGGTAGCCCGACCACGCTGCGCGCGGTCGAGCGCCCGCTTCAGGTCGGGGGGCCGCAACCGGCTTGACATCGGCGGGTCCAGCGATGAAACCCGAACCGGTTCGACCGCGTTCCACTCGACAGGCAGGAGATTCCCCTATGACCGTCTTCAAGCTGATTTGCGCCGTCGCGGTGGTCTCGCTGGCGGCCACCGCCCCGGCGGCCGCCAAGCACAAGCATCGGCATCACCGCCACGCCGGGGAAGGCTCGCTGTACATCCACAATTATGGTCCGCCGATCTGGCCGGAGCAGCCGTTCGCCTATTACGACGGCCCGACGTCGGCGCTGTGCAAGCAGGGCGCAGCCGCATACCGTGGCCAGGATGGCCGCCGCCACCCGTGCTATTGATCGATGCGTCCCTCGCTCCCATCGGACCGACCCCATGACTGACCTCGCCCCGCCCGAAGAGATCCGTAAGGTGGCAGCCGCGCTGCTCAAGACGGCCATCGAGATCGTCTCCGAGGAGGACGGCGGCGCGCACAACCAGTGCAAACTGTGCAACGCCTCGGTGCCGTGGCTGCAGACCGGCGACGAGATCAAGCACGCACCGGACTGTCCGGTCGTGCTGGCCCAGCGCATCCTGTCGTCACGGCCCAAGCTGCACAGCGTGTAGCCGCGCGCTGCGGCGCGAGGTATCTCGCGAACCGCTCGGCGCGACCCGGCCGACCCTTTCACAAAACCGTCCCCTCCCCGTCATTGCGAGGAGCGCAGCGACGAAGCAATCCAGCGCAGTGCTCGGCGCTGGATTGCTTCGCTGTGCTCGCAATGACAGCAAACGATGGCATAGTGAGTGTCGCCATCGCTGTTGCTGTGACGCAGCTAATTCACCGCATCCCGCGTCACCGCAGCCGGGGGCTGACTGGCTTCTGCGATGGTTTCCTCGGCGATCCAGCGCGTCACGGCGGCGAGATCGCAGCCGCTTTCTTCATAGACGCGAAGCTGGGCGTCCGCGGAGCTGCCGCGGCGCAGGATGTTGCGGCACGATTCGACCTCGGCAAGACAGCCGAGCATCTCCGCATCCTCACGCACCAATTCGATCACCCGATCGAGCGCCTGTGCGATCGGCACCGCGCCATCCCGCGAAGCGAAGCTGCAGCCCGTCCCATAGCGCTGGGCACGCCATTTGTTCTCGACCGCGATGGCGCGTTCGACGGCATCGACCTTCGGCGTCTCCGGCATTTCGCCGAGATGGCGAACCAGCGCGCGATACAGGCACGCGATCGCGACCGCATCGTCGAGCCGGGTGCAGACGTCCGGCGCGCGCAGCTCTAGCGTCGGGTGCCGGAACGACGGACGCATCGCCCACCACACGTGGCTCTCGTCCGGGATCACACCCGACTTGACCAGCGCGTTGATGTAATCCTCATAGCCGCGCTGATCCTCGAACAGCTCCGGCAAGCCGGTGCGAGGGAGCTCGCTATAGGCGGCCAGCCGATAACCGCGCAGGCCGGTGTTTTCCGAGCTCCAAAACGGCGACGACGTCGACAGCGCCAGAAACAACGGCAGATGCGGGATCATCGCGCACATCACCGGAAAGCGCTTCTCCGGCTGGGGCAATTGCACATGGACGTGCATGCCGCACAGCATGTTGCGATAGCCGATCACCTGAAGGTTCTCGATCATCTCGAAGTAGCGCGGCTTCGGCGTCGGCTGCGATGCACGCCACGACGCGGTCGGATGCGTGCTGCACGCCATGATGACGAGGCCATATTGCGCCGCGACCGCCGCCACCTCGCGGCGCAGGAAGCGCAACTCCTGACGCGCGTCCTTCGGGTCGACGTGGACATTGGTGGCCACCTCGATCTGCGCCTGGAGCATCTCGCGCATCACCTGACCGCCCGTCGACCAGTTGGCCGCCTCGAACAATTCGTTGGGTGTCAGGATCGCGGCCTCGCCCGTCTTGGCATCGGCGAGAAAGTACTCTTCCTCGATGCCGAACGAATAGCCGGCCGCCTCAGCGTCGCTGCCGGCGGCGGAACGGATCACGATGTGGCTCTGGTCGCCGCTGAGATTGAGGCGGAGCCGCTCGATAATCTTCGGATCAAACTGCATGTTCTTGCAACCAGGCTTCGAGCAGAGCGGCCTGCCACAGACGCGAGTGGCCCTTCGGGCTCTTCTCCGCTTCAGGATGATCCAACATGTGATCGATGAACTCGGACCGATACAAACCGCGTTCGCGCGCCGCGCGCGAGCCGAGCACGTCGCGAACATAGGAGAGGAAATCGCCTTCCAGATGCCGCAGCGACGGCACCGGGAAGTAGCCCTTCGGCCGGTCGATCACTTCGGCGGGCAATAGCGAACGCGCGGCCTGCTTGAGGATGTATTTGCCGCCGTCCGCGACCTTCAGGCGCGACGGCATTCGGGCTGCGAGTTCGACCACCTCGTGATCGAGGAACGGCACGCGCGCTTCGAGCCCATGCGCCATCGTCATGTTGTCGACGCGCTTGACCGGATCGTCGACCAGCATGATCTCGGCATCGATCTGCAACGCCTTGTCGACCGCGGACGTCGCGGCGGTCTGTGCGAAGAAGGATTCGACGAACTCTGTGCTGGCGTCCTCGCCTAGCATGTCGTCCGCCAGCAGCTTGCGCAGATCGTCCTGCTGCCAGTCGAAATAAGAGTCGCGATACTGCCGCGCAGCATCGTTGGTGGTGAGGAAGGACGGATACCAGCTGTAGCCGCCGAAGATCTCGTCGGCGCCCTGCCCGCTCTGCACCACGCGCACACGCTTCGCCACTTCGCGCGACAGCAGATAGAACGCGACGGAATCATGGCTGACCATCGGCTCGGACATCGCCCGGATCGCATCGGGCAGCACGCCGAGCGCCTCGCCGCCGTCGATGCGGATCTGCTCGTGCTCGGTGCCGAAATGCTTGGCGATGATGTCCGAGTAGTAGAACTCGTCGCCGCTCTGGCCGCCGACGCTGTCGAAGCCGATCGAGAAGGTGCGGACATTGCCGTGGCCGAGCTTGGCGAGCAACGCCACGATCAGCGACGAATCCAGCCCTCCCGACAGCAGCACGCCGACCGGCACGTCGGCGACACGGCGGCGATCAACCGCCGCCAGCATCGCGTCGTTGACGGCCTCGCTCCACTCCTGCTCGCTGAGCCGGCGGTCGCCGCCGCGCTCGCCCACGGCGAACTGCCAATAGCGCTCGGTGGTCTTGGTACCGTCCGGCGCGATCGTCAGAATCGTGGCCGGGTCGAGCTTCTTGACGCCGTTCAGGATGGTTCGCGGCGCCGGCACGGCAGCATGGAAGCTGAAGAAATGATGCAGCGCGACCGGATCGATGCTGCGATCGACCCCGCCCGCGGCAAGCAGCGCCGGCAGCGTCGAGGCGAACCGGAAGAAACCGTCGCCTTCGGTGTAGTACAACGGCTTGATCCCGAGCCGATCGCGCACCAGCACGACGCGACCGCTATCACGCTCCCACAACGCGAAGGCGAACATGCCCTTGAAGCGACGCACGCAATCGGTGCCCCAGGCGTGATACGCCTTGACGATGACTTCGGTGTCGCCTTCCGAGAAGAAGCGATAGCCCTTGCCCTGTAACTCGCTTTTCAGCTCGCGGAAATTGTAGATGCAGCCGTTGAAAACGATGCCGAGGCCGAGCTCATTGTCGATCATCGGTTGCTGCGATGTCGACGACTGATCGAGGATCGCGAGCCGCCGATGGCCGAATGCCATCGCCCCATGGTCCAGTCCCTGCGAAAACACACCTTCCGCATCCGGACCGCGCGACTGCATTGAGCGCGTCATCGTCCAGAATGCCGGAAGCCGAACATCATTCTTGGTGCGGATCTCTCCGCAAATTCCACACATTGTCCCTGGGCCTCGCTTGCTGCTTTTTCAGGCGCGCGCGACAACCCTTGGGGCACCCGGATGTTCCGATTTCAGCTCCGGTTCATTCGGCATGAAGGGGAACAGCTCGATTTCATGCGCAGATTTTGACAACAGCACGTGATTAGCTGGAACTTCGATCCAGCCCGGCTCCCCGTCATAGGGTTCCGATGCGACGATCAGGCGATCGCCAGCCTGCCGATAATACAATGAGTTCGCCGAGTCGTTTTCGGCGAAGCGGAAAGCGTACAGATCCTGGCCATTGGCGAGCGCGGCGGTGAAGCGCATCCGTTCGCGCAGACCGTTCTCGTTTAGCAGCGCGCGGAGCCGCGTCATCACGGTGCGCGTCGCCGCGATCGGATCTTCATCGATGCCCGCGCCCATGATGGCCAGGAAGATCGCCTCGGAGTCGGTATTGCCACTACGCGATGGATACAGCGGGTCGGGGATCATCGCTTCGATGCGGCGGCGCAGCCGGCTCCAGCTGCCGACGAAGCCATTGTGCATGAACATCCAGCGGCCGCACGCGAACGGATGACAGTTCTGCCGCGTCACCGGCGTGCCGGTGGCGGCGCGGACATGCGCGAAGAACATATGCGATTGCAGATGCCTGCAGAGATAGCGGAGATTTTCATCCGACCAGGCCGGCCGCGTTTCACGATACAGGCCCGGCTCCGGGTGCACGCCGTACCAGCCGAGTCCGAAGCCGTCGCCATTGGTCGGCCCGGCGGATTCACGCGCGCGCAGGCTCTGCGTGATCAGCGAATGCACCGGCTCGGTGACGTAGTTCTCGAAGAGAGTCGTCTCTCCGCGATAGGCAATCCAGCGACACATCGGGAACCTCGGATGACAGACGCAACGTTGTGACGCGCGCGAGTGCGCGACGTTGCGTGTCGGGGTCAATCGCCGCGGGCGGCCGCGGTTCCCATTCGACGTGTTCAGCCCAGGAACTGTCCGCCCGCCTCATCGACGATGATGAGACGACGCGAATGTGCCTCAAGCAAGGAAAGGGGGCGGCCCCGTGCAAGGCCGCCCCCTCAATCCTCCGCTTGCTCGACGATTTGCCTTGCTGATTACTTGCTGACCAGAACGACCTTGCCGTCCTCGATCTTCACCAAGTGCGTCACAGCCGGACTCTGCCCGCTTTCCTTGCCGGCCGGGCCGACCTTCTCGAATTTGATCTTGCCGGTCAGCCCCGAATAGCTGACCTCCCACAACGCCGCACGGATCTTTTCAGAATCGGCCGCGCCTGCCTTCTCGATCGCTCTGGCGAGCACATACACGGCGTCGTAACCGCGCGCCCCCTCCGGCATTCCGCCTGGAGGCAGGCCCGCCTTGCCCCAATCCGCAATAAACAGCTTCGCGGCTTCCGGATCTGCCGCCGTCTCCGGAAACCAGGGCGCGAACATCGCATCGTGATACGAGTCGTTCGCCGCCGTTCCGGCCTGCGCGATCAACTGATCCGGCAGCGTACCGCCGGTGGTGACGATGCGCCGCTTCAGGCCCAGCGACTGCGCCTGCTTCATCAGCAAGGTCATCTGCTCGACGCCGGTGGTGATGAACAGCGTGTCGCTGTCGGTGCCCTTCAGGTTCGACAACTGCGCCGACACATCCTGCGCGGCGGCATCCATCGTCAGCGACTTGTTCACCGTGAGGCCCTTGTCCTTCAGCATCTTGCCGAACTCGGCGGCGGCGCCGAGGCCCCAATCGTTGTTCACGGTGAGGAAGTCGGCCTTCTTGATACCGAGCGGCTCGACGAAGCGCGCGAAGCTCTTGGCCTCAGTGCCGTTGGTCGGGCTGATGCGGAAAACGTAAGGATTGCCCAGCGTGGTGATCTTGTCGGCGCTCGAGGTCTCGACCACCATCGGCACCTGATATTCGAGCAGCTTGGGCATCACCGCCAGCGTGTAGGTCGAGCTCCAGGCCCCGACCAGCGCCGGCACCTTGTCCCGCGTGATCAGCTTCTCGGCGACAGCGGCGGCTTCGGTCGGATTGCTCTTGTTGTCCTCGATGATCAGTTCGAGCTTCTTGCCGAGAATGCCGCCCTTGGCGTTGATCTGCGCCGCGGCGATCTTGGTGCCCGCCGTCACCATATTGCCTGCAGCGGCGACGACGCCGGTGAGCGGCTGGTTGACGCCGATCTTGATGGTCTCCTGCGCGGCAGCGGGGCCGCTGACGGCAACGGCGACGGCGACACACGCCATCCACGAACGCGACGAGCTCATCTTCATCTTCTCCTTGGCCGAACCAGGTTGACGCCTCGCAACGCGGAGCCACGCCGCATTTTGCTCTAATAGCCTAACTTTAGGATGTTTGCAGTCAACGGGCCCTGGCGGCGATAATTCCGGCAGGCCTTGCCCAACATCGACGCAGTGACGCCGTTGTCGCCTGTAAATCTATTGTGCTATTTATAGGACGTATTAGCGAGCGCGGCGGCATGCCGCACGCAGATCACCGAGGAGACGCACGAATGGATCTCGACGGCAGCGTGGCGATCGTGACGGGCGGCGCGATGGGGATCGGCTTTGCCGCCTGCGAGGCGCTCGCCGCGCAAGGCGCCGCGATTCTGGTCGCCGACAAGACGGACGCGGCCGCCGCGGCCGACAAGCTGCGCAGCAAGGGGCATCGCGCCGCTCACGCCGACACCGACGTGTCCAGCGAAGCCGACACCGCCGCGATGGCCGATGCCGCGCTGCGCGCCTTCGGCCGCATCGATATCCTGCTCAACAATGCGGCGATCTATTCGACTCTGACGTCGAAACCGTTCGAGGAACTCACCGTCGCCGAGTGGCGCACCATTCTGGACGTCAACGTCATCGGCCAATTCCTGTGCTGCAAGGCAGTCGTACCGCACTTCAAGGCGCAGCAGTCCGGCCGCATCATCAACATTTCCTCCGGCGTCGCCTTCAAGGGCAATCCCGGCATGCTGCATTACGTCGCCACCAAAGGCGCGATCGTGTCGATGACGCGCACGCTGGCCACCGAACTGGGCGACCATGGCGTCACCGTCAACAGCGTCGCGCCCGGCTTCACGCTCAGCGACGGTGTGCACAAAAATCCCGAACTGGCGGGAGCTGTCGCCGCCTTCTCCGTGCGCAATCGCGCGCTGAAGCGCGACATGCTGCCGACCGACCTCGGCGGCGCGATCTGCTTCTTCGCCGGCCCGCACGCCGCCTTCATCACCGGCCAGACGCTGGTGGTCGACGGCGGCGCTTACTACCACTGACCGCAGAGCCCACACGCAGGAGCGCGCTATGAGCTACATCCGCGAAGCATGGTACCCGGTGGTCTGGGCCGATCGCGTCGGCCGCGAGCTGACGCGCCACACCGTGCTGGAAGAGCCGATCGTGATTTATCGGCTGCAGGACGGCGGCATTGCCGCGCTGCAGGACGCCTGCCCGCACCGCCTCGCGCCGCTGTCGCTCGGCCGCCTGAAGGGCGACGACATCGAATGCGGCTATCACGGCATGACGTTCGACTGTGCCGGAAAATGCGTGCTGATCCCGGGGCAGGACATCATCCCGGGTCGGGCGCTGGTCCGCGCCTATCCGGTGCAGGTGAAATACGGCTTGGTCTGGCTGTATATGGGCGATGCCCGCAACGCCGATCCCAGCAAGATCTTCCACATCGAACAATACGACGACCCCGCCTGGCACGCGGTGCAGGGCGACACGCTTCGGATCGAGTGCAACTATCTCAGCCTGTGCGACAATCTGCTTGATCCGGCGCATGTGACCTTCGTCCACGCTACCACACTCGGCACGCCGGCCGGCGCCACCGTCCCGGTCAACAACGAGTATCACGGCAACGAGATCTGCGTCTGGCGCTGGATCCGCAATGCCGCGCCGATCGGCGTGTTCGCCAAGTTCGGCGGCCTCACCGGCATGGTCGACCGCTGGCACTACTATAACTACAGCACGCCGAGCTACTTCAAGATCGACATGGGCTCGTGCCCGACGGGCAGCATTCCGGACATGGAGCGCCGTTCGGAGGGCACGCAGATGTACACCTGCCACGTGCTGACGCCGGTCGATCAGCGCACCGTGCTGCAGCACTGGTTCCACGTCCGCAACTTCCGCACCAACGAATTCGAAATGGACGCCGATCTCAGCGCCAGCCTGGACATGGCGTTCCGCGAGGACAAGGTGATCCTCGAACGCATCCAGCTCGAGGAAGAACGCGCGCCGGACTTCAAGCGCATCATCCTCGGCATCGACGCCGCGCCCATGAAGATGCGGCGGATGGTCGACAAGCTGATCCAGGCGGAAGCGGCGCCGCGTCCGATCGCATGAGGCGCGGCGGCATCCGCGCCCGATGATCGAAATAGATGCACGCGCTGCGGATAATTTGCGCTCGTCGGCCGACGATGCGTGGCTAACATTCGGCCTGAGCCCCGACGATCTTCCAAGCGGCAACGCGCTCACCATCGAGAGGTTGGCATGACTCCGAACGAGCCTTCTACCATCGTCCTCGACGTCGTCGCATCGGTCACGGCGGGCATTCCCGTGTACTACACGGTGCCGGCGTCGGCAGAGCAGAACGACAGCCTTGTTCCGATGACCTCGCCGGTGAGCCTGTTCGATGGACTCCGCGGCTTCCGCAGCGCCGCGCAGCCCGCTCTCGACGCGATGAAGCTCGAGCGCGTCGGTCAGCTCGCCTTCGCCAGCTTGCGCGCCGCCTTGGCGGGCTTCGGCACCAGATCCCGGCGCAGCGCAAAGCAATTGCGCTGATAGTGAAATTCCGCGACGTAGATCGCGACATTGGCGCCATCCAATAAAACGAGGCGGCAATCGGCCGTCGGCTCGCCCACGCCGACCCGCAGCAGGCTGGACGTTTCCGGATCCGCGACCCCGATCGTCACCGTCTGCAGCGCATGCGCGACGTCGACATCGGGCATCTCCATGATGCGCGGCAGCGCCGGCTTGCGATTGAACGTGCGGCGGTCACGCGCATAAATTTCACGCGACAAACGCAGATTGGCGACCGCAAACGGCTCGCCCCGGCTGAACTGCACGCTGCGTAGCTGAACATAGTCCGGCGCCAGCACGCCCTCGCCGGCCTGCAGCAACGGCGGTGCCGCCTGCTCGTCGATGCTTACCACCTTGATGACGTTGTCGCGTACCGACTCGATGACTGATTCGAGGTCGTTGGCGAGATTGAACCAGTGCTTCTCCTTGGGACGCCCGGAGATGAACGTCCCTTTGCCGCGGATGGATTCAACGAGACCATCGTCGCGCAGCAGATCGAGCGCCTGCCGGACCGTGATCCGCGCGACCTTGAACTCCGCTTCGAGCTCTTCGATCGTCGATATCTTGTCGCCCTCGCTCCAGTGCCCACTCTCGATCCGCTGCCGCATCACCGAGGCGACCTGCAGATACAGCGGCACCCGATTTCGCTCGCGGTCTTGGCTTCGCATAGCTGAATTCTCACGACAGACTTGACGATGAGCAGACGACGGCTCGCACATCTTGCGCCTGTCCGCAGGGAAGCCGCGGGACCCGTCACCCGGCGCGACAATATAGCCGCCCCTGCACCAGGAAACATCCCAATATCAGTATTATAGTTCTGAAGTGGAGCAGGACCTCAACGCGAGATGAAATTGCCCGCGGCCCGATGGCTCTCATGTTCTCGGACGGCCTATCGGTCTCGGATCATCAGAACAAGACGGCTGAAGAGTATCCGTGGTGGGCCCGGCAGGACTCGAACCTGCAACCAGACCGTTATGAGCGGCCGGCTCTAACCATTGAGCTACAGGCCCCGCCGGGGCCGCCGGAGCGGCAGGGGGCAGATGGCCATACAATGCCGCGGGGCCACGGGCAATCCATAGCTGGGCGCGCGCGATGTCTGGCCGCCCTAGCAAAACGGTGCGGTCAGCGCGGCGTGGGGCCAGCGTTCGGCTCCAGCTGGGCTTCCAGCGCGACCTTGTCGAGCACCGACCAGACCTCCGCGATCTTCCCGTTCCGGATCTCGTAAAATACGTTTTCGGCGAAGCCGACTCGGTGTCCGTCGATGGCGAGGCCGAGAAAGCTACCGGTCGGGGTGCAGTCGAACCACAGCCGGCTGGCAATGCGCTCGGCGTCGCAGACCAGCAGCACGATGGCGAAGCGCAGGTCGGGAATGTCCCGAACATTCTGCTCCAGCATGGCGCGGTAGCCGGCGAGCCCCAGCTCGTTGCCGTTGTGGCGCACCTCGTCGGCCACGAAGCCGCCGAGCGCCGGCCAGTCGCGACGATTGAGGCAGTCGATGTAGTCACGATAAAAGCCGGCGAGATCCTGATCGCGCATGCATGCCCCTGCGGAAAGTCCTGCGGCGCTCGCGCAATCGCCGCCTATGCCACCGCCATCCGCGCCCCTCCCCGGCGCCGACGGGAGCGCCGCCACAGCGCGGTCCCGATGATGACATTGACGGCGTTCCAGGCGATGCCGTTGAGGAAGGCGGCGGCGTAGGAGCCGGTGGCGTCGAAGATCGCGCCGGAGATCCAGCCGCCGAGCGACATGCCGATCACCGAGGCCATGATGACCAGGCCGACGCGGGTGGCGGCCTCCCGCGCCGGCATCGCCTCGCGGACGATGATCGCATAGGCCGGCACGATGCCGCCCTGGAACAGGCCGAACATCGCCGAGATCACGTAGAGCGACGGCAGGCTGTCGAAGAACAGATAGAACAGCAGCGCCGCGCCCTGAGCCAGCGCGCCGAGCAGCAGCGTCGGGATGCCGCCGATGCGGTCGGCCAGGAAGCCGGAGCCGATCCGGCTGATGATCCCGAACGCGAGCATCAGCGACAGCATCTCGGCGCCGCGCGCGACGCCGTAGCCGAGGTCGCCGCAATAGGCGACGATGTGGACCTGTGGCATCGCCATCGCGACGCAGCAGGCGATCGCGGCGACGCACAGGATCGTGGTGAGCGTATTGGTGCCGAGCTGCAGGTCGATACGCGGCGCCGGCGCGGCAGCGGCGACCTGCGGTGCCGCGGCGCGCATCCGGGCGCGTAGCACGATCAGCGTCAGCGTCATCGCAATGACGCAGAATGCGCCGATCGCCAGATGCGTGGCACGCCAGCCATGGGTCTGCGTGCCCCAATTGACCAGCGGCGGCCACAGCGCGCCGCCCAGATAATTGCCGGAGGCGGAAATCGTGACCGCGAGGCCGCGATAGCGCTCGAACCAGTGCGACACCGCGGCCATCAGCGGGCCGAACGTCGCCGAGGCGCCGACGCCGATGACGAAGTGCATCAGGTTGAACTGCCATTGCGCAGCGGACAGGCCGGCCGCCGCATAGCCGAGCCCGATCAGCAGCACCCCGCTGCCGATCGCCGCGACGATGCCGAACCGGTCTGTCAGCTTGCCGGTGGCGACGCCGCCGAGGCCGAAGCCGAGCATCGCCATGGTGAAGGCCAGCGAGGCGGCGCCGCGGCTGGCGCCGAACTCGGCCTGCACCACCGGCAGCACCACCACCACCGACCACATCCCGACGCTGCCGATCGAGCCGATGACCAACGCGAGCCCGAGCCTGATCCAGGCCTGGCGGGAGTCGAGCATGAATGCCGGCCTTTCGCCGGTCGTTGATTGAGGCGTTTCCACGCCGCAACTTTGCCGCATGGTCCAGAGCGGTCAAGGGGCCGCGGCGGCGGCCGGCCATGCGAGCCGGTTAAAGGCTCGTTAACGCTTTCCTAACCATAAACCCGGCAAAATTTGCCCAGTGATCTGAAGTGTCGTCGGCCGCCAAGCGGGGAAAGCCCGTGGACGCCAGTGCGGTGCCTCACGTTGCAGCCGGCGTCCACCCCTCGGAGGGCGGACGCGCGGTCGTCGCAACCGACACGAGCAGGAAAAGGCGGCGAAGATGACGGATACCACGGTCGGCCAGGGCACCGGCGGCGGTCTTCCCAGCCTCAAAGACATCGGCGGGATGCTGAAGCGCGGCGATCTCGCGCTTGCGTTCGGCGTGCTCACCATCCTGGTCGTACTGATCCTGCCGCTGCCGGCGATCATCCTCGACCTGTTTCTGGCGATCTCGATCACCCTGTCGATTCTGATCCTGATGACGGCGCTTTTTATCCAGGCGCCGCTGGAATTCTCGTCGTTCCCGACCGTGCTGCTGATCTCGACCATGTTGCGGCTGTCGCTGAACATGGCCTCGACCCGGCTGATCCTGTCGCACGGCCACGAGGGCACGGCGGCGGCCGGTCATGTCATCGAAGCTTTCGGCAGCTTCGTGATGGGCGGCAATTTCGTCATCGGGATCATCGTCTTCACGATCCTGATCATCGTCAACTTCGTGGTCATCACCAAGGGTTCGGGCCGTATCGCCGAAGTCGCGGCGCGCTTCCAGCTCGACTCGATGCCCGGCAAGCAGATGGCGATCGACGCCGACCTCTCGGCCGGCCTGATCGACGAAGCCACCGCCAAGACGCGGCGCAAGGAGCTCGAGGACGAGAGCGGCTTCTTCGGCGCCATGGACGGTGCCTCGAAGTTCGTCCGCGGCGACGCCATTGCCGGCCTGCTGGTGGTGTTCATCAACGTGATCGGCGGCATCATCATCGGCGTCGCCCAGCAGGGGCTGAGCTTCGCCGAAGCCGGCCACACCTACACGCTGCTGACCGTCGGTGACGGCCTTGTCACCCAGGTGCCGGCACTCATCGTGTCGACCGCGGCCGGCCTTCTGGTGTCGAAGGCTGGTATCTCCGGCTCCGCCGATAAGGCGCTGATGAGCCAGCTGTCGGGCTATCCGCAGGCGCTCGGCATGGCGGCCGGCGTCATGCTGGTGCTGGCCACCCTGCCCGGAATTCCGACCCTGCCGTTCCTCGCTCTCGGCGGCGGCGCGGGATGGCTGGCGCTCAAGGCGAGCCGGCGCAAGAAGGAAACCAAGGCAGCGGCCGACGTGGCGGCGGCGCAGTCGCCGGCCGGGATGGCGGCAGCCGCTGCCGCAACCGCGGAAGAGCCGATCAGCGCCGCGCTGAAGATCGACGATTTGAAGATCGAACTCGGCTATGCGCTGCTGCCGCTGGTCAACGGCCCGGACGGCACCGACCGTCTCACCGAGCAGATCAAGGCGCTGCGCCGATCGCTGGCGATCGAAATGGGCTTCGTGATGCCGGCGGTCCGCATCCTCGACAACGTCCAGCTCGAGGCCAACACCTACGTCATCAAGATCAAGGAAGTCGACGCCGGCAGCGGGCGAATCTGGCCGAACCAGTTCATGGTCATGGACCCGGGCGGCGAGCAGGTCACGGTGCCGGGCATCCACACCACCGAGCCGACGTTTGGTCTGCCCGCCACCTGGGTCGACGCTGCGTTCAAGGAAGAGGCCTCGCTGAAGGGCTACACCGTGGTCGACGCCGCCACCGTGCTGTCGACGCACCTGACCGAACTGCTCAAGGGCAACATGGCGGATCTGCTGTCCTACGGCGAAACGCAGAAACTGCTGAAGGATCTGCCCGCCGAGCAGGCCGAACTGGTCAAGGACATCGTGCCCGGCCAGATCACCGTGTCGGGCATCCAGCGCGTGCTGCAATTGCTGCTCGCCGAGCGGATCTCGATCCGCGATCTGTCGACGATCCTGGAAGGCATCGCCGACGCGCTCGCCTTCTCGCGCAATCCGTCCACCATCGTCGAGCACGTCCGGGCCCGGCTGGCGCGGCAGATCTGCGCGCAGAACACCTCGTACAACGGGTACCTGCCGCTGATCGCATTGTCGGCGAAGTGGGAGCAGGCCTTCGCCGAATCAATCATCGGCCAAGGCGACGAACGCAGCCTGGCGATGGCGCCGTCGAAGCTGTCGGAATTCATGACGGCCGTGCGCGACAAATTCGAGCAGGCGGCGCGCGAAGGCGAAGCCCCGGTGCTGGTGACGTCGGCGGCGATCCGGCCGTTCGTGCGGTCTCTCGTCGAGCGTTTCCGGGCGCAGACGACCGTGCTGTCCCAGGCCGAAATTCATCCCCGCGCGCGGCTGAAGACGGTCGGCAGCGTCTGATTCGAGCTCGGAGAATGGCTCCAGGACGCACGCGTCCGGTGCGATATTTTCGTCACAGACAAGCGTGACGAGCGGTTATTCGTTGAGCAAGGGTAAACGGTGACAGCTTACCTTCGCGCCCGCAGAATGGTCTAACCAACTGAAAGTATTAAATTCTTACCTTTGTTCGCAGTCGCACCCTCGCGACGTTTCAAGTCTTATCACCGGCTTGTGATCGGATATTGGGAACGGGAAAGCAATGGACTACGTTTGTTCGGCGAGTTGTTTGAACCTGCTTCGAGATCGCGACTACCAATTCTCGAAGGTGGAGAAAGACACCAGGAGGCTCACCATGAACCACTCGATCTACAGCGCCGATCGCTCGACCCATCTCAAGGTCGTCGCCGTCGCATTGGTCGCAGGGATTGCCGTGGCCGGACTTGGTATCACTGCGCGCCTCGGCGCAAGCGATGGCTATACGCAGACCGCTCGCGTGATCAAAGCCGACAAGCCCGTGATGCTTTCGACGACGAACAACACGGCTATTCGCTGAGGATTGCTCTGAGCGTGATCCGATTGAGCCGAAAGAGTTTGCATTCACGCGGCGCTTGTTAAGCCCCCAGGTCGTCCGCGTGTGATGCAGTGATCCACTCGCCCCAAGTGGATCACCCAGAAAGCGCCCGCTCCCCACGGGCGCTTTCTTTTTGCGTCAGTCAGTTTGGCTGCGTCGCTCAATTGGTGAAGCTCGTCCGCTCTATTAGCAGGGCCTCATCCTGGTACGACAGCTCAGCAATCGCTGCGCAGCGGTGACGTCTAACGCGTCACAGCTCCAGTGAGCTACGTAAAATCAGGGCTTGGGCGGCACCGGCATCGGCGGCATGGTCTCGACCAGCTTGCCGGAATACACGATCGGGCCGGTGGCCACGCCGGTGGGCGACCCGCCTTCGGGCTCGATCGTCACCGCATAGGTCGCCTTGTTGACCATATCGGGGTCGTACGAGGCCATCGACGGATTGATGGTGAAATCGTGCGTGCCGATGACGCCCAGCGAGCGCGGCTTCTGCAGCTTATCCGACACCAGCCAGAGTTCGTAGCTCTTGCCGGGTTCGGGCGTCGCCGCAACGCGGCGAACCATGAACATCTTGTTGGCAGGGTCGACGGTGAGAATGAACGCTGGCGAGTCGCCGCTTTGCTGCAGCACCGCGACGTACTGCGCCGGCATCGCCGGTGGCGGTGTTTCGACCTTGACGACCTGGGTGCGCACCGGGGGCCGCAACGCGTTCGGCAGCAGATCGGGCTGATAGAGCTGCGCTCCGAGCACGAGCAGCAGCGCGGCCGCGATCGCACCGGTCGCACCGGCAACCCGCTTCCACACATAAGTCTGCTTGGCGAAACGAACGACGCGCATCGATTCCGGGCTGAGGCCCGAGCCGGCGTCGTTGGCGGGCCGCGGCGGCACGATCACCGTGTCGGCCAGTAGTGCCGGAGCCGCGGCGGCCGGCGGCAGCGCAAAGGCCTGCTGATCGCCGGATGCGCCGATCGCGGCCTTGATCCGCTCCCACACCTCCGGCGACGGCTCGACGCCGCCGACCATCTGGTTGAGCGCGCTCAGCCTGATCTGCCACGACTCGACGACGGCCGCGTAGTCCTTGTCGGCGGCCATCATGGCCTCGACTTGCGTCCGCTCGTCGGCATCGAGCGTGCCCAGCGCATACTCCGCGGCGAGCGCGATATGGTCTTCGCTCATGGCCATCAGACGAGTCCCAGACACTCCCGAATGTCCAGCATGCTACGGCGAAGCCAGGTCTTGACCGTATTCACCGGCGCATCGAACTTCGCCGCGAGCTGTTCGCGGCTCCAACCGTTGTAGTAAGCGAGCAGCACGAGTTTCTGGCGGTCCGGCTCCAGCCGGCCGACGCATTCGAGCAGTCGCTTCAATTCCTCTGTCATCTCACGGCGCGCCAGCGGGTCCGGCGAATCGGCGGCGGCCTCCTGCGCGGACGGCTCGTCCTCGATCGAGACTTCGCTGCGCTTGCGCGCGACGTCGATCGCCCGGTTACGCGCGATGGACGCCATCCAGGTAATCGGAGAAGCAACGCCGGGATTGAACGTTCCTGCGCTGTTCCAGATCTTGACGTAAGCCTCCTGGACGACTTCTTCCGCGAGATCCTGACGGCGCAAGATACGGAGAACGACGCCATAGAGTTTCGCGCGCGTGGCGTTGTAGAGCCGCTCGAAGGCCGCCTGGTCTCCCTTGGCCACAGCAGCGATCAGCCAGACCAACTCAGCCGACGTCAGCATTCAGTCCCCACCCCGGCGGTCGCGCCGCTCCGGCCCCTTCGGCCGCCCGGCAGCATATCGTGCGGTTGCGCGTTCCGCCACGGCGCGGCCACCACGATTGTGGATACTTCAAACAAAAAGCCCGGGCGTGGCCCGGGCTCTGCATGATCATCGTTGTCTCCGCTCAGGCGATGGCGCCGAGCCGGGAGCGCATCAGGCCGATGCTGTCGAGATCCGCCTGCTCCCGCGCGCTTTCCTCGGCGCGCTCGCGTGCCTGATCGCGCTCGTCGAGCAGCTCGACCTTCTTCAACTCGTCGAATGCCTCGGACAACTGCGCCCGCGCATCTTCGAGCTGGACGCGCAGCTCGTCGGCCGAGCGGGTCAAATTCTCGCGGCGCTGGATCGCGGCCTTGGCGTAGGTCGGATAGGCGAAGTGCGTGGGATCGCTTATGCCGGCGCGTTCCTGCTCGGTCTGGATTTCGCGCTCGAGGTCTACCGACATACGCTGGAAGTCCGCGATCATTCCCTCGATCTGGGCCACTCGCCTGCGCCGTTCGTCGACCTGAAATTTTTTCAAGCGGATCAGCGTGTCACGTGACTTCATCGACTCGTACTCCCCAGAAGTCCCGATTCAACGCGGGACATCACCGGCCTCCCGCGAGGGGCCAACCGGCAAAACGATTGACGTGCCAAGCATGATGACGTGACAAAGTTAGCGTTCCGTTTCCACAGACGTCAGGATCTGGGCGAGTTGGGCATAACCCGTGGCAAGGCTGGTCGCCTCGTCCTTGCCTTGGCGGAGGAACTCCTCCAGCGGCTCGTGCAGCCGCACCGCCTCGTCAACCTCGACGCTGGAGCCGGGCCGATAGGCGCCGAGCCGGATCAACTCCTCCATGTCGGCGTAAGTCGCCATCACCTGCCGGGCGCGTTTGATCACCGGCAGATAGGCCGGATCGCACGACCGCGGCATCGTGCGGGACACTGATTTGAGCACGTTGATGGCGGGATAACGGCCGCGTTCAGCGATCGAGCGCTGCATCACGATGTGGCCATCGAGAATGCCGCGGACCGCATCGGCAACCGGCTCGTTGTGGTCGTCGCCGTCGACCAGCACCGTAAAGATGCCGCTGATCGTCCCCTCGCCCATCCCGGGACCGGCGCGCTCCAGAAGCTTCGGCAGTTCGGTGAACACGGTCGGCGTGTAGCCCTTGGCGGTCGGTGGCTCGCCGGCGGACAGGCCGATCTCGCGCTGCGCCATGGCGAAGCGCGTCACCGAGTCCATCAGGCACAGCACGTCCTTGCCTTCGTCGCGAAAATACTCGGCGATCGACAGCGTCAGATAGGCCGCCTGGCGGCGCATCAGTGCCGGTTCGTCCGACGTCGCGATCACCACGACGGAGCGGGCAAGGCCTTCCTCGCCGAGATCGTCCTGCAGGAACTCCTGCACCTCGCGGCCACGTTCGCCGATCAGTCCGATCACCGACACCGCGGCATCGACGTTGCGGGCCAGCATCGACAGCAGCACCGATTTGCCAACGCCGGAACCGGCGAAGATACCCATGCGCTGACCGCGGCAGCAGGTGAGGAAGGTGTTAAGCGCTCGCACGCCGAGATCGAGCGGCGCGCCGACGCGTTTGCGCGAATGCGCCGGCGGCGGCGAATTGCGGAACGGCATCGGCGACGGCCCCTGCGGCAGCGGCCCCTTGCCGTCGATCGGTTCGCCCAAAGCGTTAACGACGCGGCCGAGCCAATGCGGCGACGGTCGCACCTGAGCGGCCGCGTTCGCGATGATCGCCCGGCAGCCGCGGCGCACGCCTTCAAGTCCTGCGAACGGCATGACGATGGCGTTGTTACCGGTGAATCCGATTACTTCGCACG
>NZ_JBMDXE010000131.1:0-3810 GCF_048594845.1 Rhodopseudomonas sp. | reverse complement strand
TCCTGAAGACGCTGGCCAATGCGTCACGCCTGGTGATCCTGTGCCAGCTCGCCGAGGGTGAGAGGTCGGTGTCCGAACTTGCGGAGCTGCTGGAGGAGCGCCAGCCGACGGTGTCGCAGCAGCTGGCGCGGCTGCGCAGCGAGCGGCTGGTGGAAACCCGTCGCGAGGGGCAGCAGGTGTTCTATTCGCTGGCGAGCGACGAGGTCCGCAGCATCATCCTGGCGCTGCATGCGGTCTTTTGCGCCAAGCCCGCCGCCAAGGACAAAGTCACGGTGCTGCGTCCGCGCGCGGCTGCGGCCCGCAAAGCGCCGCGGGGCTGATCAGCCGCGGCCGAACAGGCGCTGCAGCAGTCCCGGCGGGCGCGGGGCTTGCTTGGTAGGGAAGCCGGCGCGGCGCCAGGCCGCAATGCCGCCGCTGAGCACATAGGCGTCGCAGACGCCTTTCGCTTTCGCCTCGATCTGTCCTGCATATATCCGCGTGCGCCCGCCCGAGGCGCAGAAGAAGATTGCCTTGCGGCCCTTGGCCCCGCGCAGATCGGCGTGCGCGAAGCCGCTCAGCGGCAGCGTCAGCGCGCCGTCGATATGTTCGCGCTCGACTTCGGCCGGCTCGCGGATATCGACCAGCACCGCGCCGTCGCTCACCATCTGCTGCGCTTCGACTGCCGAAATCGTCTTCATGTCCGTCCTCGTGCTGCGCCGCTGATCCGCGGCGCTCGTCCGAATCGCATGACGGACAGCGATTGTCTGTGACCTTGTCACCGCGCCCGCGGCGGTGATCTGCCATCTCGCAGCGGCATTGCGCAAATGCGTGGCCCGCGCAAAGCTCGCGCGTCATCCTCGGTGAGACATCATGACCTCGGATCAGTTCAACCGCTGGGAATCCCGCTTTGCCGGCGAGGAGTTCCTGTTCGGCACCGCGCCCTGCGCATTTCTGGCGTCCTGCCGCGATGTGCTCCCCAGGCAGGGGCGTGCCTTGGCGATCGCCGACGGCGAGGGCCGCAATGGCGTCTTTCTCGCCGAATGCGGCCTGTCGGTGCTGTCGGTGGATTTCTCGCCGTCGGCGCAGGCCAAGGCGCAGAAGCTCGCCGCGACGCGCGGTGTGACGATCGAGACGCAGCGCGCGGACCTGCTGAACTGGAACTGGCCGTGCGGTTTCGACGTCGTTGCCGGCATCTTCTTTCAGTTCGTCGCGGCCGCGGATCGTCCGCGGATCTTTCAGAACATCCGTGCTGCGCTGAACCCGGGCGGACTGCTGCTGATCGAGGGCTACCGGCCGCAGCAGCTCGACTACAACACCGGCGGTCCGAGCTGCGCCGACGATCTCTACACCCGCGAGATCCTCGAGCAGGCGTTCGGCGATTTCGACCGTCTCAGCATCCGCGAATACGATGCCGAGATCGCTGAGGGCTCCGCCCATGTCGGCATGTCGGCGCTGATCGATCTGGTCGGATTCAAGCCGCGCTGATCAGTCCATCGCGCATCCGTCGAACACCGGCGCGCCGCCCCGGCGCAGGCCGAGCCAGGCGTCGATCGCGGCCTGATCGAAGCCGGCTTCGCGGCGATCGCCGGACTGGATCAGCGGGCGGCGGATCAGGATCGGCTCGGCGATCATCAGCGCCAGCGCGGCGTTCTCGTCGAGCGCAGCGAGATCGATTGCGCCGGCCTTGATCTTCGGCGCGGAGGCATTGAACCATTGCGGGATCGGCCTGTCGCCGAAGAACGGCCGCAGCGTTTCGGCGGTCCACGGCTCCGCCAGCAGATTGCGGACGTCGAGTTCGTGACCTGACGCGATCAGCAGCGCCTTCTGCCGCGCATTGCCGACGCAGCCTGGCTTCTCGTAGAAAATCACCTGCGACATGGTTGCCGTCCCTCAGCCTGTCGTCTCATCCGAACGCGCCGCCACGGCCTCGCGCCACCACGCGTCGATCGCCGCGCGCTCGCACGGCAGCTCGATGCCGGAATTGCCGGTGAAGTCGCGCCATGCTTCGGCGCATTTTTCCGGCACCGCGGTGAGCAGCGGCAGCCCTGCGACGATGGTCTCGGCGAACTCCGCGCGCAGGCCCTGGCCGGTCGCTTCCTGCTTGGAAAATTTGTTGATGATCACCAGCGCCGCATTGCCGGCGATGGCGCGCGTCACCGCCTGCGCCGAGTCCGCGAGGCCAGCCGCGTCGAGCTTGCACGAGCCGGCGCCACCGCCGAGCGTCTGCGAGATGCCGATCGCGGCGCCGGTCATCAGATCGATCACCTGCATGTCGACCCGGCGGCCGCTGGCGTCCTTGATGTTTCGCTGCACCAGCCCGCCGAGCCGCTCGCCGGCGTGCAGCCGCTCGGCGGCGAAATCGGCCAGCAGGCTGTCGACATCGTCATCGCCGCGATAGATCACGGCGGCGATGCGGCGCGCGTCGGGCTCGGTCGGTGTCATGGCCTGCTCCTTGGTGGGACGGATCGGCAAGAGCTGCTCAGCAATCCGCGTGCCGCCGCAGCGAAGCCGGCCGGCATCGGCAAAATGCCTGATCGACGAACGCCTTGTCACCTGCACCCTGCGATGGTCCGGGCTGTCGGGAAGCCGACAGCGTTGTATAGGGCTGGACATAACGACTGCCGGCGCGGATTTTATGGCGCGCCTCCGCAAGATCAGGAGCCCCTATGCAAGCCGTCACCACTGCCGACCTGGAGCGCCTACTCTACGACGACGTGCCGTATGGCGACCTCACCACCGAGGCGCTCGGCATCGGCGGGCTGGCCGGCGTGATGGAGTTCACCGCGCGCGACCCGATGGTGTTGGCCTTGGCGGAGGACGCCGCCGCGCTGCTGCGGTTGAGTGGCTGCGAGGTCGAGCTGATCGCGGCGTCGGGCGATCGGCTCACCGCCGGCGCGCCGATCCTCCGCGCGCAGGACAGCGCTTCAGGCCTGCTGCGCGGCTGGAAGGTAGCACAGACGCTGATCGAGATTTGGTCGGGCGTCGCCACTGCGACGCGTGAGATCGTCGAGGCGGCACGCGCGGTGTCGCCGGGCATCGCCATCGCTTGCACGCGGAAGAATACACCTGGCACCAAGCGCTTCGCCGTCGCCGCCGTGAAGGCGGGCGGCGCCGTGATGCACCGGCTCGGCCTCTCCGAAACCATCCTGGTGTTCGCCGAGCATCGCGCGTTTTTGGACGAGCCGCTCGCCGCCACTGTCGCGCGGCTGCGACGTGCCGCGCCGGAGAAGAAGCTGATCACAGAAGTGTCCTCGATCGACGCGGCCCTCGCCGCCGCCGAAGCCGGCTTCGACGTGCTGCAACTGGAGAAGTTCGCGCCGCCAGATGTCGCCGCGTTTGTCCCCCAGCTCGCCACCACACCACACCGCCCGATCATCGCCGCCGCCGGCGGCGTCAACGCCGGCAACGCGGCCGCCTACGCGCAAGCCGGCGCAGACGTTCTGGTGACGTCAGCACCCTACATGGCAAAGCCGCGGGACGTGCAGGTGAAGATCGGCCGGATCTAGTAATCAGGATACGAAGTCATCAGGTCACGAAGTCATCAGGCTACGAAATAACAACTACCGATGGATCGGCGCCCCCACCCCGCCCCGCAGCGTGCCCCCTCTCCCGCTTGCGGGAGAGGGTTGGGGTGAGGGCGACGCGGGGGTACGGACCGGGTAGATTCCTGACAGTTCAGACCGGGATGATTGTCGACAGTTCACACTGCATCGGAGGGAGGACCGCCGATGCCTTTTGTGGAGACCTGTCGGATGGATCAGCGGGTGCAGATGCTGTCGGACTATGCGAGCGGCAATTGGAGCGTGTCGGATCTGTGCCGGCGCTACGGCG
>NZ_JBMDXE010000130.1:0-12732 GCF_048594845.1 Rhodopseudomonas sp. | reverse complement strand
GGCAATGCCGTCGTCGCCAAACCGGCAGAACAGACACCGATGATCGCGGATGTTGCCACGAAGCTGCTGCACGAGGCCGGGGTGCCGCGCGACGCGCTGAAGCTCGTTCAGGGGGATGGCGCGACCGGCGCCGCGCTGGTCGCGCATCCCGATATCGCTGGCGTCGTGTTCACCGGCTCGACCGAGGTGGCGCGGGCGATTAACCGCGCCCTCGCCGCCCAGGCTGGGCCCATCGTGCCGCTGATCGCCGAGACCGGCGGCATCAATACGATGATCGTCGATGCGACCGCGCTGCCTGAGCAGGTGGCCGACGACGTCGTCACATCGGCCTTCCGGTCCGCAGGCCAGCGCTGCTCGGCACTGCGGCTGCTGTTCGTCCAGGAGGACGTCGCCGACCGAATGATCGGGCTGATCGCAGGCAGCGCGCGCGAATTGAAGCTCGGCGCCCCCCGCGATCCGGCCACTCATGTGGGCCCGGTCATCGACGCAGAGGCCAAGGCGACACTCGACGCACATATCGCACGCATGAAGCGCGAGACACGGCTGCATTTCGCCGGCGATGCGCCTGCGGACGGCAACTACGTGGCGCCTCACATGTTCGAACTTCGCAGCGCTGCCCAGCTCACTCACGAAGTGTTCGGACCAATCCTGCACGTCGTGCGCTATAAGGGCTCCGACCTCGATGCCGTACTCGATGGCATCGCGGCGAGCCGCTACGCACTCACCCTCGGCATACAGTCACGGATCGACGATACCGTGTGGCGGATCATCGAACGGCTGCCGGTCGGCAATGTTTACGTCAACCGCAACATCATCGGTGCGGTGGTCGGTGTGCAGCCGTTCGGCGGATCGGGCCTTTCCGGCACCGGGCCGAAGGCGGGCGGCCCGCACTATCTGCCGCGCTTCGCCCTGGAGCAGACGGTGTCGATCAACACCGCCGCAGCGGGTGGCAACGCAGCGTTGCTCGCGGGCGACACGCGATAACCGGCGTGCAGGGCGGCATGCGGGTTCCAATATTGCATCGTTGCGCGAACGCGGTTCATATGCGGCGAGGCTGACGTGCACCGCGCATATTCCGGCCGACGAAAACAATAAACGCCAAGGGAGCGGTTTGCGATGGACGACGGCATCTTCAAGGGTCTCAAGGTGCTCGATTGCGCCAGCTTCATCGCCGCTCCGGCCGCCGCCACGGTGCTGTCCGACTTCGGGGCCGACGTCATCAAGATCGAGCCGCCGGGAGCCGGCGACCCATATCGCAACCTGCCGAACCTGCCCGGCTATCCGCGTAGCGAACACAACTACGCGTGGATGATGGAGTCGCGGAACAAGCGCAGCCTTGCCCTCGACCTCGCCAAGCCGGAGGGCAAGGAGGTGCTGCGCAAGCTGGTCGCCGAAGCCGACGTCTTCATCACCAACTTCCCGCCGCCGGTCCGCGCGCGGCTTGGCATCACCTATGCGGATCTCGCGCCACTCAACGAGCGGCTGATCTATGCGAGCTTCACCGGCTATGGCGAGCGTGGCGCCGAAGCCGACAAGCCCGGCTTCGACAGCAACGCCTGGTGGGCGCGTTCCGGCATGATGGATCTGGTCCGGGCCGACGAGGAGTCCACCCCTGCCCGCTCTGTCGCCGGGATGGGCGATCATCCCTGTGCGATGGCGCTTTACGGCGCCATCGTCACCGCGCTGTACAAGCGCGAGCGCAGCGGCAAGGGTAGCGAAGTGAAGTCCAACCTGATGGCCAACGGCGTTTGGTCGTCCAGCGTGCTGGCGCAGGCCAAGCTGGTGGGCGCCGAATTCCAGCCGCGCCGCCCCCGCGAAAGCGCGCTGAATGCTGTGGCCAATCACTATCGCTGCCGCGACGGCCGCTGGCTCATCCTCTCCCTGCTGAACGAGGAGAAGCAGTGGCCGACGCTGATGCGTTGCCTCGGCCGTGAGGACCTCACCGATGATCCCCGGTTCGCCACCAAGCCCGATCGCCACGCCCGCTCGGTGGAACTGATCGCGATTTTTGACGAGATCTTTGCGACGCGCGATCTCGCTGACTGGCGCAAGGCGCTGGACGGCAACGGCCTGGTGTTCGGCGTGGTCGGCATTCTCGACGACATCCCGAACGATCAGCAGATGATCGAGAACGACGTGCTGGTGCCGTTCGAGAATAACACCATCCTGACGATCAACAGCCCGATTTGGATCGAGGGCAGCACCAAGACGCGGCCGCGGCTGCCTCCCGCCGTCGGCGAGCACAGCGACGAGGTGTTGCGCAACGCGGGTTACGACGACGCGGCGATCAAGGCGCTACGCGCGTCCGGAGCAGTCGGATAGTTCAGACGCGCCTGACTTCGTCACCGTCGTCAGCAAAAGCCAGGCAACGCAACCTCGCTAGCGACGAAAGAACATCCATCCGAAAACCGCGATCGCGACGACGACGGTGATGGCGATCGCGAAGGTGGAGACGCGAACTGAGCTTGCGGCCTGCCGGGCGCTTTCGTTGTCGGCTATTTCCTGATTGCGCTGCTTGATGTCTGATCCGGGATCACTCACCCGCCACCTCCTCGATGAACGCGCGATGCGGATCAGCGCGGCGCGACGAAGCACATGCCGATCGGAAATGCCGAGGCACCTCGCGCCGGCTGGCACGTCAACCCCGCCGCACAGGTCCAGTTCCGGAAACTCGGATCAACGTGACCGCCCGCATCCGGCAAACCGCAGGCAGCGCCCCACCCCTCATGCGGTTCGCGGCTGGTAAGCGTCGCGCCGGTTAGCTCCGGGCGATCGCTGAGGCCGCGCGCGTAGTCGGGAGCATGCCCGTCTCCGACTGCGGTGACGATCGCACGGCGGCGATCCTGGTCGGCAATGAAATGCGGCGATCCGAATGCAGCGATGCGACGCGCCGGCTCGGCCGTCCAGTCGACGCCCGGGAAATGAAAACCGCCGATACCGAGCGTCTGGTGGCAGCCCGAGCAGGTGATATCGTTGAGGCGCCGCTCGAAGCCGGCCGGCGAGCGGATCGTTTGCAGGACGATGCCGCGATCCACCGCGCGTTGCAGCGCTTCAACGATATCGGCGTCGCTGATCAGGGGATCGGCCGTTGTCGGGCCGGCAAGTCCTGCTGCGGGCCGCTGCGGCGAATGAGAGAATGCAGCAGGCGTCACAGCGATGGCGCTCCGCGCCAGATAGGCATCGGGAATGATCAGGGTGCCGCGATCGAATGCGGCGAGATTGTCCGGTTCCAGAAGCCAGCGTCTGAACGCCTGCCCGAGCCCCCGATCAGCGATCAGGCGGTCGCGGTCGATCTGGTTTTCCATGGGTGCGGCTTCGTAGCGGCCGCGCGCCTGATCGAAACGAAAGACTTTGAGGAGATAGTCCGCCCGGAAATCGCCGGCAGCCGCGTCCCGTTCGGTCGCGATCTGCAGATTGATTTCGAGCCGGTCGATTGCAGCGGGCCCAAGGGGCGCGAGCGGACCGCCGGGCGCCATCATCCGCCGGGCACGATCCGCGCCGACTTCGGTCCAAGCTTCCGCGGCCAGCCAGCGCCGCGCGACCTCACGACAGGTGATCGCGTCGTTCTCGCCACGCGCGCGCAGCACCACGTTCAACGTCATCGGCAGCCGCTGTGGGCCGGTACTCGTCTGATGGATCGGCCGATAAATCAGCCGGACCTCGCCGCAGCCGTGGGCCGCAACGTAGCCGCGGTCCAGCCGGTTGATGATGCCGGACAGCGCGAAGCGCGTCCGCGGCGCCTTGAGGGCCTCCAGGTCGAACAGCGCCCACTGCGACGGCGCGTGCGTGCTTCGATAGTGCTGAAACTCATCGTCGAGCGCGGCACGAAGGCCGCTCATCGCCGGCAATGCGAAGAGCCGGTCGTTCGTGAAGGAGGCCGGAGACATCGGTGCCGCCGGCGACGGATCGAGCATCTGCTGCAGGCCGAAACCGGGGTGCGGCTCGCCACGATGTTCGCGCAGATCGAGTTCACGTAGAGCCAGCGGATCTGTCACGGCCAGCGCGCGCAACGACGCTTCGGCCGCCCCCGCGACGAGTGGGACGAGTCCGCCGATCAGGACGATCAGACCAAGCAGGCGTCGCACGCGACCATGCTCCAGAGCCGCTCCGCGGCCGAATGCAGCGCAGCGGAGGGAGCCTAAAGCAAAACGGCGCAGCGTGTCTGCACACGCCGCGCCGTTCAAAAGCATTCGTGACGATCAGCGGGCGACGATCAGGCCGCGGCTCGTCACCACCACCCAGCGGCCGTCCTGACGGCGGATCGCGTCGACGCGGCCGAGGCCTGGCAGCGGATCACCTGCATAGACCTCGAAGGTGCCCGGACGCCCGACGACGACAGCGGCTCCATCATAGACGTCGCGCAGCACCCAGCCTTCGACAGTGGGCAGCCGGCCAACATCGCTCTGCTTCGCTGCTGCCGGCTTCGGCGACACCGAGCCAGTGACGTCCTGAGCGGCGGAAGCCACCTGCGTCGGCGCGGGCGCCGGAGCTGGCTTCTCGGCCTGCGCGGTCCGCAGCTTCTCGACGGTCTCGGTCAGCTTGGCGATTTTCTGAGCCGGTTCGGCCTGGGCCTTCTCGATCTTTTCGAGGCGGTCGGTGGCCTTGCCGATCTGGGCGCTGGTCGTTTTCGTCGCCTGGTCGACGCTGTCCTTGAGCGCGGCGACTTCGGCCTGCAGCTTGGCGACCTGCGTGTCGAGCGCGCGAGCCTGGGACTGCGCATGCGCGGCGGCTTCGTTGCTGCCGCCGAGATGCACGAAACCCGCATTGCTCAGCGCGCCGCCGGCCGCACCGGCGATCGCCGCGAGGATCACCGCCACCGCGACCAGAGCGAGCTGACGCTTGTTATGAGACCGGGGGCCGGCAGGCTCATCCGGCGCTTCGACTTCGATCTCGTCGTCCCAATTGCGATACCAATTCTCGTGGCGGGACCGCGCCATGATGGTGACCTTACCGAGACGCTCCGCGTCCTTGCCGGCGGCCGCGTTGCCCTTGGGACGATCCACCTGAGTTGAGGCCGTCGTCTCCTTGCTGCGCTGGGCAGTGTCTTCGGTGCCGCTCGCGTTCACGGCACCGCTATCGTTGGCGTCAACCGCGCCCGCCCCGGACGACGCAGCGCCGGCGTCAGCCTGGTCTTCGCTGAAGGGCTCTTTGCGATGCTCGTCCACGTCAAAATCCTCCTCGTCCGCTTGACCATTCGGTAACTTTGATTACTTGCGAAATCGTTACTTCCCTCGTTGCTTACCGAAATTTCAGGAATCACAAATCTCGGCACGCAGTGTGGCGCGCGCAGGCCATCGCCGCGCGGCTTTGCGCCGCACGCCGTCCCGCGCTAGGACAGTCACCGAGCACGGCGCACGAAGTCGCCGAGACAGGGGAGACGACCATGAAGCTTTACGATTCGATCGGACCCAATCCGCGCCTAGTGCGGATGTTCATCGCCGAGAAGGGCCTGACGATCCCGACACAGACCATCGACCTCCGCTCCGGAGAAAACCGCAAGCCCGAGCATCTGGCGCGCAATCCGCACGGGCAGACACCGACCTTGGAACTCGACGATGGCAGCTTTTTGTCGGAGATCACCGCGATCTGCGAATATCTCGAAGAGATCCATCCGACGCCGCCGCTGATCGGCGCGACGCCAAAGGAACGCGCCGAATGCCGGATGTGGACGCGGCGGATCGACCTGACGATCTGCGAGCCGCTGGCCAACGGCTTCCGCTTCAGCGAGGGGCTGAAGATGTTCAAGGATCGTGTGATGTGCATTCCGGAAGCGGCGCCCGGCCTGAAGAAGATGGCCGCCGACCGGCTGCAATGGATGAACACTCAGATGCAGGGCAAGGAGTTCGTCTGCGGCTCGCGCTTCACCCTCGCCGATCTGCTGCTGTTCGGCTGGATCGAATTCGGCAACCAGGTCGGCCAGCCGCTGGATCCGAACAACACCGTGCTGGTCGACTGGCATAAGCGCATCGCGGCGCGACCGTCCGCGAAAGCCTGACGATCGCGCGTATCGATGCGGTGCCTCGATGAGAGCCGCATCGATCGGCTCAGGCGTCGGGCCAGACCAGCGATCGATGCAGGCTAGCGCCGGCCCATGCACCATCGGCAACCGCCAGCGACAGCGAATGCGGCAACCGCGCCGCATCGCCGCAAGCGAAAGCGTCGGGCACGCTGGTCTGCTTGGCGTCGTCGGTCTTGATCTGCGTCCCGAAAGGCGTCTCACTCAACGCGCAGCCCAGCGACTGCGCGACAGGCGTGGCCGGAGCATTACGCGAAGCGGTGAAGATTCCAGCAAAGGGCAGTCGACGGCCGTCGCTCAGCACGACGTCGGCCTGGCCCGCGATCCGCGCGATCAATGTGTGTTCGATCGTCACGCCGCGGGCTTCGAGATCGGAGCGCGCCGCATCGTCGAGGGTGACCGCTTCGTTGGTGAACAGCGTGACTTCACCCCACTCCGGCAGCAACTGCGCCTGATGCAGCGACATCGGGCCGGTGGCGATCACCGCGATGCGGCCGCGATCGAGTTCGTAACCGTGGCAGTACGGACAAAGGAACACGCTGACTCCCCAGCGGTCCTGCAGGCCATCGATCGCCGGCAGCGTATCCGACACGCCGGTGGCGAACAGCACACGGCGCCCGCAATGCTGCGCGCCGTCCTGCGCTGTCACGATGAAGTCGTCCTTCTGTCCCGTCGCCGTTTCGGCTCGGCCATCGATCCAGGTCAGCGTCGGGTAGGCCTCCAGCTGACGCCGTGCGGTCGCGGCGATCTCCGCCGGGTCGGCGCCATCCTGCCCGAGAAAACCGTGTGAATGATCCGCGGAACGGTTTCGACGCTGACCCGCGTCGATCACCAAGACGCGGCGACGGGCGCGGAGTAGCTGAAGGGCAGCAGCCATCCCGGCGTAGCTGCCGCCGATCACGATGACGTCGTGTTGCATGTCGTTTCCTCTAGCTGCGCGCGCGGTGCGCCGTGTGGCGCCGATTGAAGTCCGCCGACAGCCTGGCCAGCGTCACCTTGGCGAACCGATCGAGTAGCAGCGCCTCGGCATCGGCAAAGGCGCCGTCGAGCGCGGCATTCACCGCCTGTTCGACCAGACAGCCCGGATTCTCATTGCGATTGCCGATCGCGAAAATCACGGGCTCGCCGAGTGCCTCGTGCAGATCGCGCAAGGTGACGGCATCAAGGTCAGCAGTAATCGTCCAGCCGCCCGAGGGACCGCGCTCCGACGTCACGAGGCCGGCGTCGCGCAACAATCCCATCGTCCGCCGCACAACCACCGGATTGGTGCACATGCAGGCGGCCAGTTCGTCGGAGGTCATCGGTTCGTTCTGCTCGGCCATATGCAGCAGAGCGTGGAGCACGGACGACAGGCGGCTGTCTCGCTTCATGTAACTTCGTTTATTACGATTTGGCCAAGCGCGCAAGCGCCCTTTCGGGCCTAGTGCTCAACTCATGGCATGTCGTTTGCTTTGTATGCTGCGCTACTCAACCGACCCGATGCGATTGCAGGCGAGTTCACACATGCTCGGCATTCCACGCAGGTACAGTCATTTCATCTACGCGGTTCTGCAGTCGGGGATCACCACGTCAATCGCCTCCATGATCGCCAGCGTACCATTCGTGGGCGATCACACATTCCTGGAGCATTGGATCGGCGCCTGGGGCGCGTCCTGGATGGTGATGCTTCCCGTCGTGATCTTCGCCGCGCCGTTGCTACGGCGGCTGACATTGGTGCTGACGACAGAAGACTGACGGGGCTGCGCGTAAGTCACACCACGACAGGAGCGTCCGGCAGCTCATTCGTGCCAGAGCCGTCGTTGGGAAAATGCGTCACCAGATGCGCGGTGATCAGGTCGATGCCACGTAGTACGCCGGCTTCGAAGCGGCCTTCGCGGAAGGCGCTCTCCATTTCGCGGCAGATGTTCTCCCAGGTGCCGTCTCCGACGCGCACGTGAATGCCGCGGTCGGCGATGATTTCGACGTCGCGATCGGCGAGCAGCACATAGATCAGCACGCCGTTATTGTGCACGGTGTCCCAGATGCGCAGCTGCGAGAAGATGTCGAGCGCGCGCTCGCGTGCCGGCTGATCGCGGAACAGCGGCGCATTGTCGAGCGCGCCTTCGACGACGAAGCGGATCTGGCCGGCGTGCTTGCTCTCGCTGTCCTTGATGGCGCGTTCGATGGCGTCGAGCGAGCTCGGCGGAAACGCCCGCGCGACCTTGCCGCGACTGGTGAAGAGGTGCTTGCCGATGCGCCGGATGCCCATCCTCGCCTCCACGCTCACCAGCTTCCGGAGGCGCCGCCGCCTCCGAAGCTGCCGCCCCCGCCGCTGAAGCCGCCACTGCTCGATCCGCCGGACCACGACGAGCCGCTGCTGCCGCCCGACCACGTGCCGCCCGAGAAGCCGCCACTGCGACGCCCGGACGTCATCGTCGGCCCGTTGAACAGATCGATGAACAGCGCGAACAGAAAGGCGGCAAAGCCGGCGAGCAGCGCAAGGTACCAGGCGAGCCCGAACACCAAGGCGACGATTCCGACCACGACGCCGGTCACGCCGGACGCCGCCGCGCGGCCGAGCGCGGCCTTCAGGATCCCGTTGACCACGAAAGAGCCGAACAGCAGCGGGATTGCCCAGCCGGAGATCTGATCGAAGGATTCCGGCCCCGTCCATTCGTGCTGCGGCTCCGGGGCCGGCAGCGGCTCGCCGTCGATCACGCTCATCATGCGATCGACACCCGCCTCGATGCCGCCTTCGAAATCACCGGCCTTGAATTTCGGCGTAATGATCTCGTCGATGATGCGTTTGGCGGTCACGTCCGGCAGCGCGCCCTCGAGGCCGTAGCCGACCTCGATCCGCAGCTTGCGGTCGTTCTTGGCGACCAGCAGGATGGCGCCGTCGTCGACCTTTTTGCGGCCGATCTTCCAGGCCTCGGCGACGCGGATCGAGAACTGCTCGATCGCCTCGGGCTGGGTCGTCGGCACGATCAGCACCGCGATCTGGCTGCCCTTGCGGTCGTCGAACGCCTTCAGCTTCTGATCCAGCCGCGCGATCGCGTCACTGCTCAGCGTGCCGGTCTGATCGACGACGCGGCCGGTCAGCGCCGGCACCGCGACGTCCGCGCGCGCGAATTGCGCGGCTGCTGCCATGACGAAGCAGAGCAGCAACGCGACGACCGAGGTCCGCACGGCGCTCATCGCCGTCGCCCCGCGCTTACTTGGCCGGAGCCGGGGTCGGCGTGAAATCGACCTTGGGCGCGGTCGAAATATCCTTCTCGTTCTCGACCGTGAAATTCGGCTTTTCCTTGTAGCCGAACATCATCGCGGTGAAATTGGTCGGCACCGATCGCACCGTGACGTTATAGGCCTGCACCGCCTTGATGTAGCGATTGCGCGCGACGGTGATGCGGTTCTCGGTGCCTTCGAGCTGCGCCATCAGGTTCTTGAACAGCTCGTCCGACTTCAGCTGCGGGTCGTTCTCGGTGACGACCAGCAGCCGCGACAGCGCGCTGGACAGCTCACCTTGGGCCTGCTGGAATTTCTGGAAGGCGGCCGGGTCGTTCAGCACCTCGGGCGTGGCCTGGATGCTGCCGACCTTGGCGCGGGCATTGGTGACGCCGAGCAGAACATCCTTCTCCTGCTGGGCGAAGCCCTTCACGGAGTTGACCAGGTTGGGAACCAGATCGGCGCGGCGCTGATACTGGTTGACCACCTCCGACCAGGTCGACTTCACCTCTTGGTCCTCGCTCTGGATGGTGTTGTAACCGCAATTGGTCAGGCTGAGCGTGGCGAGCGCCGCCAGCACCGTCAGGAACTTCCGCATCGAATCCTCTCCCGCGCGAACAGGCGCGCAGCTTAGCATGCACTGTGCGATAGATTTGTCGGCTCTTGAACGGATTAGGTTCTAAACGGTTCGCTAAGACCGCTGCTCGGTTCCGAATACCGTCATTGCCGGGTTAATCCCGACCACCCATCGTGGATGGCGCGACCTCTGAAATGGCGATGCCCGCGGCGTGCGCGGGCATCGCGTTGAGCCGAGTTGTGCCGGATCAGGCTGCCTGAGCCGCCTTGGCGTCCTGAATGGCGCGCCAGACCTTCTCGGGCGTCAGCGGCGTATTCAGCGCGGTAACGCCGAGCGGCGCGAGGGCATCCAGCACGCCGCTGACGATGCAGGGCGGACCGCCGATCGCACCGGACTCGCCGCAGCCCTTGGCGCCGAGCGGATTGGTGCGGCACGGCGCCGACGGATCGAGCGTGACGTTGATCGGCGGCAGATTGTCAGCGCGCGGGATGCAGTAATCCTGATAGCTCGCCGTCAGGAGCTGGCCATCGTCATTGTAGGCAGCATTTTCGTACAGCGCCTGACCGACGCCCTGGGCGACGCCGCCATGGATCTGGCCGGCGACCAGCATCGGATTGACCGCGTTGCCGACGTCATCGACCGTGGTGTAGCGCACCACGCGCGACACGCCGGTCTCCGGATCGACCTCGATCTCGCAGATATGCGCACCGTTCGGCCAGCTCGGGCCGTCGACCTCGCCGGTGGTATCGACGCTGAGCCGGGCGCCCTTCTCCTTGGCGGCGATCTCGAACAGGCTGATCTTGCGATCGGTGCCGGCGATGGTCAGCGTACCGCCGGAGTACTCGATATCCTCGATCGAGGCTTCGAGAATGTTGGCGGCCTTCTCGCGCGCCTTGGCGATCATGTCGACGGTCGAGACCGCGACGGCAGTGCCGCCGACGAACAGCGAGCGTGAGCCGACGCTGCCAAAGCCCTGCGCCAGATCGGTGTTGCCCTGGACGACGTCGATCTTCTCGATCGGGATATCGAGCGCCTCGGCGATCATCTGGCTGTAGGTGGTCTCCAGCCCCTGCCCCATCGCCTGGGTGGCCGAGTGCAGCACGATGCGGCCTTCGGCCGTGGCGTGCAGCTTGACGTTCTCGGTGTGGGCGCGGCCACCAGTCCACTCGATGTAGCTGGTGACACCGCGGCCGTAGAGCAGGCCCTTCTTCTGCGCTTCCTTCTTGCGCACCTTGAAGCCGTCCCAGTCGGACAACTCAGCGGCGCGCTCCATCATGTGGGCGAAGGCGCCGGAATCGTACACCTGCCCGACCGCGTTGGTGTAGGGCAACTGCGCCGGCTTTATGTAGTTGGCCTTGCGGATCGCGCGCGGGTCCATCTTCAGTTGGCGCGCCGCGGCATCCATCAGCCGCTCGATGATGTACACCGCCTCGGGGCGTCCAGCGCCGCGATAGGCGCCGACCGGCGCGGTGTGGGTCATCACCGCCTTGATGTCGAAATGCACCAGCGGCAGGTCGTACACGCCGGTCTGCACGAACGGCCCGAGCACCAGCGGAATGATCACGCCGGCGCCGGCGAGATACGCGCCGGTGCCGCCGATCGAGGTGACGCGATAGGCCAGCACCTTGCCCTTGGCGTCGAGAGCGATCGACGCGGTAGAGGTAAGGTCGCGGCCATGCGTGCCGCCGACGAACTCGTCCGTGCGATCGCCACGCCAGCGGATCTTCTTGCCGAGCTTGACCGCCGCATAGGCGACCAGCGCATCCTCCGGATAGACGCCGGTCTTCTGACCGAAGCCGCCGCCGATGTCGCCGACCAGCACCTGGATCGATTCCTTGGGCCGCTTGAGGATGGCGTCGGCGAGCGCGTCGCGGGTCTGCGCCGGGGTCTGCGACTGGACATGCAGGATCAGCCGTCCGGTCTTCTTCTCGATTTCCGCAATGGTCGCGCGCGGCTCCATCGCCGAGGGGATCAGGCGCTGGCTGACGATGTCGAGCGAGACGGTGTGAGCCGCCTTGGCGAAGGCCTCGTCGACCTTGGCGGCGTCGCCATAGCTCATCGCTGCAACGATGTTGTCCGGCGCGGTGTCGTACACCACCGGGGCGCCCGGCTGGATCGCAGCGGTCGGATCGGTGACAGCCGGCAGCTCCTTATAATCGACCACGATGGCTTCGATCGCGGCCTGCGCCGCGTCGCGCGAACTCGCGATCACAGCCGCCACCGGCTCGCCGACGAAGCGGACCTTCTCGTGCGCCAGCAGCCGGCGCGGCGGCAGCGCCATCGGCGAGCCGTCCGGGCGCTTGAAGATCGGCAGGGTCGGGATCGTGCCGATGTCGTCGGCAATGAGGTCGGCCCCGGTCACAACCGCCTCGACTCCCGGCATCGCCTTGGCGGCCTCGGCGTCGATCGAGACAATCTCGGCATGCGCATGCGGCGACCGCATGATCACCAGCCACAACGCGCCGTCGGCAGGCTTGTCGTCGAGATAGCCGCCGTGCCCGGTGACCAGACGCTGATCCTCGAGACGCTTGACGGGCTTGCCCGCACCGAACCGCATGGAGCCGGGAAGAATATTCATGCCGCTTCCTTTTGTTGCTTGCTTGGCGATGGTTTTAGCGGAGATCGCAGCGGTACGCCAAGAGGGGGGCGCGGAGCAGCGGGAGGGTCATGCGGCGCACCACCGACGGCGGGCAAAGCGCCCGATCTCCCCTCCCCCTTGCGGGGAGGGGTTGGGGGTGGGGGTGCCAGGAGGGTACGGACCGGGTAGATTCCTGACAGTTCAGACCGGGATGAGTGTCGACAGTTCACACTGCATCGGAGGGAGGACCGCCGATGCCTTTTGTGGAGACCTGTCGGATGGATCAGCGGGTGCAGATGCTGTCGGACTATGCGAGCGGCAATTGGAGCGTGTCGGATCTGTGCCGGCGCTACGGCG
>NZ_JBMDXE010000013.1:0-7637 GCF_048594845.1 Rhodopseudomonas sp. | reverse complement strand
CGCGGCGCGGTGCGGATGCTGTCCAACACCGCCGGGCTGGTCGAGATCGTGCCGGCCGCGCTGCGGGCGTTTCTGGCCGCGCATCCGGCGGTCGATGTCGATCTCGAGGAGCGCACCAGCGCCGAGATCGTGCTGGCGGTGGCGGAGCGGCGCGCCGAATTCGGCGTGTTCGCCGGCAGTAGCGATCCGGGTCCGCTGCAGACCCGGCCGCTCGGGCACGACCGCCTGGTGGCGATCGCCGCCGCGACGCATCCGCTGGCGAGCCGGGGATCGATCGATTTCGCCGAGTTGCTCGATGAGGGGTTCGTCGGGATGTCGAGCGGCGCGCTGCACGACCATCTGGCGGCGCAGGCCGCCCGCTACGGACGGCGGCTCGCGTGCCGGGTGCGGCTGCGCAGCTTCGAGGCGATCGCCCGGCTGGTCGAAGCCGGCGTCGGGCTGGCGATTTTGCCGGAAGCCGCCGCGGCACCACATCTCGGCCCCGGGCTGGCGGCGATCCGGCTCACCGATTCGTGGGCGCATCGCAGCCTGCTGGTCTGCGCGATCGATTTCGACCGGCTGACGACCCACGCGCGCACGCTGGTGGCCGAGCTGCAGCGACAGGCCGGCGCGCGCCACGAGACCGCAGGTGCTGACGCGGCGGCATGATGACGACCGCCGACTGGAGGCGACGTCGCTGGAAACTGGAAAGGCAGGCGGTTGGGAGAATGAGCGGCCGATCTGCCGCCAGATTCTGGAGCGGGCGAAGGGATTCGAACCCTCGACCCCAACCTTGGCAAGGTTGTGCTCTACCCCTGAGCTACACCCGCATCCGAGAAACAGCGAAGGCTTGCGCCGAACGCCGTGCGCAGTCCTATGCCAAATGCTTGAGGCGAATGCAACAGCCGATGGCGGCTTCTGACTGCTCCTTTTTGCAGGGGGTGTCGAATGAAGCGGACCGGCGATGCTTTCGGCCCATGCGGTTCCGGCTGGAGCGGCGGCGCCGGTTCCAGTTGAAATCGAAACCTCGCGCGCCATCTACAGGGGCGTGCTAGACCGTCTTCAGGCGCGGGGGACCGGCTCGCAGAGCGAAGACGCGCCAAAGACTTACAAAACGAATCCGGAGCATTCGGCCGATCGCGGCGGGATCTGCTCCGAAACGCCACTCTTGCGGACATCAGGCGAGGATCACGTGACAATCATCGAGCAGGGCAGCGGCGATGCCCCCCAGGCGGGCCCCGATCTGATCAAGGACACCACGACGCAGAGCTTCGTCCGCGACGTCATCGAGGAGTCCAAGCGCCAGCCGGTGCTGATCGACTTCTGGGCGCAGTGGTGCGGCCCGTGCCGCCAGCTCACCCCGATCCTGGAAAAGGCGGTCCGCGCCGCCGGCGGCAAGGTCAAGCTGGTCAAGATGAACATCGACGAGCATCCGTCGATCCCGGGCCAGATGGGCATCCAGTCGATTCCCGCCGTGATCGCCTTCGTCGACGGCCGCCCCGCCGACGGCTTCATGGGCGCGGTGCCGGAGAGCCAGGTCAACGCCTTTATTGAAAAGCTGACCGCCGGCATGCCGGGCGGCGGGCCGACCGCCGCCGAACTGCTGCAGGAAGCCGAAGCGGTGCTGGCCGAGGGCGACGCGGCCACCGCCGCGGCGATCTATGGCGAAGTGCTGCAGGCCGATCCGGCCAATGTCGAGGCGCTGGCCGGCGTCGCGCGCTGCTACATGCAGACCGGCGAGACCGACAAGGCCAAGCAGATGCTCGAGCATGTGCCGGAGAAGCTCCGCGAGAACGCGGCCGTCAAAGCCGTGCAGGCGATCATCGATCTGGCCGAACAGGCCGAGCAGGTCGGCCCGATCGCCGAACTCGAACAGAAGGTGGCGACCGATCCGCTCGATCACCAGGCCCGATTCGATCTCGCCACCGCGCTGAACGCCGCCGGCAAGCGCGAGGAAGCGACAACGCATCTGCTCGAGATCGTCCGCCGCGACCGCAAATGGAACGACGACGGCGCGCGCAAGCAGCTGGTGCAGTTCTTCGAGGCCTGGGGCGCCACCGACGACGCCACGGTCGAGGGTCGCAAGCGGCTCTCGACGATTCTGTTCTCGTAGTTCTGTTCTCGTCATCGCAATCAGCAGCCGGGACGTCCGATGCCGATCAATGCAGACTATCGCGGGCCCGCCGACCTTCCCGAAGTGATCCCGGTGTTTCCGCTGGCGGGCGCGCTGCTGCTGCCGCGCGGCCAGATGCCGCTCAACATCTTCGAACCGCGCTATCTGGCGATGATCGACGATTCGCTGCGCGACGGTCACCGGCTGATCGGCATGATCCAGCCCGACGCGACGCATTCGGCCAATGAGGACACGCCGGCGCTGTTTCAGGTCGGCTGCGTCGGCCGCATCACCCAGCTCGCCGAATCCGGCGACGGCCGCTACATCCTCGAACTCACCGGCGTGTCGCGCTTCAAGGTAGTCGAGGAGCTCGCGGTGAAGACGCCGTACCGCCAGTGCCGGGTCGATTACTTCCCGTTCGTCGACGACTTCACCGCCCGCAAGGGCGAGGACGAGGTCGACCGCGACACGCTGCTGTCGGTGCTGACCGACTTCCTCAAGGCCAATAACCTCAAGGTCGATTGGGGCGGCGTCGAGAGCGCCCCGAACGAAGCGCTGGTCAATGCGCTGGCGATGATGTCGCCCTACGGCGCGCCCGAGAAACAGGCGATGCTGGAAGCGCCCGATCTCAAGACCCGCGCCGAGATCCTGATCGCCGTGACCGAGATGGACCTCGCCAAGAAGCGCACCAGCGGCGACCCGCCGCTGCAATGAGCCGCACAGCGATGAGCCGCGCTATGAGGCGCCCCGATTTGCGCGGCGCCGTTGACGGCGAGGCGCCGGCGCGGTTCAGTCCGGGCAGCTTTTCTCGACACACCTGTGATCTGGTCCGCCTCTCATGACGACATCCGCCGAACGCCCCGAAACCACCGTCGACAGCAAGCTGCTCGAAATCCTGGTGTGCCCGATCACCAAGGGCCGGCTGGAATTCGACGCCGCCCGGCAGGAACTGATCTCGCGCGGCGCCAAGCTCGCCTACCCGATCCGCGACGGCATCCCGATCATGCTGCCGGAAGAAGCGCGGAAGATCGGCTAGCCGCCGCCTGCCGCCAGCGCCGCAAGATCCGGCGCCGGCGTGCCACGCTGAAACGCCAGCAGATCCAACGTCGGCGGCTCCGCGCCGGTGAGGATCGACAGGCAGGCGTGAGCCTGACCACGATGGTGGGTCTGGTGATTGAAGACATGCCGGAGAATGTCGGAGCGAAGCTGCCGGTGCGGCGCGCCCGAGGTGGTGGCGTATTCGACGAATCCCGACAACGCCGCGTCATCGGTGCAGTCGATGGTGCGGACAATGCGATCATCCTCGGCGGCGCGAGCCTGTGCCAATTCCGACCGGTCCTCGAACAGGATGGTGTCGAGGCGCGACGGTGCATCGCCTTCACCGGTCAGGCGCTTGAGCCAGATTCGATCGGCGACCAGCAGATGGTTCAGCGTGCCGTGCAGGCTGCCGAAGAACACCCCGATGTTGCGCCGATAGGCCTCGTCGGGGAGCGCCAGAGCGACCTGATACAGACGGGCGTTGGCCCAGCGGTTGTAGGCGGCGAACTGGGCGAAGTGCTGGCGATCCATCTGTGTCTCCTAAGACCGTCATTGTAGCGCGATGACTGCTGCCGATTGGTGAGATATCCTCACCTGATATAGCCCGTGATCCACATGCCTCCCTTGCCGCTTCCCTCGCTCGGCGCACTCCAGGCACTCGTCCGGCTGTCGCAGGACGGCAGCCTTGCGGCCGCGGCGCAGCGGCTTGGCGTGACCCGCTCGGCGCTGTCGCATCGGATCGCCGATCTGGAGGCGCAGCTCGGCGCAACGTTGGTACAGCGAGCCGGGCGGCGGATTGCATTGACCGAGGAGGGCGCGCGGCTGGTCGCCGCGGTGGGCGACGCTGTCGAACGGATCGAGGCGGCGATGCAGCCACTGCGCCGCCGTCGCGCGCAGGTGCGCGTCTCGACCGTAGCGACGTTCGCTTCGGACTGGTTGATCCCGCGGCTGGCGAGCTTCCACGACAAGCATCCCGACATCGAGATCGCCGTCGCCAGCACTATGCGGGTGGTCGACCTGACTACCGAGGACGTCGACCTCGCCATTCGTCACGGGCGAGGTGAGTGGCCGGACGTCACGTCGACGCTGCTGTTTCACGAGACGCTGCTGCCGGTCGCGACGCCGGATTACTTGTCGGGCGTGCCGGCCCGTCGGCTATGGGCGGCGGCGACGTTGATCCACGCGCGCTCCCGCGCGCACGACTGGACGCTGTGGTGGAAACATCTCGCGCGGGCGAGACCCGACGGTCGCGAGCTGATCGTCGATAACCGCAGCCAAGCGATGGCCGCGGCGCTCGGCGGCAGCGGCATTGCGCTCGTCGATGCCGCTTACGCAGAACCGCTGATAGACGCCGGCCGACTGCGACCACTCGCTGACGCGCCGCTCCGGCTCAATGATGGTTACTACGCGCTCCATCGCGCGTCGCCGCGGAACGCGCGTGCGGTGCTGACGTTCCGCGACTGGCTGGTCGCCCAGTCAGCCCCTTGGCGGCGGCGCTGCAATGAGGCTCTCTGATCCGCGGCCGGCGAAATCAGCCAAGTAAATCTCGGCGGCGCCCTTACAGCGCCTCGCCCTTCAGCAGCCGTGGCGTTTCGCCGGTGAGGCCGGCGGCCTGGCGGATGAAGGCGCCTTTCAGCGGCGGCAGGCGGTCGACTAATCCGAGGCCGATGTCGCGGACGCTGCGCAGCAGCGGCGATTTGTTCGAGAACAGCAGATTGAGCCCGTTGGTGGCGACGCCCATCGCCATGGTGTCGAACCGGCGCCAGCGCTGATAATTCTCCAGCACGTCGGCCTGACCCGGATCGATGCCGAGCCGCGCGGCGTCGACGATCACTTCGGCCAGCGCCGCGACGTCGCGCAGGCCCATGTTGAGGCCCTGCCCGGCAATCGGGTGGATGACATGCGCGGCGTCGCCGATCAGCGCCAGCCGCGGCCCGATGAACGACTGCGCGACGAAGTAGCCGAGCGGAAACGCCTTCGGGGCGTCGAGCGGCTTGACCTCGCCGAGCCGAAGCCCGAAGCGCTTTTCCAGCTCGACCTGAAACTCGGCCGGCGGCAGCGCCACGATGTCGGCGGCGACGCGGCGGGTCTCGGTCCACACCAGCGACGAACGCTTGCCGGTGAGCGGCAGGATCGCGAACGGGCCGGCCGGCAGGAAATGTTCCTCGGCACAGCCATTGTGGTCGCGCTCGTGCTCGACCATCACGACGATGCCGGACTGGTCGTAGTCCCAGCCATAGGTGGCGATGCCGGCGCGCTCGCGCAGCTTCGACCTGGCGCCATCGGCCGCGACCAGCAGGCTCGCCTCGATCACGCTGCCGTCGCCGAGCGTCACCGTGGTGCCGCCCTCGTGCGACTTGTAGGACGTCACCGGCGTGGCGCGCAGCTCGACGCCCGCGGCCTCGGCGCGGCTGGCCAGCGCCTCGTTGAGATATTTGTTCTCGACCATATGGGCGAACGGCTCGCCCGGCTGCACCTCGCCCGCGAAGGTGAGGAACACCGGCCGGGTCGCGTCTTCCAGTTCGCTGTCGGTGACGATCATGTCGATGATCGGCTGCGCGGTCGGCGCCACCTCGTCCCAGACGCCGAGCGCCTCGAACAGCCGGCGGCAGGCCGCCACGATCGCGGTGGCCCGCGGATCGCGCGACGGCCGCATCGCCAGCGCCGGATCGGCGACGATCACCGGCACGTCGGGACCGAGCCCCTGACGCAGCGCCAGCGCCAGCGCCAGACCGGCGAACGCGCCTCCTCCGATGACAATGCTTCGCGGTGCCGTCATTTTTCTCTCTCGTCGACCAGAATTCTTGCGCCCGGAGTTCTTGCGCCATGACTGCAGCTGGGCGAAACAGGCAGGAACAACCGTGGCTTGCCGCCCGGTTCTACCAGACCTCGACGACAGGGGGAAATCGCCCGCTGTCCACTCCCGGGAGACAGCGCCGGTGTCCAAGAGCCTGATCGACCTGATCTCGATTCTCGATCTCGAGCCGCTCGAGGTGAACCTGTTCCGCGGCACCAGCCCGCAGACCAGCTGGCAGCGGGTGTTCGGCGGCCAGGTGATCGGCCAGGCGATGGTGGCGGGGTGCCGCACCGTAGAGAACCGGCTGCCGCATTCGCTGCATTGCTACTTCATTCTGCCGGGCGACCCGGCGGTGCCGATCATCTACGAGGTCGAACGGCTGCGCGACGGCAAGAGCTACACCACCCGCCGCGTCACCGCGATCCAGCACGGCCAGGCGATCTTTTCGCTGATGATGTCGTTCCACGACGACGAGGAGACCGAGTTCGACCACCAGGACAAGATGCCGGACGTGCCGCCGCCGGAAGCGCTGTCGGCCGAGGAGATCTCCAAGCAGCCGTTCTTCAAGGAGATGCCGGACTTCATCAAGCGCTACTATGAAAGCGACCGGCCGATCGAGCTGCGTCCGGTTGAGCTGTCGCGCTATTTCGGCAAGAAGATCGAAGACGGCCGCATCCATGTCTGGATCCGCACCGCCGCGAAACTCCCGGACGATCCGGCGCTGCACATGTGCGCGCTGGCCTACGCATCCGACTTTTCGCTGCTCGACGCGGTGATGGCGCGCTACGGCCGCACGCTGTTCGACAAGCGGATGATGCCGGCCAGTCTCGATCATGCGATGTGGTTTCACCGCCCGTTCCGCGCCGACGAATGGCTGCTCTACGTGCAGGACTCGCCGTCCGCGCAGGGCGGCCGCGGCCTGACCCGCGGCCAGATCTTCAAGCCCGACGGCACGCTGGTCGCGTCGGTGGCGCAGGAAGGCTCGGTGCGGCAGCGGCGCGAGACACCGAAGGGCTGAGTTTCCTCGCGGGGCTCAACGGCGCACGGCGCGCCGCACTTACCGGCTCAGGCGCCGAAACTCTTCGGCGATCCGGCCACCGCCTGCGCCCCGGTGCTGGCGACTTTCATCACCGCGAGACCGCGCTCGTTGGTGCCGTCCGGGCGGAAACGGAACAGGCCGTCGATGCCGGCGAAGCCCGACGGATTGGTCAGCACCTCGCCGGAGAAACGCTTCGGCCCCTGGGTGCGGGCCAGCGCCGCGACCAACGCCACCGCGTCATAGGCCAGCGTCGCGGTGCGCACCGGGTCCTGACCGTAGCGGGTGCGATAGCGCCCGGAGAAATTGCGGAAGCCGGCCGGATCGGGCGCCGCATACAGTCCGCCCTGCAGCGCCGGCGTCGCGAACACCCGCGGATTGTCCCATAGCCCGGTGCCGAGCAGCTGCAGCCGGCGCAGATCCGCGCCCGCCGCGGTGAGGGCATCGGCGACACCCGCCAGCGCATCGCCGTCGTCGGCGAGCAGCAGCGAATCCGCGCCCGCCAGCGCCTGCGCGATGGTGCGGGCCGCGCCGGCGCGATCGGCGCCGTATTTCTCGAAGGCCGCGATGCGGCCGCCCTTGCTGCTGACCACCTGCTTGAACGCCGCCTCGACCACGCCCCCATAGGCATTGTCGGGCAAAAGCGCTGCGTAGGAGCGTTTGCCGACGCCGGC
>NZ_JBMDXE010000129.1:0-1683 GCF_048594845.1 Rhodopseudomonas sp. | reverse complement strand
ATTGCCGTTGGCCTGCTTGATCGGCCGCACCTCGACGCCGGGGCTCTTCATGTCGAGGAAGAACATCGTCAGACCCTTGTGCTTGGGCACGGTCGGGTCGGTGCGGGTGATCAGGATGCCGTAGTCCGAGTAGTGCGCGCCGGAGGTCCAGATCTTCTGGCCGTTGATGACCCAGTCGTCGCCATCCTTCTCGGCGCGCGTGCGCAGGCCGGCGACGTCCGAACCGCCGGCAGGCTCAGAGAACAGCTGGCACCACACCTGCTCGCCGGAGCCGAGCGGCGGCAGATAGTGCCGCTTCTGGTCTTCCGACGCGTAGGCCATCATGGTCGGGCCGCACATGCCCTGGCCGATGATGAACATCGCCGTGAGCTTGCCGAACACGCCCTCTTCCTGCTGCCAGATCACGCGCTCGATCGGTGACGCGCCGCGGCCGCCATATTCCTTCGGCCAATGCGGCACGGCCCAGCCGGCATCGGCCTTCTTCTTCTGCCAGGCCTTGGCGACGTCGAGCACATTGGCGCCCTTCAGCACCACGCGGCCGAGCGACGCCTTGCGCAGGTCATCCTCGTATTGCTTCGGCGCATTGGCGTCGATCCAGGCGCGCGCCTTGGCGCGGAATTCGGCTTCCTGCGGAGTATCGTCGAAGTTCATCTGCCTATCCTCATCTCGCAGCTCGTGCCCCGGATGCAGCGCAGTGCGCCGCCCTTGCGGCGTGGTGCGCTGCTGATCCGGGGCCCCGGTTCACAGCGCGTCAAGCGGGGTCCCGGATCTGCGGAGCAGCGCTGCGCGCTGCACCGCGTCCGGGACACGCGTGTCGTTACGCCGCGTTCTTCTGGCGCATGCGGTCGATCAGTTGGTCTTCCCAATAGGACTGGCTGCCAAGAGCGAGCGCCAGCGCGTTGGAGCGGCGATAGTACAGGTGGCAGTCGAACTCCCAGGTGAAGCCCATGCCGCCGTGCACCTGGATGTTCTGCTTGGCGCAGTGCTGGAACGCCTGCGTCGCGCTGATCCGAGCCGCGGCAGCGGCTTCGGCGAGCTCGCCCGCATCGGTCGAGAGCGCCCAGGCGCCGTAGTAGCAGTTCGAGCGTGCCAGCGTCGCCGAGACGTACATGTCGGCGAGGATGTGCTTGACGGCCTGGAACGAGCCGATCGGGCGGCCGAAGGCGATGCGGTCGAGCGCGTAGTCGCGGCCCATTTCCAGCGCGCGGTCGGCGCCGCCGACCTGCTCGAACCCGATCAGCACCGCCGCGCGGTCCATCACGCGCGACAGGATGCTCCAGCCTTCATTCGCGGCGCCGAGCGGCTCGGCCTTGGCGCCGGCGAACACGAGTTCGGCCTGCTGCCGCGAGGGGTCGACGTTGGTGAGCGGCTTCGCAGTCACGCCGCCGGCCTTCAGATCGACCAGGAACAGCGAGATATCGGTCTCGCGACCGCTGTTGCCGGTGCGCGCCGCGACGATCGCGAAGTCGGCAATGGCGCCGTCGGCCACCGGCTTCTTGGTGCCGGAAATCGTGCCGTTGGACGCAGTGACCTTCACGGCCTTGTGCGACGGATTGCCGGTGCCTTCGAACAGCGCCAGCGTGCCGATCGCCTCGCCCGACGAGATCTTCGGGAGCCACTTTTGCTTCTGCTCGTCCGAGCCGGCGATCAGCAGCGCTTCGGCGGCGAGATACACGGTCGAGG
>NZ_JBMDXE010000128.1:0-10533 GCF_048594845.1 Rhodopseudomonas sp. | reverse complement strand
AAACCCGGGGGCCCGGGCGGGGGGCGGCCGCCCCCCCCCCGGACGTTAGAGCGGGCACCCCGGTTAGTGCCGCGCTGCAGGAACCGGGGCCCCGGATCTGCGGCGCATCGGCCGCTGCGCGGCCATGCACCTTGTCCGGAGCACAGATCGCAGTGCGTCAGCCAAGCACGGTCCGGCCGCTCTTGATCACGGTAACGTCGCGCGCCTTCACCCGCGCCTCGAACGAGATCACGTCGCCGTCCTTCCACAGATCCATCGTCACGGTCTCGCCCGGATAGACCGGCGACGAGAACCGCACCGCGTGCTGCCTGAAGGCGGCCGCGTCGTAGTCCGCGTAGGTCTGCAGCACGCCACGGCAGGTGATGCCATAGGTACACATGCCGTGCAGAATCGGCCGCGGGAAGCCGGCCTTCTTGGCGAATTCCGGATCTGAATGCAGCGGATTGCGATCGCCGCACAGCCGATAGATCAGCGCCTGATCGGGGCGGGTCGAAATATCGATGCTGCGATCCGGCGCGCGGCTGGGCATCTTGTGCGGCTCGGGCTGTTCCAGGGCCGGACCGCCGAAGCCACCATCGCCGCGAGCGAACCGCGACGCCAGCAGCGTTGCCAGTTCCGCGCCGGTCTCGTCACGCAGCACTGTCTGGTGACGGATCACCACGCCCTTGTCTTTGCCCTTGTCGTAGACCTGCACGACGCTGGAGTCGGCCGTGATGTTCGCGGCGACCGGCATCGGCCGGTGGAAGGTGATGTCGCGCTCGCCGTCGACGACCAGCAGGCGGTTGAGATTCATCTCGCCCGGCCCTGCGCCCCACGCTGCGACCGACGCGAAGGTCGGCACAACTTTCAGCGGCCGCTCGGTGTAGGTCGCTTCGTTGACGAAAGCGAGTTCCTTCTCGTCCATCGGATCGGCGCCCATACCGATGCCGTAGGCGTAAAGCATCACATCGCGGTCAGTGTAAGTGTACTTCTGCCCGACGCTCTTCAGCGCCATCAGTTCGTCATAGCGGGCCGACATCGGCTTCTCCTTGTTCTTGTCTTTGACGAAAAACGCGATCTCTCCGTCATTGCGAGCGCAGCGAAGCAATCCAGAGCGTCGAGCGCCGTGGCTGAATTGCTTCGTCGCTTTGCTCCTCGCAATGACGGGTGGGCGCGGTTGTGCGATCAAGCCACCGTGAAGAACGGCAGCGGCGCGCCGCCGTCGCTGGGCTTGAACACCACCTTGACCTTGCTGCCGATCTTCAGGGATGCGAAATCGCAATCGACGAAGTTGGTCAGCACCGAGGGACCTTCCTTCAGCGTGACGTAACCGATCGCGTAGGGACCGGTCGCCGATTTGCGCATCAGGCTGAAGCTGTAGATCTCGCCCTCGCCCTTGCTCTCTTCCCAGACCGTCTCGTCCGAGAAGCAGAACGGGCACAGCGCGCGCGGGAAGTAATGCGCTTCGCCGCAAGAGGTGCAGCGCTTGATCAGCAGCTTGCCTTCGGTCGCAGCATCCCAGAACGGCTTGGTTTCCGGATTGCCCTGAGGCGCGGGATATTTGACGGGGTTGTTCATCACACGCGCTCCAGAATGCAGGTCGATGCGCCGTGGCGGATGCCGAGCATGCCGCCGGTGCCGTGAGCCAAAGCGAGATCGCAGTTCGGCACCTGCACCTTGGGGTGCGCCTCGCCGCGGAGCTGTCGCACAGCCTCGAGCAGCTTGGTCATGCCGCCGCGATTGACCGGATGGTTGCTGCACAGCCCGCCGCCATCGGTGTTGAACGGCAGCTTGCCGACGCCCGAGATCAAATTGCCGTCGGCGACGAACTTGCCGCCCTCGCCCTTCTTGCAGAAGCCGAGATCTTCGAGCTGCATCAGCACCGTGATGGTGAAGCTGTCGTAGATCGAGGCGTACTTGATGTCCTTCGGCGTCACGCCGGCCATCTCGAACGCAGCCGGGCCGGACCACACGCCCGCCGAGTAGGTCAGATCGAGATCCTTGCCGCCGCGCGGGCCCTTGATCGACTCGCCCGCGCCGATCATCCGCACCAGCGGCCGCTTCAGGCTGCGGGCGATCTCCTCGGTGGTGACGATCAGCGCGCCGCCACCATCAGTGACGACGCAGCAATCCAGCCGATGCAGCGGATCGGCAATCATCGGCGAATTCAGCACGTCCTCGACCGTGACGACGTCGCGCAGCATCGCATGCTCGTTGTATTGCGCATGATGCGAAGCCGCGACCTTGATCCAGGCGAGTTGCTCGGAGGTCGTGCCGTATTCGTGCATGTGCCGCGCCGCGCACATCGCATAGACGTTGTGCGTGGTGGCGCCATAGGCGAGTTCGAAATCACCTTCCGCGCCGACGGGACGCGGCGGCAACGCGCCAGTGCGAGGCTTTCCGGCCAGCGTGATCAGCGCCACCGAGCAGCGCCCCGCCGCGATGGCTTCGGCGGCGTGGCCGAGATGCACCAGATAGGAGCAGCCACCGGTGTCGGTCGAATCGAAATGGCGCACCTTGAGGCCGAGATAATCGACCATCGCCATCACGCCACCCGGCGCATCGCCGGCGCAGAAGTAGCCGTCGATGTCGGCCTTGGTCAGCCCGGCGTCTTCGATCGCGCCTTTGGCGACTTCGGCGTGCAGCTGGGCGATGGATTTATCAGGCGCGTGGCGCGTGGGATGTTCGTAGATGCCGGCAACGTAGGCCTTGCCTCTTATGGTCAACGCAGTTCTCCGCTGGCGTTTGGTCGGAGAAGATGTTTCGCCCGTCAGAGACGAATTGGCAAGCGCCTGGCGACGCCCGCGACGCATGCCGTCCATCAGGACTTGCATGTGCTTGTCCGGGACCCCGGTGCCTTCTGATGCTGGGATAACCGGGGCCCCGGATCTGCAGTCCATCGCGTCGCGATGGACTTTGTCCGGGGCACGGAATTCGTCGAACTACTCCGCCGCCATCTGCCGCGGCGGTGCGGGCTGCGGATCGCGCAGGTTGGCGCGCAGTTCGGCATATCGCGGTTGAGTGTCGTCGACCGACTTCTGCTTGATCGGACCGTAGCCGCGGATCAGGTCTGGCATCGACAGCAGGTCGATCGCGGTCTGCGCCGTCGCCGGCGACAAATGCCGCAGCACGCTGGCGACGTCGGCCTCGTAGTCGGCAATCAGCTGCCGCTCGAGCTTGCGCTCCGGGTGATAGCCGAAGACGTCGATCGGCGTGCCGCGGACGAAGCGCAGCGCCGCCAACGTCCGGAACACCGGACGCATGCCTTCGCCGAACTGTCGCTTCTTCGGCCGGCCGGTGACGTCGTTGCCGGGCAGGATCGGCGGCGCCAGGTTGAAGCTGACCTTGTAGTCGCCTTCAAACTGATCCTTGATCTGCTGCTCGAACGCCGGCAGCGTCAACAGCCGCGCCACTTCGTACTCGTCCTTGTAAGCGAGCAGCTTGGCGTAGTTGATCGCCACCGCACGCGGCAGCGCCTCATCATAACCTCCGGCATCGGCCGCCGCGCGGACCTTGGCGACGAGATCGCCGTAACGCCGGGCGAGCCGCTTGCTCTGATAGTCGGTGAGCATCGCCATGCGATGAGCAATGATCTCGTCGAGCGACATCTCGCCTTGGGTCTTCGGCGCGGTGGTTGCCTCGGCCCCTTGCAGCAGCGATGCGAGCCGCTCCGGATCAGCGGCAGCAAGACGGCCGAGCCGAAACGCCTGCGTGTTCATCTTGATCGACACGCCGTTCAGCTCGATCGCCTGCTCGATCGCCGTGGCGGAGAGCGGCAGCAGACCGCGCTGATAGGCATAGCCCATCATCATCATGTTGGTGGCGATCGCGTCACCGAGCAGCGTCTCGGCCGCCTTGGTGAAGTCGAGGAACGACGAGTCCTTGGTGAGCGCCGCCGTCAGCACGCTGTTGACCTTGCGAGTCTGGAAGTCGAAGTCGCGATTGCGGATGAAGTCCGCGATCGGGATCAGATGCGTATTAACCACGCCGTTGGTGCGCGCGCTGTCGCACAGCGAGATCGTCTCCTTTGAAATCGCCATCACCTCGTCGGCGACGATCAGCACGTCGGCCGATCCGGTGACGATGCGCGAACAGGTGACTTCCTCGGGCTTCTCCGACAGCCGCACGTGGCTCAGCACCGCGCCGCCCTTCTGCGCGAGGCCGGACATGTCGAGGATCATCGAGGCCTTGCCTTCGATATGCGCCGCCATGCCGAGCAGCGCGCCGATCGTCAGCACACCGGTGCCGCCGACGCCGCCGACCGCGATGTTGTAGGGCTTCTCCAATCCCGGCCGGCTTGACGGCTCGGGCAGATCGCCGAGCGAGCCGAGATCGACCGCAGCCCGCTTGCGCAGCTTGCCGCCGTCGATGGTGACGAAGGACGGGCAGAAGCCCTTGAGGCAGGAATAGTCCTTGTTGCAGCTCGACTGATTGATGGTGCGCTTGCGGCCGAGCTCGGTCTCCAGCGGCTCCACCGAGATGCAGTTGGACTGCACCGAGCAATCTCCGCAGCCTTCGCACACCGCGGCGTTGATCATCACGCGACGCGCCGGATCTTCCAGCGTGCCGCGCTTGCGGCGGCGGCGTTTCTCGGCCGCGCAGGTCTGCACGAACACGATGGCCGAGGCCCCTGCGATCTCGCGGCATTCCTTCATCACCGCGTCGAGTTCATCGCGATGCCGCGTCCGTGTGCCCGGCGCGATGCTGTCGGCCGGATAGGCGTCGGGATTTTCCGACACCAGATAGATGTGGCGGATGCCCTCGGAATGCAGCTGATAGGTGATCTGCTGCGGCGACAGATCGCCGTCGTGGCGCTGCCCCCCGGTCATGGCCACCGCGTCGTTGTACAGGATCTTGTAGGTGATGTTCGCCTTGGAAGCGATCGACTGCCGGATCGCCAGCGAGCCGGAATGGAAGTACGTGCCGTCGCCCAAATTGGCGAAGATGTGCTTCTCGTCAGTGAACGGCGCGATGCCGACCCACGGCACGCCCTCGCCGCCCATGTGGGTGAACGTCTCGGTGTTGCGGTCCATCCACAGCGACATGAAGTGGCAGCCGATGCCGGCCAGTGCGCGGCTGCCTTCCGGCACCTTGGTCGAGGTGTTATGCGGGCAGCCCGAGCAGAAGTACGGCGTACGCACTAGCGGCACGACATTCTGGACCTGCGAGGCGTCGCGGCCGTGGAACCAGTCGGCCTTCGCGCGCAGCATCTCGGCGATGGTTGGATCGATCTCCATCGCCAGCAGCCGGTCGACCACCGATGTCGCGACCTTGGCGACGCTCAGCTCCTGAGCGAACGGCAGCAGGCGATGATCGTGCTCGTCCATCTTGCCGATCACGCGCGGACGTTCGCGCATGCCGAACAGATGCTGCTTGACCTGGTTCTCGACGATCTCGCGGCGCTCTTCGATGACGAAGATCTCGTCGAGCCCGCGCGCGAACTCGCGCACGCCTTCCGGCTCAAGCGGCCACGGCATGCCGATCTTGTACAGCCGCAGGCCGATCCGCGCCGCGACCTGCTCGTCGATGCCGAGCTCGCGCAGCGCCTGGCGCACGTCCTCGTAGCTCTTGCCGGAGGCCATGATGCCGAACCGCGCGTTCGGCGAGTCCATCGTGACGCGATTGACCTTGTTGGCGCGGGCGAAAGCAATCGCCGCAAAGCCCTTGTAGTCCTGCAGCCGGCGGTCCTGATCGTAGCGGTCGTCAGGCCAGCGCAGATTGAGGCCGCCGGGCGGCATCTCGAAATCACTCGGAATGACGAACGGCGTCATCTCGTCGGCGAGATTGATCTCGGCGGTTGTCTCCACCGTCTCGGTGATCACCTTCATGCCGACCCAGCAGCCGGAGTAGCGCGACATCGCGATGCCGAGCAGCCCCATCTCGATGATCTCGTGGATCGAGGACGGATACAGATACGGCATCAACGCTGCGATGAAGGCATGGTCGGACTGATGCGGCACGGTCGACGACTTGGCGCCGTGATCGTCGCCGGCGAGACACAGCACGCCGCCGTTCTTCGCGGATCCGGCGGCGTTGCCGTGGCGGAAAACGTCGCCGCAGCGATCGACGCCCGGACCTTTGCCGTACCAGATCCCGGTGATGCCGTCATACTGCGCGCCGGGCGACAGGTTGAGCTGCTGCGTGCCCCAGATCGCGGTGGCCGCGAGGTCTTCATTCACGCCCGGCTGGAATTTGACGTTGTACTGTTCGAGGTGCCGCCGCGCCGAGATCAGCTGCTGATCGTAGCCACCGAGCGGCGAGCCGCGATAGCCGGTGACGAAGCCTGCGGTGTTGAGGCCCGCGGCGCGATCGCGCCGGACCTGCGCCATCGGCAGCCGCACCAGCGCCTGAATGCCGGTGAGGAAGATGTGACCCGAATGCTGCGTGTATTTCTGATCGAGACTGATCGGTCCCTGGTCGATTCCCATACGGCCCTCATAGAGCGTTTCGACCGCGCAACCGTTGCCGCTGCTGCGGTCTTTGGAATCAGTCTATGCCGGTTTATGTCGCGGACGCATCACAAAAAACGGCGACGCTGACGGCGTTTGCATGTTCGCAGTTTTCGTACCGAACATATGCCGCGGCTTGCCGTTTCGTTCGTTCGGATGGCCTCGAGAGACCGTTCGTGTCGCACTCTTGGGTCGACCGAAACAGCGGGTTTCGGAACAGATTGGGCGGCGCCGGATTGTTTCGGAACAGAAAGGAGGAGCTGCATGGTGCAAGGAACTTCGCAAGGCAAGCCGAACGACCCTACTCAGTCGGATCGGACGGACTCGAGAGATCCAGCGCGGTTCGATCAGGACCTGCAGGCCGATCCCGAACTGCGCGACGGCCGGATTGGCACCGGGCGAATCATCGCTTTCGCGGTGGCGATCGCCCTTGTCTTTGGCGCGGTGTTCTACGGCATGAATTCATCCGCCGTGGACCCGAAAACCGCGCCGGTCGCGACCACTGTGCCCGACACCCCGCTCAGCCTGGCCGCACAGGAGGCTCAGGCCAAGCAAGCGGCTCCCGCAGCGACCGACACTGGTCCACGCACCAACGCAGCACCCGGCGTAACGACCGGCGCTGCGCCGTCGCATGCACAGACGCCATCGTCCCCTTCCAATCAGCCGAGCGGCAGCGAAATCCATCGGGACAATTCGCCGAAGTAACGGCGGTACCTCATTTCGACGTTTTTAATGCGGCGGATGCTGAGGCATCCGCCGCATTGCGCTGCGGCATTGCGAAGCCACATCGCGCTGGTTGTTCATGCGGTGTTTACGCTGAATCGGATAAGCGAAGCCTCGGGGCAAACGCATGCGAAAGCGTGCGGAGTTTCAGCAGCCGCACACGCGGCCGAACGAGGGAAATCCGATGAAGATGTTGATCGCAGCCGCCGCTTTCGCCGCTGGGCTTGCCGGCGCGAGCGCCGCGAACGCCATGCCGCTGGCTCCGCTGGGTTCTGGCAACAGCTCCGATGTGATTCAAGTCGCGCAGGGTTGCGGTCCGGGCTGGGCTCGAGGCCCGATGGGCCGTTGCCGCCCGATGTATCGCCGCCCGCCGGTGGTCGTTCCGCCGCGCGTCGTTGCACCGCGCGTCTGTCCGCCCGGCTATTTCTGGCGTGCCGGCCGCTGCCTGCGCCGCTACTGAGCCGAAGCGCCCGATCAACAATCGAGCCCCGCTTCGGCGGGGCTTTTTTGTTCCGGACACCGCCGGCAGGCTGCGTTCCTCGCGGCCGCAGGCTCTAGCGGCCGAAAGCTTCCCTCAGCCTGCGGAGCGTGTAGATGGTCGTGATCGGAAACAGGATGGGCACGGTCCGCACATAGTCCTGATAGTCCGGCAGTGCACCGTAGCGTTCGTCCTGCTTGCGCTCCAGGCCCGCCGCGGCGGCCGTCATCAGCCCCAGAATATACAGCAGGCCCAGCGTGGTCAGCAGCCACGCCGCCACAGTCGCATAGGCCGAGAGACCGGCGATCCAGACGCCGAACCAGAACAGCATCTCACCGAAGTAGTTCGGACAGCGCACCATCTGATACAGCCCAGCGTCGCAATAATGCGACGGGTTGGTCTGCTTATACGTATACTTCTGCCAGTCGGCGACGCTCTCGATCACCAGGCCGGCCACCATCAGCATCACGCCGAGCGGCGTCGAGGCCGGCCAGACACCTTCTGCCTGCAGCGAAGCGGCCAGCACGGCAGGCAAAAACCGCAGCGTGAACAGCAGGCTGACGCCCAGCCAGATCGCCGCCTTCTGCCAGAGTTGCACATCGCTTGTTCGTCGCTCGGCAATGTCCAATTCCTTAGCGTAGCCCGGATTGCGCTCGCGCATTGCCAGGAAGGCGCCAAGCCGGGCGCCGTAGGCGAGCAACGCCAGCATCAGCAGCAGCACCCAGCCCTCGATGCTGGCGTAAAACACCAGCATGAAGACGAGGCTCTGCGCCGCGATGGCGCCCGCATAGCACAGACTGACGAAGTAATAGACCCTGCGAAAGCCGGCCGCCGATACGGCGAGGCAGACCAGGAAGGCCAGACCGACCAGACCCCACGGAACAGTCATGTCGCTCGCTCCGATGTTCGCTGTCAGGTGAAGTAACTTACGCCCACGGCGCCCTGCGGACTATGCAGCAGTTCGTCGGGCCCCTTGCGGCTTTGCGAGCGCATCAGCCGCTCGCGCCTTGGCTCACTTCTGCTGACAGCGCTGCCCGGGAACGCGGGTATCGCAGACCCTGGCGGCGTCGAACAGGCTGGTCAGCGCCTTGAGCTGCTTGGCATCGGGGACGAAGCGCTGCGCCTTCTGCAGCACGTAGAAATTCTCGCGGCCCTGCACCGCCTTCGTCCAAGTCTGCAGTAAACCGCCGCCGTCCTTCGGCTTCGCGCAGGTCTCGATCCAGGCCGCCATCGGATACAGATTTTCGGTGCCACCTTTGAGCTTTTCGAAGGTCGCGCCCGGACACTCGGCGAGCGCCGCTTTTTCTGACCGCGCCCGAAACGCCTCGGGCGCTTCATCGGCCTGCTTGAGCAGCACCTGCGTCGACAGCTTCTCGGTCCAGCTGGCAACGCTCTGGCCCTGCGGAACCATGACGGTCGTCTTGGTCTGCTCGGTGCCGGACTCGGCGACCACCTTGAAGCCCTTCGGCGGCTTCAGCAGCATCTGCTCTTCGGCGTGGGCCGGCAACGCCAGCGCCACGGTAGCGGCCAGAACGGCGAGATAGCGTCGGCACATCATGATGGACCCGCGGAAGGATGCCGAACTCTGCCCGAGAAGTAGATGGGATTCAATATCAGCCGCAACAAGCAAGAACGCGCCGCTGCGGTCCGCAGGGCGCGTTCTGATCGGGTCCGAGCGGTCTTCCATTCGTCCGGCGCGCTCGGCGCTGCGGACGGGAAAAGACCGGTTACAACGGCATATTGTCGTGCTTCTTGGCTGGGATTTCCATTTTCTTGTCGCGCAGCATGGCCAGCGCGCGCGCGATCCGGCGACGCGTTGCATGCGGCATGATCACGTCGTCGATGTAGCCCCGCTCGGCAGCGACGAACGGCGACAGGAAGCGGTCCTCGTATTCCTTGGTGCGGGCCGCGATCTTGTCGGGGTCGTTCATGTCCTGGCGGAAGATGATCTCGACCGCGCCCTTGGCGCCCATCACGGCGATCTGCGCGGTCGGCCAGGCGTAGTTGATGTCGGCACCGATCTCCTTCGACGCCATGACGTCGAACGCGCCGCCATAGGCCTTGCGGGTGATCAGCGTCACCAGCGGCACGGTGCATTGCGAGAACGCAAACAGCAGCTTGGCGCCGTGCTTGATCAGGCCACCATATTCCTGCGCGGTGCCCGGCAGAAAGCCCGGAACGTCGACGAAGGTGACGATCGGGATGTTGAAGGCGTCGCAGAACCGCACAAACCGCGCGGCCTTGCGTGAGGCATCGCTATCGAGCACGCCGGCCAGCACCATCGGCTGGTTGGCGACGAAGCCGACCGTGCGGCCGGCGATGCGGCCGAAGCCGGTGATGATATTCTTGGCGAAAGTATCCTGCAGCTCGAAGAAGTCGCCCTCGTCGACGACCTTCAGGATCAGCTCCTTCATGTCGTAGGGCTTGTTCGGATTATCCGGGATCAGCGTATCGAGCGAAAAGTCCTCGCGCTCGATGTCGTCGAAGCTCGGCCATTCCGGCACGCCTTCGCTGCTGTTCGCCGGCAGGAAGTCGAGCAGCCGGCGCATCTGCAGCAAGGTCGCGACGTCGTTCTCGAACGCACCGTCGGCGATCGACGATTTGGTGGCATGCACCGAGGCGCCGCCGAGTTCCTCCGGCGTGACGACCTCGTTGGTCACCGTCTTCACGACGTCGGGGCCGGTGACGAACATGTAGCTGGTGTTCTTCACCATGAAGATGAAGTCGGTCATCGCCGGCGCATATACGTCGCCGCCGGCGCAGGGGCCCATGATGACGCTGATCTGCGGGATCACGCCGGAGGCTTGTACCACGCGACGGAATACGTAGGAGTAACCGGCGAGCGCCGCGACGCCCTCCTGGATGCGCGCGCCGCCGGCATCGTACAGGCCGATGATCGGAGCA
>NZ_JBMDXE010000127.1:0-7397 GCF_048594845.1 Rhodopseudomonas sp. | reverse complement strand
CATTGATCTCCACCGTGATGCTGTCGATCGCCGCCTTGGCCGCGTCGACGGCGGCGCCGGCATCGACGACCTGCGCCTTCGCGGCGCTGATCGCCGCCTCGGTCGCGGCGAGTTGCGCCTTGGCGGCCGCCACGGCAGCCTTGGCTCCTTGTTCATTGGCACGGTCGTCGTCGAGAACCTGCTGCGACACCGCATTGGTTTTGATCAGCGTCTCGGCGCGCACCAGCCGACGCTCCAGCGCATCGAGTTGCGCGTCGCGCTGCGCCACCACGGCGATAGCCGCTTCGCGCTCGGCCTCGCGCTGATTGACCTGGCTGGCGGCGGTCTGCACCCCGATCGTCGCGCGCCGCAGCTGCGCTTCGGCTTGACGGCGCTGCGCCTCGAGCTGATCGGTGTCCATCCGGGCCAGCACCTGACCGGCGGTGACGAAATCGCCTTCACGCACCAGGATCTCGCGGATGCGTCCGGCCGCCTTGGTCGAAATGTCGATCTCGGTCGCCTCGATCCGGCCATTGCCGCTGGCGATTCCCGGCGGCAGCGCCTTGGTGCCGAAGGTGCGCCACACGACGTACCCGCCGCCCGCGGCCGCCACGACGGCGACAATCATCACCCAACGCTTCCAGTCCGTCGCCATCGTCTCTCTCCGGTCACGCCGCTTCGCGGGATGCGACCGACCGCATCCTCGACACCGGCATGTGGTTCGACTTTGCAGAGCCGCGCGAACCGCACCTTGAGCAGGATCAACAGCGGTTGATCACAGCAGCGTTAGCTGTGTCCCGCATGCATCAGCCGACGTCCTGTTAGTTGTCGCCACCAAGGAGTTCGCCCGTGAGTCACAAGGCCGTCACACGACAGGCGCCGTCTCCGAAAGTCACGACACGCGATCGGATCCTCGACGCCGCCATTCTGCGATTCTCCCGGCAATCCTACGAAGCGACAGGGCTGCGCGATATTGCGGCCGACGTCGATGTCGACGTCGCCTACGTGCATCGCTGCTTCGGCTCGAAGGAACGGCTGTTCGCTGCGGCGGTGGAGGCGGCGCTGCAGCCCGAAGCGATGCTGAGCGGCAAGGCCGAAGACCTTGCGGCGACCCTGGCGCGAGAGCTGGTCGCGGAGGATTATGGGCCGGACGATGTGCGGCCGCTCGATATCATCATCCACTCGCTGTCGAGCGCCGACGCGTCCCGCGTGCTGCGGGACGTCGTGGCTCGGAGTTTTATCGAGCCGCTCGCCGCCAAGCTCGGTCATCGCGACCAGCTCAATGCGTCGCTGATCACGGCGCTGCTCGCCGGCACCGGCATCCTGCGCACCGTGCTCGGCATCGCGCCGCTGCAGGAGGCGGAGGGCGGAAGGCTCGAAGCGATGATGACAGCGGCGCTGGAGGCGGTCATCGCCAGCGCCGGCGTACGCGTCGAACCGGGCGCCTAAGCGCGTTCAGAACTCGGCCCGCTCCAGCGCCGCCTTGTCGTGCAGCGAGAACTGCGGTCCATCGTACAGAAACGAGTGCTGGTGGATGATGATGCGGTCGCCCTCGACGCTGACATGCGCGTAGTCCGGCGGCTCGTGCGAGCCCGGAATGTGGCCTTCCGTCACCAGATCGAACGCGACCTGATGGGCGAGCGCGCGCTGGATGTGAAACGGAATGCCGCGCCAGACGCCGCCGATCGGCCGGTGCAAATGCCCCATGAACAGATAGTCCGGCCGGCGGGTGCGTGCGATCACCTCCCACTCGGCCTCCGGATTGGCAAGCCGGATCGTATCCATGTAGCGCAGCCCGGTGTCGAACGGCGGATGATGCTGGAACAGCAGCAGCGGCCGATCAGCCGGCGCCGACATCAACGCCTGTTCGAGAAACCCCAGCCGTGCCTCGCACAACAGGCCAGCGTGATTGGACGCGTCCTCGTTCAGCGTATCCAGCGTCACGATGGTTGCGGCGTCGAACACCTGCATGGTCTGCACGAAGCCGTGCGGGTCGCGCGGCACGCCGGGGAAGTAACGCGCAAAGCCGTCGCGCTTGTCGTGATTGCCCATCAGCAGAAACGTGGGCGCGTTGAGATCGCGCAGCACCTCGGCGAGCGCCTCATAGGCCGGATCCTCGCCCCAATGCGCCAGATCGCCGGTGACGATCACGAAGGCGATATCCGGATGATCGCGATTGATGCAGGCGATCGCGGCGCGCAGCCGTTCCGCCGGATCGAGGCCGTAGATGCGCCGGCCGCGGGCGACGAAATGCGTATCGGTGAGAACGACGAACTTCATCGGACCATCGTCTCCCGATCCCACGCCTGATAATCCGGCGAGCCTTCGACCCGGATCGGCCCGTCATAGCCGAACTCGACCATGTGAACCGTGACGTAGTCGGCGCCGACGAAGGCGACGCCGTAGGACTCCGGCAGGTCCGACGCGCTCAGCATCGCGGTCTCGGAGAACAGCGGATACGACGCGTGGTTGGTGCCGCGCAGCGACGAGGTCGGCACGCCGGCGACCGAGCCGGACAGCGGCAGATGGCAGTGGCCGAAGAAGATGTGGCGGATGCGATCGCGATGCGCGCCGACAACGCCGCGAAACGCGGCATCGTCGAGCAGCCGGATCCGATCCATCGGGCCGAGATGAGTCGGCACCGGGTTGTGATGCATGAACAGCAGGAACGGCCCCGGATGCTCGTCGAGCTGCCTCGCCAGCCAGCCGAGCCGGGCGTCGCAATAGCGGCCCGCATGGGTGTCCGGCTCGACCGTGTCGAGCAACAGGCAGCGCGCGGCCGAGACGTCGTGAATGCTCTGCACAAAGCCGCCATCGGCGCATTCCGGAAACACACTCAGAAACACGTCGCGGCGGTCGTGATTGCCGATGCACAGCCGGGTCGGGACCGGAAACTCGCCGAGCCGCTGTTTCAGCCAGACATAGTCCTCGCGATCGCCCCAGTCGGACAGATCGCCGGTGATGACCATCAGCTCGGCGTCGTGATGATCGCGCAGCACATGCGTCAGCGCCCGCTCGAAATTGCGCCGCGGATCGCGGCCGCCGATGGTCTTCCCCGGCGTCGTCAGATGGATGTCGCTGAGCTGGATCAGTTTCATGATGGCCTCCGGTGAGACGCGGAGCGGTCGCCCGCTCCGCATGCTTTGCATCCTTGCTCAGCGCGCTGCGCCGACGGTCTTCGGCAGCATCTTCTGGACGTCCTTGGTCATGTCGGCGAGCACTGCCTCCGGCTCCTTGGCGCGGGCGCCAGAGACGATCGAGTTGAGGTGGTCCTTGATGACGTCGGTGATCTTCAGGCCGTTATCGCCTGGGAACGCGTACCACTTGGTCAGCAGGCCGAGCTGGCTGACGGCCGTGTAGTTGTTCGGGTTCTTGGCGTAGAAGTCCTTGAGATAGACGTCGTTGGCGACCTTGTTGGGCGGCATGTAGCCGGTGGTCTCGGCCATGATGGCGGCGCCCTTCGGGCCGGTCCAGAATTTCACCACTTCCCAGGCGGCGTCGCGCTTGGCCTTGTCCTTGGCGGTGATCAGCACGACGTTGCCGCCGGCCGGCAGCCGGCCGTTCGGCTTCACGACGTCGGGGAACGCGATGGTCTTCAGCGTGAACTTGCCGCCAATCATCTGGGTGGTCTTGTTGAGATCGGAGGTCGAGGTGATATGAATGCCGGTCTTGCCCGCCGCGAAAGTGGCGCGCATCGACGGCTGATCGAGATTCGGCATGCCGCCTTCGGTGACGAGACGGGCAATCTGCTTGATGGCGAACTGGCCTTCGGGGCCGTCGAACGCCACCTTGGTTTCGTCCGCGTTCAGCATGGTGCCGCCGCGGGCGAACACCGGCGCCTGCCACAGCCAGTTGCCGGTGATATCCCAGGCGTAAGTGATGCCGTTGATGTCCGGGCCGAGCGCCTTGACCTTCTTGGCGAGGTCGATCAGGCCGTCCCAGCTATTCGGCAGATTGTTCGGATCGCCGCCGGCCTGCTTCACCAGATCGACATTGACATAGACGATCGGCAGCGAGATCGCGAACGGCAGCGCATAGACTTTGCCGCCGGCGGTGCCGATGTCGTACATCGCCTGATGGAAGCCCTGCTTGTCGAAATCCTTCTCGGCCGTGATGTAGCCGTCGAGCGGCGCCGGGATGTTCTTGTCGACCAGCACGCGGATGCGGTTGAGGCCCTGGAAGGTGACGTCGGGCAGCTGATTGGTCACCGCCTCGCGCAGCACCTTCTGGGTGCCTTCTTCATAGGATTCGTAGGGCGCGCGCAGCGTCACCTTGATCTCCGGATGCACCTTGGCGAATTCCGCGGCGATCTGCTTGTGGGTCTCGCTGAACAGCTCCGGATACGGATATTGCAGCACCACTTCGGTCTGGGTCTGCGCCTGGGCCATGCCTGCGGCCAGCGACATCGCCGCCGCCATCATCCAGCTTCGCAACATCTTGGTTCTCCTTGTGTGAGGGACGTCATTTCAATCCGGTGAGGGTGATGCCCTCGATGAAGCGGCGTTGCGCCAGCAGGAACGCGATCACCAGCGGAGCGATGATCACCAGGGCGGCCGCCATCAGCGGGCCGTAATTGGTGCCGGCCTCGGCATTGCGGAAATGCGCGACCGCGAGCGGCGGCGTGTAGTAATGCTGGCTGTTGAGCACGATCAGCGGCCAGAAATAATCGTTCCAGTGCGCCACCACCGAGAAGATGCCGAAGGCGGTGACGGCCGGGATCGCGGCCGGCAGCATCACGCGCCAGACGATGCCGAATTCGGAGATGCCGTCCATCCGCGCGGCGTCGATCAGATCGTCCGGCACCGTCTTGAAGAACTGCCGCATCAGGAAGATTCCGAACACCGAGATGGTGAACGGCAGCACCAGCGCCGCGTAGCTGTCGAGCGCGCCGAGCTTGTGCAGCAGCAGGAACACCGGGATCGCGGTCGCCTGCGGCGGAATCAGGATTCCGAACAGCACCAGCGCGAACAGCGTGCCGCGGCCGAGGAAGCGCAGCTTGGCGAGCGCATAGGCGGCCGGCAGCGCGATCAGGATCTGCAGCGCAAAGATCGACACGGTGACGATCAGGCCGTTGAGCAAATAACGCCATAGATCGGCCTTTGCGAACGCTTCCTGCAGATTGTCCCACAGCGCGAAGTGATGCGGAATCAGATGCAGCTCGCTGGAATAGATCTCGTCGGCCGGCTTCGAGGCGGTCGACAGCATCCAGATGAACGGCGCCAGCACCACCAGCGCGCCGGCGAGCAGCACGGCATGGCGCAGCAGCGGCCACGGGCTCAATTTGATCGCGCGGCTCATGTGTAATGCACCTGGCGGGCGGTGAGACGGGCTTTGACCAAGGTCAGCGCCAGCACGAAGACGAGGAACACCACGGTCAGTGCCGCCGCGTAGCCGGAGCGGAAGAACTCGAAGCCTTCCATGTACATGGTGTGGATCAGCACCTCGGTGGCCTTGGATGGGCCGCCCTTGGTGAGCACGTGCACGGTGTCGAACACCTGAAAGGAGCGGATGCCGGTGATCACCACGACGAACACGGTGACCGGCCCGAGCAGCGGCCAGGTCACCAGCCGGAACTGCGACCAGGCGCTGCCGGCGCCGTCGATCTCGGCGGCGTCGTACAGCGCCTTGGGGATCGACACGAGGCCGGCGAGGAACAGCACCATGTTGAAGCCCAGCGCCTGCCAGATGCCGATCACGCACAACGACAGCAACGCGGTGTCGCGCTCTTGCAGCCAGCCATGGGCCTGAAGGCCGAAGCTGCGCAGCAGGCCGTTCACCAGACCGAACTGCGGATGCAGCATGAACTCCCAGACGATCGCCATCGCGATCAGCGTCGCCATCACCGGCAGGAAGTACACGGTGCGATAGAACCCGCGCAGCCCGGTGCCGCTCTGGATCAGCAGCGCGACGCCGAGGCCGAGCACAACCGAGCCCGGCACCACGACCACCACATAGGTCAGCGTGTTGGTGAGTGAGATCCAGAACGTCCTGTCGGCGAACATGTCCTGATAATTGGCGAGGCCGATCCAGGCGAAGGACGGCGCGCCGAGCTGATAGTCGGTAAAGGACAGCGCGATGACACCGCAGAGCGGCCCGATCAGCATCAGCAGCATCAGCACGACTGCCGGGCCGACCAGCGCATAGGCGGACGCGCCGCGCAGTCGCAGCGGCTTTCGTGCGGCCGCAGCCGCGGGACGCGGCAGCGCGAGGGCACCGGGCGTGAGAACTGCGTCAGACACCGGCCACCTCCAGGGTGCGCACCACCGCCGGCGCCGCGTGGGTTTCGATCCGCTTGCCACCGGCATCGAACAGCCGCACCGCATCCGGCGCGAAGCAGAACCGCAGCGCGCTGCCGAGCATCGGCAGCTCGCGCACATCGCCGATCCGCGCCAGCAGCGGCGTCGCGAGCCCTTCGACGCCGAGATGCACAAAGGCTTCGGCGCCCATGTTCTCGACATGCACGACATGGCCGACAAATGGCCCCGCTCCGGCCTGGATGCGCTCCGGCCGCACGCCGATCCGGCACGGCTGCGCGATCCCCTTGGCCGCGACGCCGATCCGCTGACCGAGCGTCTCAACCGCGCCGTCGCTGCGGATCTGGCTGGGCAGCACGTTGATCTTCGGGCTGCCGACGAATTCGGCGACGCGGAGATCGCGCGGGTTGTCGTAGACCTCGGCGGGGCGGCCGACCTGCACCAGCTCGCCGCCGATCATCACGGCGATGCGGCCCGACATCGTCATCGCTTCGGCCTGATCGTGGGTGACGTAGATGAAGGTCGCCTGCAGCCGGCGATGCAGCTGCGCGATTTCGGCCCGCATGTGGACCCGCAGCTTGGCGTCGAGATTCGACAGTGGTTCGTCGAACAGGAACGCCACCGGGCGCCGCACGATGGCACGGCCGACCGCGACGCGCTGGCGCTGGCCGCCGGAGAGCTGGCCGGGCTTGCGCTTCAGGAACGGAGTGAGTTCGAGCTGCGCCGCGACGTGCTCGACCTCGTGCCGGATCTCGCGCTCGACGCGGGTGCGGTTCGGCAGCAGCCGCCCGAGCGCCGGCAGCCGCTCCAGCGTCGTCAGCCGCTTCATCCGCAGCGGCACCGCGATGTTGTCGAAGACGCTGAGATGCGGATAGAGCGCGTAGGATTGAAACACCATCGCGAGATTGCGCTGGCTCGGCCGCACGCCGTCGACCGGCTCGCCGCCGATCCGCACTTCGCCGGAGCCCTGCTGTTCGAGGCCGGCGATGATACGCAGCAGGGTCGACTTGCCGCAGCCCGACGGGCCGACCAGCGAGACGAACTCGCCGTCTTCGATCGCCAGATCAACGCCTTTCAACACATCGGTGCCGTCGAAGGATTTGCGGATGTCGCTGAGTTCGATTGTCGCCATGCCGCCTGCTCCTCACCTGCGATCCATACGCA
>NZ_JBMDXE010000126.1:0-8387 GCF_048594845.1 Rhodopseudomonas sp. | reverse complement strand
AACCCTGCAGCTTCCGGCATCACACTCGCTGCGCCGTATACGCCAGATACCTCACTCAGCGCCGCTGTCACCTGATCCTGCACATGCCCCAGTTCGATCCCGGACGACGGCATGAGATAAGCCGTCGCGAAGGCGCGGGCTTCGCGGAAGACAACAAGGGACGGTCTCAGCAGCCGCGAGCGATCGATCAGCACGGGATCGCCGCCCGATCTGCACACACGGACCACCGACTCCAGCTCGCGGAAAATGTGCGACGCGCCGTCCGGCGCGTGCATGGTGAAGGCATCGACCACCAGCGCGCTCGCATCCCAGGCACAGTCGATGTCGAGCTGCTGCGACAGCGCGGCGTCGGGAAACAGGATGCGCGGCTCCGGCAGATATTCGAGGCTGGCACCGCGCGTGACCTGAAGCGACACGACTTCGGTGGCACGCGCGGCTGCGTCGGCGCGATGCACCGAGGTGGCGCCCTGGTTGGTCAGCGACACGGCGGTATCCGCGCCGAGTTCGAGCCGCTGTACCAGCCGGTCTTCGCCATGCAGCGCGCCGCTGCCGGTCTGCACGATCAGGCTCAGACGGTCCGGCCGCTCCGCATCGAGATAGAAGCCGCGCGTCAACACGAAGGGCCAGGCGAACAGCCGCCGATCGATCACGGTGCGGCCGCCGCGGCGGACGAAGCTCAGATCGAACAGCGCGTTGCTTCTGGTCGCTGCTCGCATCACGACCTGAACAGCACCTCGCGCTCGAGCAGATCGACGATGCCGTCGATCCCCTCGCCGCGGCGGCAGTTGGTCAGATGCACCGGGCGCTGATCGCGGACTTTCAGCGCCTCCTGATGCATCCGCGTGAGATCGACGCCGACATGCGGCGCGAGATCGACCTTGTTGATCACCAGCAGATCGGCGCGGATCACCCCGGGGCCGCGCTTGCGTGGAATGTCATCGCCGCCGGCGACGTCGATCACGAACATCCAGAAATCGGTGAGATCGCGCGAAAAGGTCGAAGCGAGATTGTCGCCGCCGCTTTCCAGCAGGATCAGTTCGACGCCGGGGAAGCGCCGCTCCAGCTCGTCGGCCGCTTCGATGTTGAGCGTAGGATCTTCGCGGATCACCGTGTGCGGACACGCCCCCGCCTCGACCGCCGAAACGCGCGCCGGATCGATCAGCCCCGAGCGGCGGATGCGTTCGGCGTCTTCGGCAGTGACGAGATCGTTGGTGATCACCGCGATGTCGATGCCGCGCGCCAGCAGCGCGGGGATCAGCCGCTCCACCAGCGCTGTCTTGCCGGAGCCGACCGGACCGCCGATGCCGACTCGTGCGGCGGCTGCGACCGGAGCGGCCATGGCCCCACCGAGGGAGAGCCGGCTCATCGCAGCATGAACCGGCGCGCGAGCGGCACTCTGGTGGCCGGCTCGCACATCAGCAGCTTGCCGTCGGCGCGTACCTCGAAGGTCTGCGGGTCGACGTCGACATGCGGCATCGCGGCGTTGCGGATCATGTCGGTCTTGCGCAGCTTGCGCACGTTCTTGATCTGCACCGACTTGCGGTCGAGCCCGAGCTTGCCGCGAACGTCTGCATCCATCGCCAGCTTCGACATGAAGTTGACGCCGAGTTGCTGCGGCGCCGCGCCGAGCGCACCCCACATCCGTTTCTGGATCATCGGCTCGGACAGGCCGAGGCTGCCGTTGCCGTCGCCCATCGCGGCCCAGACGACGAAGCCGTTCTTGATCACCATATAGGGCTTGAGGCCGAACGACGCGCGCGGCCACAGCACCAGATCGGCCATCTTGCCGACTTCGATCGAGCCGACCTCGTGGTCGATGCCGACCGCGATCGCCGGATTGATCGTCAGCTTGGCGATGTAGCGCTTGATGCGCTCGTTGTCGGCGCGTGCGGTGGTCTCCTCCGGCAGACGGCCGATGCGATCCTTCATCACGCTGGCGAGCTGCCAGCATTTGGCGACGTTCTCGGCGAGCCGCCCCATGCCCTGGGTGTCGGTGCCGAAGATCGAGATCGCGCCCATGTCGTGCAGGAAGTCTTCAGCCGCCATCGACTGCGCGCGGACCCGCGCCTCGCCGAACATCACGTCCTCGGGCGCGTTGTAGTTGAGCTGATGACAGATCATCGTCATCGGCACGCCCTCCTCCATGCCATAGGAGGTGTAGGGATTGGTCGGGTTGGTGGAGGACGGGATCACGTTGTCCCACGACACCACCTTGAGCAGATCGGGCGCGTGCCCGCCGCCGGCGCCTTCGACGTGATACATGTGGATGGTGCGGCCATCGACGGCCGCCATGGTGTCTTCGCAGAAGCCGTATTCGTTGATCGAGTCGGTGTGCAGATGCACGGCGAAATCGTTGCGGTCCGCCGCCACCAGACTCTGGTCGATCACCGCCGGCGCGGCGCCGAAGTCCTCGTGGATCTTCACCGACATGCCGCCGGATGCCACGGCCTCCTCGACCGCTTCCGGATTGGAGCCGCCGCGGCCGAACAGCGCGTAGTTGAGCGGCGAGAACTCGATCGCCCGTAGGAAATTGCCGAAGGTCGCCGCCGCGCCGCTGCCGACGTCGAACACCGGCCCGGAGCCGTTGCCGACCAGCGTGGTCGTGCCGCCCGCCAGCGCGTGGTCGGATTGCTCCGGCGAAATCAGATGCGCGTGGGACTCGATCGCGCCCGCGGTGACGATGAACGGGCCGCCGGCGATCGGCGCGGTGGTGTGGCCGACGATCATGTCGGGATGCACGTCCGGCATCACGTCGGGGTTGCCGGCCTTGCCGATGCCGACGATGCGGCCGTCGCGAATGCCGATGTCCGCCTTGATGATGCCGGCGACGGCGTCGACGATCGTGACGTTCTTGATCACCACGTCGAGGATTTTGTGCGACGACGTGAGGTCGCCGTTGACGCCTTCGCCGTCGCGCAGATTTTTGCCGGCGCCGACGAGTAGTTCGTGCCCGTAGGTGGTGTAGTCGTGATCGATCTCGGCGAGCAGGCTGGTGTCGGCGAGCCGCACCAGATCGCCCTTGGTGGGGCCGTAAAGTTCGCCATAGGCGCGGCGGGTGAGGACGGCCATGGCTCAGGCTCCCAGATAGCCGCGGGCGCGGGCGCGTTCGAGCGCCGCATCCTTGGCGGACGCATCGTCCAGCGGTCCGTTGACCAGTCCGGCCTGCCCGCGCACCACGCGGTGTCCCGCGATCGGCACCAGCCGCACCGATTTCACCACACCCGGCTCGAAGCGAACACCGGCACCGGCCGGCCGGTCCACCTTCATGCCCCACGCCGCCGCACGATCGAACCGCAGCGCGCGATTGACCTCGAAGAAGTGAGTGTGGCTGCGCACCTGAACATCGCGATCGCCGGTGTTGACGACGTCGATCGTGATCGCCGGCAGATCGGCGAAGCTCTCGATGTCGCCGCCGTCTGCGATTATCTCTCCGGGCACCAGGGCGTCGGCGATCTCCGCTTCGCCCGGCCCGATCGGCTCGAACAGCGCCATCACCTTGGTGCCCTCGGCGAACATACACTCGATGTAGAGCATCGGGATCATCTGCGCGACGCCGGGCTCGACATCGTCGGTGGTGAGCAGCCGGCCGGCCATGTCGCGGATCTCCGCATAAGGCAGGTCGCGGCGCGCCGCAGTCATCACCTCGTCGGTGAGATAGGCCACCGCCTCCGGATGGCTGAGCTTGATACCGAGCGAACGGTTGCGCCGCGCCATTTGCGCGGCGTTGAAGATCACCAGACGGTCCATCTCGGTCGGCGACAGATTCATCATGCGGAAGTCACCTCGTCAGGTCGTGAACATGCGGATGTGCCGAAGCGGCCCGCGCGCGATGGCGATATCGATGAACGGCGTGAAGCTCGCCGGCTCCGCATCGGCGGGCGGCGTCTCAGCGAGCAACTCGCTGAGCAGCATGCGCGCGGCCGACTGGCTGCGCTGCGCGTCGATGTGGCCGATCAGGCCGAGCCGGACCGCGGCGCTGACCAGCCCGGTGATCAGCGTCCAGCCGGACATCAGTTCGGCGGCGTCGAAACTGAAGCCGGCGTCGCGCGCCACGACGGCCTGCACGATCGGCAGATGGCCGAGCCGCGCGTCGGACGCCACGACCTGGCGATAGGACACCGACAGCGCGCCGCCCAGCTTGCCCCAGACGCCGAGCAGCGCGCGGCCGGCGCGACGCGAACCTTCGCGCATTTCCGCCGCCGCCGTCCCGGCTTCGGCAGCCCGATCGACGGCCGCGATGGCTTCGCAGCCTTCCGCCTCGAACGCGCTGCGTAGCAAGATGCGATCCATCGTGGCCCAACGCCGCGCGAGCTGATCGGCAATCACCTCGTCCAGTTCGTCACGGCCGCCGAGCAGGCCATCGGCCATCAGGCCTTCGAGGCCCCAGGAGAACGCGAAGCCGCCAGCCGGATAGGCGCTGTCGCCGAGTTGCAGTAAAGCCAGCGTCTGCGCCCGATCAAACAGCATCGCTCTCGATCACTTCGCCGGAGTCCAGCAGCGGCCTGATCCGCGCCCGATAGGTCTCGGCCGGCCCGTCGAGCAGCACGATCAGTTCATCGCCCTCGAAGCGGACGCGCCAGTGCAAATTGCCGGCGTTCCAACCGAGCTTCAGTGCGGCCGCCTGATCCACCGGCTTTAGCCGCAGCCGCGCCTGCTCACCGAACCGGGCGACGATGGCGCGGTCGTGTTCCAGAAACAGCACGGCGCCGTCGACCAGTTCCTCGTCGCGATCGAGACTGACGGCGCAGTCGGTGCCGCGATCTGTCATCAGGCGGAAGCGTTTGCGGCCGGCGTCCGAGGCCGGCACGAACAACAGCTCGATGCCGCCATGATGTTCGACATGATGCAGGCGAGCCGCGCAGGCTGCATCGTCGGACCGTCCGATGATGCCATGCAGCCGCAGCATCAAGAAAATCTCCCGAGCGGATGGTGAAGTGGGCCGACATTCCTCGAAACGTTCGCTCGCGCGAAACTTCCGAGGCACGCATCGCATCACGGCACGGCGGCGCGTCCTGCCCGATATGCGACAGCTAATATTTAAGACGGCAATATTTGAAAAGGCAAGCGTCTAACGCCAGTCGATGATCGAGAAGTCGTAGCCCTCGACCTGCGCGAGATACACTGGGTGGCGGCCGCCGACCACCGACTGCGCATGGTCGCCTCGCGCGGTGCGCTGCTGCAACGTCCGGCCGTAATGCCGGGCGAGCTTGCGGGCATCTAGGCTGGCGGCCTCTTCGATCAGGGCCGCGAGCGAGTAGATGCCCTCGTAACAGGATTCACCAAACGCATTCGCCGGCGGTGGACTGTCGCCGAAAGCGGTGTGGTAGCGCTCCAGGAACGCCCCGTTGTTGCGCGAGCGGATCGAAGAGAAATAGCTCGACGCCGCGTAAAGATTCTCCGTCTCGTTGGGCTCCAGTCCATAGGCCACGGTCTCGTCGACGGCGGACGAAAACCGCAGCACGCGCGAACTCAGGCCGGCCGCGCAGAACGCGCGGTTGAAGGCGATGCAGTCGAAGCCGAGGAAATAAGGCAGCACCGCGTCCGCCTGCGTCGTCTTGATACGGTCGAGGATCTCGTCGAAATCATGCTCACCGATCGGCAGATAACTCTCGCCGGTCACGGTTCCGCCGTAGCGGGCGATCAACGCGCGGGCGATCTGCAGGCAACCGCGCGGCCACACATAGTCGCTGCCGCACAGGAAAAACCGCCGGGCGTGCTTCACTTCCGACAACCAGTGAATCGCCGGCCCGAGCAACTCATCGGCGGTCTCGCCTGTCGCCATCACCTTCTGCGACGGCGACAAGCCTTCGAACTGCGGGGTGTAAATGAAGGGGACGCGATTCCGGGCCGCTTCGGCGACGCGATCCCGCGCGAAGCTCGGCACCATGCCGACAATGCCGTCGACGCCGTCGATCTCGATTGCGTCACGCGCAGCGCGGCCGGCGCTTTCCCCCGTTTCGCCAGCGTTGACGATGCGAAGATCGATGTGCCGCCTGAGCAGGCCAGAGCCACGATTGATCTCGTCGACCGCCAAACGACCACAGGCTTCAGCCGAGGGTGCCCACAACCCGGCCGCGCCGGTCTGCGGGATCAGCAGGCAAATTCGGACACTTCCCAAGCGCAGCATCTCCGTGAGGTCGGGATGCACACTCACGAATCATGCCAAGTCGGGATTTAGGCGCTCAAGCCCGTTCGTCACGCCGAAGCAGGCCGACCAGGGCCCGACTGCCCGATCCGGCGTCATTCCCGCCGCCAGACGCGACCAATTTTTGTGCAGAGAGACGAGCGCCCGCCGACGAGCCCCCAAGCGACGAGAGTCCAAGAGCGACTCAGCATTTCCTGATCGGGCGGGCCGGCTTGTGCGCAATCGTCGGTCTCGCCACCAGCCAAGACCGGAAGATCGCCTCCTGACAGGCCCAGGCTTCTGTGGCGAGCACGCGGCCAAGCACGCAGTTGCCGTTCCGGGTCGCGCCGAATGTCGTGATACCGGGCCCATCCAACGCCGCTTCGATGTCGGCCTCGATCCCAACGGGCAGATCAGGCGCATACATGACGATGAGGGCCGAGATCGAGGCTCCGTCCCACAAATATTGTAGCGCCTGCACTTCTTCTTGGGTCTCGCAGATCAGCCGATCCGTGACCACCGGCTGCCCGCCGATGCTGATTTCGAATTCGGAGTCCAACTGGTCGAACGCAAAGGCCTCACCGAAATGAACGCGGCCGGCCGTGACCACGTCCGTTGCGAACAGCCGCGACGACGGATCGAGCGCAATGCGGGTCCGTCGTTCGACCCGCGAGCGCGCGAACGGAATGCTCTCGTCCGGCCAATACTCCAGCAGCGCCTCGGGGCCGACCGACAGGTTGACCAGTTCGCGCGAGGTCGCTCCCTCGAGGCATTTGTAGAATTTGCTTGCGGCTGTCGTGGTGATCAGCGCACGGGTCGCGGGCTCCAACGTGCCGTGGAGTTCGGCGACGTCGCCTTCGACGAAACCGCCGCCACTATTGATCAGCAGCAGGAACGGCTGATCGTCCGCGTCCTGATAGTGACAACCCTGCCATTGATAAGGGATACGCCAGGACCGGGGGTCGATCTCGGTGCGCCCATTGCGGCGTACCGCGTGGATGTTCATCAAGGCATGCTTGCCGACGATCCAGTCCGGCTGAGGAAGAACGACCTGCATCACGCCGCATCCTCGAACATGACGTCCCGCTCGATCCACGTCACGATATCCGCAAGGCCGACACCGCGCTTCATGTCGGTGAAAATGTAGGGCTTGCCGGGCCGCATCCGGGCGGCGTCGCGATCCATGACGCCGAGATCGGAACCGACATACTCCGCGATGTCGATCTTGTTGATGATCAACAGCGGCGACCGGGTGATCCCCGGCCCTCCCTTCCGCGGGATCTTCTCGCCCTCGCCGACGTCGATCACATAGATGTGGCTGTCGACGAGTTCAGGGCTGAACGTCGCCGCGAGATTATCGCCGCCGCTCTCGATGAACAGGATGTCGAGATCCTGAAAGCGCCTCACCAGATCGTCGACGGCAACCATGTTCATCGAGACGTCCTCGCGAATTGCGGTATGCGGACAACCGCCGGTCTCGACGCCGACGACGCGGTCCGGATCGATCGCCCCACTCCGCACCACGAAGTCCGCATCCTCGCGGGTGAAGATGTCGTTGGTGATGACCGCAATCGAGTGCCGTTGTCCCATGGCGCGGCAGAGCTGAACGAGCAACGCTGTCTTTCCGGAGCCGACCGGGCCGCCGATGCCAATTCGGATGGGCTTTCTCATCGTCACCCCTTCTCTTCCCTGATCATGTCACGAGATGCACAGCCGCGTGGCGAGCCGCTCATGGCGCATGGCAGCCGCATCCAGCGTGGCATAGGTCGAGCACATCCGTTCGGCTGGCCTCGTCCTGGCGATTGTGCCGCATTCATCCAGCAGCGGGCCGGCGCTACTCACCATCCGCTGCGCATCGACCTGTCCGAGCGGGACGAGCCGCTGGGCAACTGCGACCAGACTCGAAAAGCCGCTCCAGAGATAGCCCGCAACCGTGTCGACCTCGCCGAGCGCCAGTCCGGCGCCGGCGATGCCATACACGACCGCATGATGTCCGTCGCACTCGCCGACATCCATCATCGCCTTGTAGCGCCGCATGCCCTCGAGCTCGAAGATGTCACGGCAGGCCGCCAGCAGCGCTTTCCCGGTCATGACCGATGCGGCCCGAGTCTCCCGCGCCAACTTGAGCGCGCCGAGACGACGGTCGAGCGAAGCCAGCCGCTCGGCGTCGCCGTCCAGCGCCGCACGATAGGCTTGTGCCACGGCGACGGCGTCGCAGGTCGCGATTCCATAACGCAGCCACGCCCGGCAACGCGCTTCCGCC
>NZ_JBMDXE010000125.1:0-2643 GCF_048594845.1 Rhodopseudomonas sp. | reverse complement strand
CTTGTCCTGATCCGGCGGCAGGCCGTCGTCCACATCGCCGGCCTGTTCCGTGCTCAGGCGAAGGCGGGAGAACACATAGCCCCCCTGATCGAGGATGCGCTGCAGCTGCTGCGCGACGCTGGGACCCCAGGCGCCCTTCTCCTGACTGAGATCGAGATACTGTGCCGCCTTCTCGTAATTCTGCTCGGCGGCCGCATTGATGAAGCCGGCCACCATCCCGGCCGGCGTATCGCGGCCGAGCGGATCAGCGGGCTTTTCCTGAGCCTTGGGAGCCGAATCGCCGTTTCCGGAACCGCCGGGGGCCGGAATTTGCGCAAATGCGACGTTCGCCGCCAATACCGCCCATATGATCAGCAGGGATCGAACGATGGCTTTCGCGGATGCCGTCAAAACAGGTCCTTTCAAAAATTGCTGGGTTGGATGCGGCGGTCTGACCAGAGAAATGGGCCCTAGATATGATCGGCGCGGCAATCGTTTGCGCCGCCGATCAGGCTCGCGCCGGATGCCTCACCGCCAGGTCAGGCGCCTCGGCTCGTTGCCGAGCACCTCGGCGATCCGCAGCCGCGTCCCCACCGTGGTCTCTTCGGGCAGCGTCGCGACATCGAAAAAGCCGGACTCGACGATCTCGAAATTCAGCGCTGGCGCACGATCTTGCCGGTATTTTCGCACCACATAGACGGCCACATGATCGCGCGGCGAGACGTGGCTGTTGAGGAAGATGCCGTGCAATTCCGGATCTTCGGTCAGTTCAATCCGGCCCTCTTCCACCAGTTCCCGCCGGAGCGCATCGAGGAACGTCTCGCCGACCTCGACGCCGCCGCCCGGCAAGTGCCAGCCGCTGACGTAGCTGTGCTTGATGAGGAAGACGCGGCCTTGCGCGTCGAGCACGACACCACGCGCGCCCAGCGTCATGCCGCGCGCGAACCGCCAATACAGATGAAACAGCCGACGCAGCACCGGCTCGAATCTCACTCGCAAGGTCTGCAGAGCCGGCAAGGCGGACGATCCTCGAATGGCGGATGCAGCGCACGCTTGCACCGATCCGTCGACCTTGCCAAAACCGGACCGATTTTGACAGGGATTGCGAGCCCTGATCTCGGGACCGGAAGGAAAGCGCGATGACCTTTACCTTGGCGCATCTGTCCGACCCGCATCTGCCACTGCCGCTGTCGAAGCCGCGCTACCGGGAATTGGCCAGCAAGCGAGCGCTCGGCTACCTCAATTATTCCCGCCGGCGCCAGGCCATCCACCGCCGCGACATCCTCGATACGCTGGTCGGCGATATCCAGGCGCAACAGCCCGACCACATCGCTGTCACCGGCGACCTGCTCAACATTTCGCTCGTCGGTGAATTCGCACCAGCGCGACAATGGCTGGAAAGCGTTGGTCCACCGGACCGCGTCAGCGTCGTGCCGGGCAACCACGACTCCTATGTCACCTCGACGGCGCTGCGGTTCGGCGAGGACTTCGCCGCCTATCTCAGCGGCGACGACGGCGTCGCCGGCTTTCCCTATCTGCGCCGGCGCGGCAATGTGGCGCTGATCGGCGTCTCCAGTGCGATCCCGACCGCGCCGTTCATGGCGACCGGCCGGCTCGGCAGCGCCCAGCGCGCCAGGCTCGAGATCCTGCTCGCGGGTCTGGCAGATCAGCCGGTGTTTCGCGTGCTGATGATCCACCATCCGCTGCGTTCTCGCTCACGCTTCAAGCGGCTGACCGATTCGCGCGAGCTGATCGCGCTGCTGCAGCGCTATCCGGTCGAACTGGTGCTGCACGGTCACGACCATGTCCACGCCACGATCTGGATCGACACGCCAACCAAGCCGATCCCGGTGGTGGGCGTGCCGTCAGCGTCCGCGTTCAACGATCACCATCGTCCCTCGGCGGCCTACAATTTCTTCACGATCAGCGAGGAAGGCGGAAGCTGGCGCTGCCAGCACCGCAGCCGCGGCTTCGCCGGCACCGAGACGGTGCAGGAGCTGCGCGAGCCGGTGATTTTGTAACACTGCCCCGCCTCGGCCGGGCTTGGCTCGGTTACGCGTTGCGCAGCGCCGTGAACAAAGCGACGGCGAACAGCGCCAAAGCGCCGGCGAGGAATCCGAGCAGGAAAATCCAGAAGCCGCCGCGGCGCTTGTCCTGCACATTCGGAGTTTCCGCCACGGGCAGCGGGCCCGTAGCGGCCAGCGCGTGGTCGCGTTCGATCAGGCGGCGCGCCACATAGCTGGTGATGGCATCGACGATCACGGCGGGCTGGTGTGATTCGGCGAGCACGATGCGGCCGTAGCGGGTGTCCTGGACGAAGCGATAGACACGCTTGTCGCGCCCCATCATCACGTGGGCGACGACGTCGATCCACAGCCGCGGCGTGTCGCCCTGGCTGAAGCCGCGGTCAAACAGGTCGACGCCGGCGGGAATCTCTTCGAACAGCGGGTCGAGCGCCTCGTTGAGGATTTCCAGCCGGGCGATCTCGGCGTCACGCAGATCGACCACGACGCCGGTGCGGTCGGCCGCCTCGATCCGGGCCTGGCGCAGCGCATCGCGCAGCCGCATCGGCCGCGCCTCGGCTGTTCCGCTGACCTTGTTGTGCGCGTCCGCCATCCGATGCCTGGCTCGATTTTCAAAATTAACCTAACAGCAACCATGACC
>NZ_JBMDXE010000124.1:0-28514 GCF_048594845.1 Rhodopseudomonas sp. | reverse complement strand
AGATTGCAGGCAAGGTCGTCGTCGTCACCGGCGGCGGCAACGGAATCGGTCAGGCGCTGTGCGAGACTTTCGCCAAGGCCGGTGCCGCCAAGGTCGTGGTGGCGGATCTCGATCAGGCGCGCGCCGAAGCGGTGGCGCAGGCGATCGGCGGCGCGGCGTTCAAATGCGACGTGGCCAAAGAAACCGACATCCAGCACGTCATCGAGGAGACCGAGCGCCAGTTCGGCCCGATCGACCTGTTCTGTTCCAACGCCGGCATTGGCGGTGGCTTCGATCCGCTATCGGAGAACGCCGGCGGCTCGTCCGACGAGCCGTTCATGAAGAGCTGGATGATCCACGTGATGGCGCATGTCTATGCTGCGCGGCATCTGGTACCGCGCTACAAGGCGCGCGGCGGCGGCTACTTCCTCAACACCATCTCGGCGGCAGGTCTTCTCTCGCAAGTCGGCAGCCCGGCCTATTCGGCCACCAAGCACGGCGCCGTCGGCTTTGCCGAGAACCTCGCGATCTCGCACAAGGCCGATAACATCCGCGTGTCGATCCTGTGCCCGCAGGGCGTCGACACCAACATGCTACGTGGCTTGCCGAAAGGTCCGCAATCGGCTGATGGCAATCTGTCGCCCGAGCAGGTCGCACAGGACGCGCTGAAGGGCGTCGAGCAGGAAACCTTCCTGATCCTGCCGCATCCGCAAGTGCTCGACTACATGCGCAAGAAGACCGACAATTACGACCGCTGGATTGGCGGCATGGCCAAGATCCAGGCCAAGCTGCGGGAGAGTTTCGGCCCGAAGGCGTAAGGCGCCGCACCCTGCTTCCCCTGGGCGGGGCGCTCTTCGCATGCGCGCAAGCCAAGGGGACGCAACGGGCGGGACGGCCGCTCATCAGCTGTCCCGCACCACGAGCACTGAGCAGGGCGCGTAACGGACGACGTGACCGGCGTTGGAGCCGAGGAAGTAACTGCGCATCGCCGGCCGATGCGAACTCATCACGATCAGGTCGGCGCCGATCGCGGTCACCTCTTCGATGATCTCGTGATAGATGCCGCCCTGCCGCACCACGGTCGAGAGCCGCGCTGGCTCGATCCCGGAGGCCGCCGCGACCTCGGCGAGCGCCATCTCGGCGTCGCGGCGCTGCTGCTCGTCGAAATCCGCCGGGACGTACTCGGCCAGCACCACCGGCGTGAGCGAGATCACGTGGAGCAGCCTCACCGTGCCGTCATAGGTTTGCGCCAGCGTGGCGGCAGTTTTCAGGGCCGGCTGCGCCAGCGCGGTGTCGGCAAGATCGATCGGCACCAGAATCGATTTGAACATCGAAGCCTCCCGCATGTGACGGCGCTGCAGTATGGCGCAACGGCGCTGCGGGCGGCAATGCGGGGAGGCGCGGGTCGGCAGGTTACGCGTTCAGCCATCCCACAGCGTCGCGACGTACTAGCTCGCCTCGCGCAGGATCTTCGGGCTGACGAAGTGATGCAGCTTGCCGGTGCCGAAGCGGGCGTCGGCCCAGTCGGCGATCGGGAAGTCGATCACCGCGATCGCACTGGTCGGCATGTTGCCCGACAGCAGCTTGCGGTCGGCTTCGTTGCAGCCGCAGGTCAGGCCGAGCGCGAGTTCCTGGAGCCCCGGGTTGTGCCCGACCAGCATCAGCCGATTGATCCCGGCGGAAACCTCGTGAACGGCCTGCAGCAACTGCGCAGAGCTGGCGCTATAGAGTTCCGGGAGATGCTCGACCTGCGGCTCGGCGCCGGCCGGGAACAGGCCGGCCAGGATGTCCCAGGTCTGCCGCGTCCGCGTCGCCGTCGAGACCAGCACCTGATCCGGCACCAGCCCTTGCTCCGACAGCCATTCCGCCATCGCGGCCGCATCGGTCCGGCCGCGCTCTTCGAGCCGGCGGTCATGGTCCTTGCCGGTGGGCGCATCCGTTTCGGTCTTGGCGTGACGCAGCAGGATCAGTCGGCGCATGTATCCCTTCCCACTGGGGGCAAGCTTGCGGATTAATCGAAGAGCCGCGGCAGGACAAGGTGACAATCGCCCGGGCTGTCCGTAAGGAAACGTCATGACCTTGCCCGTCACAAGTGCGACCAATGGACCGGACCCGCTGCCGACCGAAGCGGCCGCCGAACCGCACGCGCGGCTGACCTTCGATCACGACGTCGACCTGTGCGTGATCGGTGCCGGTCTGGCCGGCCTGTCCGTTGCGCTGGAAGCCGCGCAACTCGGTCTCAGTGTGGCGGTGCTGGAGGGGCGTCGGGTCGGCTGGGCAGCCTCGGGCGCAACGCTCGGCAGCGTACTTCCGGGCTACGGCGTTCCGATCGGCGAACTGATTGACCGGGTCGGACTCGCTCAGGCCGGCGAGCTGTGGAAGCTGTCGCGCGAGGGCATGGAGATCGTCCGCGCCCGCGCCACCGAGGAGGCGATGCCGGGGATCGCGCTGTCGTCCGGCGCACTCGAGGTATCCAATGTCGATCTCGGCGATCGGCTGGTCGAGCGGCTGCAGACGCTCGGCGTCGACTTCGGCAGTGAAGTCGAGGGCTGGCAGATCGACCGCGTCCGTGACGTGCTGCGGACGCAGCGTTACTTCCACGCCATCCACTTTCCCGATGCCTTCCAGCTCGATGGCCGCCGCTACATCCGCGGCCTCGAGGCGATGGCGCGCCGCGCCGGCGTCCGGATCTTCGAAGATACGCCGGCGCTCGGCATCGACTCGTCGGGCATCCGCAAGCGGATCGTCACTCCGCACGCGCGGCTTCGGGCGTCCGACATCGTCCTCTCTGGCAATGTGCATCTCGGCGCCGCATCGCCGCGGCTGACCCGGACGCTGCTGCCGATGTGGCGCACGGCCGTGCTCACCGCGCCGCTTGGTGAGCGGCTGGCCGAGGCGATCGCCTTCACCGGCTCGATCGCCGATACCGACGGCGTCGATCACTACCGCATCGTCGGTGGCGATCGGCTGCTGTGGACCGGCCCGGAGACGACGTTCGAGATCGCGCCGCGGCGGCTCGAAGGCCTGATCCGCCGCCGCATCGCCGCACTGTATCCGCAGCTCGGTGCCGTCACGATCGAACGCAGCTGGAGCGGCGTGATCGGCCAGACCGTCCACGGCATGCCGCAGATCGGCGAGTTGCGGCGCGGCCTGTGGGTAGCCAGCGGCTTCGGCCGTCAGGGGCTGGCCGCCACCGCGATAGCCGGACGGCTGATCGCGCGCGGCATCGTCCAGGGCGACCAGCGCTGGCGAGTGTTCGATCCATTTGAGTTGGTCTGGGCCGGTGGACGGATCGGCCGGGTGGTGGGGCAGGGCGTCGCCATTGCCGAGCGCCGGACGGCGATCGCAGCCGGCTTGCTGGCGCGCTATCGCGAGCGTGCCGCGGAGCGTCGCCGGGTGCGCGAGGAGCGGCTCGAAGCGGCCAATCGGAGTGTCCGTCGGCTTCCGCCCGAGCGGATGCGCGCCGGTCATTCAGCAGAGCTTCCCGATCGCGTCTCGCAGGATGTGCAGCGCAACGATAGCGGCGCTTCACACTAGTCGCGCGGCCACGCCTCGCGACAATGTGAGTGCGGGGGCGGCCGGGTGCTGTAACTTCCCTGGCCATGGCCGCGTATCTCCGCTCGACAATCGCCGCGGCCGCCTGGGCCTGCCACTAACGGAGACAGCCATGATCGATCGCCGCCTGCTGCTCACTTCCGCTGCCCTTGCTGCGGTGTTCGGCTTTCGCTGGCTGCGGCCGGACGCTGCGCGCGCCGCGGAGAAATTCGAGATCGAGAAGACGCCGGAGGAATGGCGGGCGCAGCTCACGCCGATGCAGTATCACATCCTGCGTGAGGAAGGCACCGAGCGACCGTTCTCGAGTCCGCTGCTGAAAGAGCATCGGAAGGGCACCTTCGCCTGCGCCGGCTGCGACCTGCCGTTGTTTGCCTCGGACACGAAATACGACAGCGGGACCGGCTGGCCCAGTTTCTGGCAGCCGCTGCCGAACGCGGTCGGCGAACGCAAGGACAGCACCCTCGGCATGATCCGCACCGAAGTGCATTGTCGCCGCTGCGGCGGCCATCTCGGTCACGTGTTCGACGACGGCCCGAAGCCGACCGGTCTTCGCTACTGCATGGACGGCTATGCCCTGACCTTCAAGCCGGCGGCCTCAAACCCGAGCTGAGGTTCGTTTACATGCCGAGGGTTGCAGCCCTCGGCCTTGATCGGTCGGGTTTTCTTGCCGCAGCGTCTCACCGTAGAGGTTTTCCGAGAGGAAAGCCTGAACTGCGATTGACAAGACTGCGCCACGTCCGCATCAAGCCGCCAACATTAACTTTTGGATATGTTGACGGCAGGCCAGATGGATCGAACGTCGTCCCGGTCGGGATTTTCCACTGGCCTGATGCTTCTGGTCGCGTTCGCGCTGCTGTTGCCCGTCGTTCTCGCGGCCTTGGTATTTCCGACCCCGCTTTACGACACCCGCGAACTGGTGGCGTGGGGACGCCACTTCCCTCTGGTGACGCCGGTTCATCCGCCCGTCATGGTCTGGGTCGGTGGTCTGGTCGATCTTCTGTTCGGCCCGTCCGGCACCGCGATCGTATTCGTCAATCAGCTCTGCCTCGCGATCGGACTCGCCTATCTGTATGCGATCCTGCGCCTGCTGGTCGAGCGTACGATGGCGGCCTACATGGTCGCGCTGACGGCGGCGTCGTTCTACGTGATCTTCGGTCCGCTCTCGTGGGCGCTGAACGCCGATATCCTGCAGCTCACCTCCTGGCCGGCGGTGCTGTATCATTTCATGCGCGGCCGCAGCACGGACCGCTGGCTGCACTGGATCCTCCTCGGCGCGTGGGCCGCGATCGCCGCCCTGACCAAGTACAACGCGGTTGTACTGTTCATCGGCATGGCTGCGGGCGTGCTCGCGGTCCCGTCGTTCAGATCCTGCCTGCGCCGGCCGGGCTTTTACGTCGCGGTTCTGATCGGCGCGCTGCTGTTCCTTCCGCATGTGCTGGCGGCGCTGAAGGTGGGGACAACGATCCACTACGGCGAGCGGCACTTCACCGGCTTCGGCTCAGTGCCGAATACTGCGCGGCGGCTCGGCTGGCTCGTCGTCGGCTATCTGCCGCTTTTGGTCCCGGGCGCGATCGTGCTGGCGATCGGCGTGGCGCGTCGCATGCTGATCTGGCGGGTGCCGAGCTTCGCTGAGGCGAGCGACGAGCTGAAGTTCGTCGTCGTCGCCAACATCGCGATGTTCGCGCTGCTGACGGTGCTGATCGTCGGCTTCGGCCTGGAATACATCGCCCGTTACGGCGCGCCGTTCGCCGAGCTGGCGGTGTTGACGCTTGCGCCGTTGTTTTCCTGGGCCGATGGCAAGCGCGATGCGGTGATGAGCGAGACGGCGCAGTCGCTCGGGGCGCTGTATGGCGTGCTGGCGGTCGCCGCCTCGGTGATCTACATCTTCTTTGCGTCGCACAGCGGGTTGCAGGAGGCGACCGCGCAGGCCGCGCGGCTCGTCCTGTCCGACTGGAACAGCAAGTACAAGTGCGGCCCGGGCTATTACCTCGGCGACCGCCAGACCGTCTACGGCATTGGGATCGCGGCCGGCCCCGAAGGGGATTCGATGACGATCGAATTCATCCCGAAGGCGCGCTGGTTCGATGCCAAGAAGCTCGCCGACAAGGGCGCCGTGCTGATCTACACGCTGCCACAGGTGCCGGATAGTTTCGCGGCGGAGTTTCCCGATCTGCCGATGTCCGAGGAAAAACGGATCAGCGTGCCGGTGCTGCGGACCCACACCGGCAAGACCAAAGAGTACTTCTATCGCTTCGTTCCGCCGAAGGCCTGCGGCGGCTGAAGGTCCGGTTCGGCTCGGCTCGGCTCAGCTCAGCCTACCAGCATGTGCCACTTCTCGGCAGCTTCGATCGCTGCCGGACGAAGGCCATCGGCCGGCAGGCCGCGATGCAGCGCCTTGGCATATTCACAAACGGCCATGAACGTCGAGGCGCGCGCCTCGTCGACCTCGAAGGAATGCGGCGTGCCGTCGCCCTGCACCAGTCCGACCAGCCCGTTGAGGATGCCGAGCGCCGCTTTCGGGTCGCTCAGTTCGGTCTGCCGTAAACACTGCAGCACATGCTGCGCCATCTCGCCTTCACTCATGCCCAATCCGCTCGACCGTGAACTCACGTCGCCTGATACCATGACGCAGGGGGGATGTCCTGATCTGGCGCAAGTCGGAACCGGGACCGGACGCGGTCAGCCCGCCGCTTGGGCGGAAACCAGCGCCCGGCGCAGCACCTTGGACAGATCCTCAACCGAATACGGCTTGTGCAGCAGCTCGAAGCCGTGGTGGCCGTCGTCCGCCAGCACGTTGGCGTAGCCTGAGTTCAGCACGACCGGCAGCTTCGGCCAGCGGGTTCGAATCTCGCGGCCGAGTGCGACGCCGTCCATGCCGGGCATCACCACGTCGCTGAGCACGAGGTTGAACCGCGCGACGTTCTCTTCGAGAATCCGCAGCGCCTGCTCGGCGCTCGACGCCAGCACGGTTTCATATCCAAGGTCATGCAGGAGCTGGGTCGAGAACTCGCCGACCTCGGCATTGTCTTCCACCACCAGCACGCAGCTCCGGTCCTGCGATCTGCTGGAATCGCCACTCGCCACGGGTTCGCGCGCTTCGATCGGCTTTGCGCTCAGCGGCAGCCGGAGTGTGATCGTGGTGCCTTTGCCGACTTCGCTGTCGACGGTGACGTTGCCGCCGGACTGCTTGATGAAGCCATAAACCTGCGACAGGCCGAGGCCGGTGCCGCGGCCGACATCCTTGGTGGTGAAGAACGGCTCGAAGATGCGATCGATCTGGTCCGGCGCAATGCCCGAGCCGGTATCGATCACCGACACGGCCACCACATCGGAGACGCCGCCGGCGGCTTCCTGCAATGTCGGATGTACGCGCGTAACGCGAATTTCGAGTTCGCCCTGGCCGTCCATCGCGTCGCGCGCATTCGCGACCAGATTGACCAGCGCGGCGTCGAACTGATTGGCGTCCGCCTCGACGGCGAGCGGGCGCTCGTTCATCGTCAGCGTCAGGCCGGCCCGCGAACCGAGCGCGGTTCGCAGCATCTCGGCGACCTGCTCGATCTGCGCGGTGACGTCGAACACCTGCCGGTTTTGTGCGTGGCGTCGCGCGAAGGTGAGAAGCTGTCCGGTCAGCTTTGCGGCACGATCGGCGGTGTCGGAGATCGCATCGACATAGCGGCGCATCCGGTCAGGAGGCAGTTCGCGGCGGCGCAGCAGGTCTGCCGAGGAGCGGATCACGGTCAGCAGATTGTTGAAGTCGTGCGCGACGCCGCCTGTGAGCTGGCCGATCGCCTCCATCTTCTGCGCCTGACGGAAAGCTTCCTCGGCCTTGCGCCGCTCGGTGATCTCGACGGCTTCGGGCACAATGGCGATGACCTGGCCCTGCGTGTCGTGCACCGGGCGCATCTGGAAGTCGAACCAGCGCCAGCCGCCGACCGGCAGATTGAGATGCAGCTCACGCCGGATGGTGCCGCCGCCCGCTACGGTGGCGACGGCTTCCTTGATCATCTCCGACATGCCGGGCGTATCGGCGAACCACGGCGAGTCCCAGACCGGCTTGCCCACGACATCGTCCAGCGTCCTGCCGATGCCGGACAGCGAGGTGAGGTTGGCGTCGATCAGCACGCCATCGACGCCGAGCAGAGCCTGATAGGTGTAGCTCGCCGCAAAGATCGTCCGCAGCCGTGCTTCCTTCTGGCGTAGCTCGGCGGTGCGCTGGGCGACCTGCTCCTCGAGCTGTTCGTTGAGGTTGCGCATCGCCGTTTCGGCGCGTTTGCGTTCAGTGATATCGCGGAAATACACGGACACGCTTTTGCTGTTGGTCGGCGCGATACGCAGGTGAAACCAGCGACGGCTGGGCTGATGTTCGATTTCGAATTCCGACCCGGTCCGCCCGGACATCGCGAGCTTGAGACTGTCCTCGATGCGGCTGCCGATCAGCGCCGGATAGGCTTCGTGACAGACGCGGCCGATCAGTTGCGAGGCCGAGCGGCGCATCATCCGCTCGGCGGCGGCGTTGATATAAGTGAAGCGGTAATCACCATCGATCGCGACGAAGCCGTCGCTGATGCTGGCCAGGATGCTCTCGGCACGGTCGCGCGCGGCCTGCGCTTCCTGCCGCAGCGTGTGCTCGGTGCGCAGTGCCTCGCGCCGGACCTCGGCGGTGTCGAGATTGGAGCGGACCCGGGCCAGCAGTTCGCGGGCGCTGAACGGCTTGCTGAGATAGTCGTCGGCACCGGCCTCGAGACCCTCGACCTTGGCTTCCTCGCCGGCGCGGGCGGACAGGAAGATCACCGGCACATCAGCCAGCCTTGGATCGTTGCGCAGGGCTTTGAGCAGGTTCAGACCGTCCAGCCTTGGCATCATGATGTCGGACAGCACCAAGTCCGGCCGCTGCTTCCAGGCCGCCTCGAGGGCGGCGACGCCATCGGCGACGGCTTCGATCTCGTAGCTTTCGCCGAGCAGGCGCACCACGTAGTCACGCATGTCGGCGTTATCGTCGGCGAGTAGCACGCGCGGCCGCGCCTCGCCGGTGCTGATATTGCCGAGGCCGAGATCCTCGGCGGTGGACGCGTGCGGCCGGTCGGTATCGGCGGCGTCACCGTCGAGCCAGCCCATCGCTTCGTCGAGATAGGCCTGGGCGCGGACGTTGGTGGAGACCTGATGCGTCGCCGGCTTCGGGCGGTCGGCGGGCAGGTGGGCGGTGCCGAACGGCAGGGTGATACGGAAGGCGCTGCCGCGGCCGATTTCACTCTCCACGTTGATGCTGCCGCTGTGCAGCTTCACCAGCTCCTGCACCAGCGCCAGCCCGATGCCGCTGCCTTCGATCGAGCGCCCGCGCGCGCCCTCGACGCGGCGGAAGCGCTCGAACAGATGCGGAATTTCTTCGGGAGGAATGCCCGTCCCGGTGTCGCGAACCACGATCTCGGCGGATTTCCCATCCGGCGAGGGATGGACCGACACGGCGATCTCGCCTTCAAAAGTGAACTTGAAGGCGTTCGACAGCAGGTTGAGGACGACTTTCTCCCACATGTCGCGATCGACATGCACGGGCTGCGGCAGCGGCGGCGCATCGATCGACAGCCTTAGCCCGGCCTTGTCGATGGCCGAGCGGAAGTTGGAGGCGAGTTCGGCGGTGAACGAGGCCAGATCGACCGGCCGGAAATGAGCGGTGAGGCGGCCGGCCTCGATGCGGGCGAAGTCGAGCAAGGTGTTCACCAGCTTGAGCAGCCGCAGGCCATTGCGATGCACGATGCCCAGCAGCGCATGCTGGTCGTTCGACAGATCGCTCTGGGTGAGCACCTCTTCCAGCGGGCTTAGCATCAGCGTCAGCGGCGTGCGGAATTCGTGGCTGACGTTGGAGAAGAACGCCGTCTTGGCCCGATCGATTTCGGCCAGCGCCTCGGCGCGCCGGCGCTCTTCTTCATAGGCATCTGCGTTGGTGATCGCCGACGCGATCTGTCCGGCGACGAGCGCCAGAAAGTCCCGGTAGCCGGGGTCATAGGGGCGGAAAGGATTGAGACCCGCGATCAGCACGCCGGAATGGCCGGTTTCGCCGCTCGCCTGGATCGGCAGGACGATGGTGTGGCTGGGCGGACTGCGCCAGCCGCCGGTCGGAAAGTCAAATCCGAAACGTCCCCGCAGGTCCGCGACCAGATACGCCTCGTTTTTCTGTAACGCCTCGGCCAGCGGCCACGCTTCGGCGCCGGCCGCGAGGGACAGCACCGGCTTCACGCCCGGATGGTTAGCGTCGATGCCGGCCGAGGCCGCAAGCCGTGCCGTCTCGCCGCCGGCCTCCACCAGATAGATCAGGGCGAAAGGCAGGTCGCGCGGGTCCGTCGCCAGCGCCGCGGCGCTGCTCTCGCAGGCCTGCGCGGCGTTGCGGGATTGGGCGGCGTTACTGGCCACTTCGCGCAGAAGGGACAATTGCCGCTCGCTGATCACCCGCTGGGTGTCGTCGGTATTGGCGCAGAAGATACCGCCGGGTGAGCCGTCCTCGGTCGGGATCGGGCTGTAGGAGAAGGTGTAGTAGGTCTCCTCGGGGAAGCCGTTGCGCTCCATGATCAGGAGCTGGGCTTCGACATAGGTGCCCTCGTGGCCGCTGGTCGCCTTGGCCAGCAGCGGAGCGATGTCGTCCCAAATCTCGTGCCAGACTTCCCGGGTCGGGCGCCCCAGCGCCCAGGGGTGCTTGCCGCCGATGATCGCCTTGTAGGCGTCGTTGTAGAAGAAGATCAGGTCGCGGCCCCAGCCGATCCAGATCGGCTGCTGCGACGTCAGCATGATGCGGACCGCTGTCTTGAGCGCCTGCGGCCAGTTCTCCGGCGGCCCCAGCGCCGTCGCCTGCCAGTCGAAATTGCGGGATAGCGCGGTCAGCTCTCCCCGTCCGAGGAACAGGTTCTCGGCACCGGCCGATCCGTCCGCGGGCGATACAACCGGCAATTTATGGTCGGCCAACTCTGCCCCCGACACGATTGATCGGTCCGAACGCGCGTCCCAGCAAAAAGTTCCTGAGCCGGGTTCCGGAGCGGAACTTTTGTCGATGGAGGCAACCGGGGACCGGCAAATATTGCCCGAGCCGGCAATTCCGCCACGCGTCTCCACCGCCCGCGCTGACCTAAGCTGTTGAATTTACTGGTCCGGAGCCTGTGGCACGAGGCTTGCGGAGGCCCATTTCGGATTGTGCTGGAGCACAGACAGCAAAAGGCCGCGCGGCGGCTCGAATTGGGAGAAGTGAGTAATGGGTATTTTCGGCGCTCTCACCACCTCGGTCGCGGGCCTGCGTGCCAACTCCTACGCGCTCGAGAACATTTCGGGCAACATCGCGAACTCCCAGACCACCGCCTTCAAGCGCGTCGACACCTCGTTTCTCGACCTGGTACCGCAGGCCGGCACCAGCCAGCAGGTCGCCGGCTCGGTGACCTCGGAATCGCGGCTCACCAACACGCTGTCCGGCTCGGTGCAGTCGGCCTCGGTCTCGACCTACATGGCGATCAACGGCGAGGGCTTCTTCGCCGTGCAGAAGCCGGGCTCGTTCACCGACAACAATCCGGTGTTCACCGGCGTCAACAACTACACCCGCCGCGGCGACTTCTCGCTCGACAAGAACGGCTATCTGGTCAACGGCGCCGGCTATTACCTGCAGGGCGTGCCGATTGATCCGACCACCGGCAACCCGGTCGGCAGCACGCCGACGGTGCTGAAATTCCAGAACGACTTCCTGCCGTCGCAGGCCACCACCAAGGTCAGCTACCGCGCCAACCTCGCCAGCTATCCGCTGACCACGAAGCACGACACCTCGGTGGCCGGCTCCGAGCTGCTGCGCGCCGCGGATTTCGCCTCCAACCCGCAGGTCGCCGGCACTTCGCCGCCGCCCTTCGGCGACAACACCAAGATCGGCCTCCAGGTCAGCAGCAAGGCCGGCACCGCGATCACCGGCGCGACGCTGCTCAAGGGCGCGGCCAGCACCGACTCGGCGAGCACCAACTTCACCGTCACCGACACCATCACGGTGGGCACCGGCAGCAGCGCCAAGACGATCGCCTTCTATGATTCCGGCGCGGGCGGCTCGGCCGGCTCCGCGGCCAACACCACCTATCTGGATCTCGCCTCGGCCACCGTCACCAACCTGCTCGGCGCGATCGACACCGCGAACGGCAACACCGGCACCGCGTCCTCGGTGGTGAGCGGCGCCATCAACCTGCACACCGGCACCGCATCCGACCTGACGCTGACCTCGACCTCGGCCGGCCTCTCGGCGCTCGGTCTCACCAGCCCGGTGACCGTGATCCGCACCGGCGGCGGCACAGTCGGCACCGGCCAGGTCACCGGCGCCGACAACCAGACCTTCCTCGACGAGTCGATCTCCGGCGGCGCCACCACCGCCTATGACGGCAGCGGCGCGCCGGTGAACGTGCAGTTCCGCTGGGCAAAGGTCGATTCCGCCACGCTCGGCACCGGCCACACCGACACCTGGAACCTGTTCTATCAGGTCAACCCGAACGCCACCGGCACGGCGGTCGCCTGGCAGAACGTCAACACCAACTTCACTTTCAACTCGACCGGCCAGATGAACCCGGTGATCGGCCAGCTCACGCTGTCGAACCTCACCGTGTCGGGCGTCTCGCTCGGCAACGTCACGATGTCGTTCGGCACCGGCGGCCTGACGCAGTTCGCCGACACCAACGGCAACGTCCAGGTCAATCAGTTGCAGCAGGACGGCTACGCCGCGGGCCAGCTCGTCAGCGTGTCGGTGAGCAATCAGGGCCGCGTCGTCGGCTCCTACTCCAACGGCCGCAACATCGATCTCGCGGAAGTGTCGGTCGCGACCTTCAACGGCGCCAACTTCCTCAAGCGCACCGACGGCGGCGCCTTCGAGGTGACGAATGAATCGGGCGAGGCGCTGTACGGCAAGGGCGGCGGCATCTCGGGCTCGTCGCTGGAATCGTCCAACACCGATATCGCCGACGAATTCACCAAGCTGATCGTCACCCAGCAGGCCTATTCGGCCAACACCAAGGTCATCACCACGGCGAACACCATGGTGCAGGACCTGCTCAACGTGATGCGCTGAGCGAGTATCGCCCGACGCTTAGTTTCGTTCGTCCAACCGGTAGTTAGTCATGGGTCTCGGAGACGCACTTTCGATCGCAATGGCCGGCCTGCGTGCAAACCAGGCCGCGATGTCGCTGGTGTCGTCCAACGTCGCCAATGCGGAGACGCCGGGCTACGTCCGCAAAACGGTCGATCAGGTCACCACGCCGTCTGGCACGTCCGGCAGCGGCGTGTCGATCATCGGCGTCAATCGCGAACTCGATGCCTATCTCCAGTCGCAGCTTCGCACCGAGACGTCCGGCTCATCCTACGCGTCGCTGCGGGCCGACTTCCTCAAACAACTGCAAGGATTGTTCGGCGATCCGAACTCGACCGGCACGCTGGAGAATTCGTTCAACAGCCTGACGGCCGCAGTGCGGGCGCTCTCGACCAGTCCGGACAGCACCTCGGCGCGGATTGGTCTGCTCAACGCGGCGCAAGTGATGTCCGGCGCGCTCAATTCGATGTCGAACGGCATTCAGGCGCTCCGCACCGGCGCCGAGACCGGCCTGTCGGACAGCGTCACCACCGCCAACAACCTGCTGCAGCAGATCGCCTCGATCAACAACAACATCCGCACCAACCCGGCCGGCGGCACCTCCACCGATGCGGCGACCGCATCGCTGCTCGACCAGCGCGATCAGGCGATCAGTCAGCTCTCGCAGCTGATGGACATCCGCGTCGTCACCGACTCGTCCAACCAGGTCACCGTCTTCACCGGCGCCGGCGTGCAACTCGCCGGCATGCAGGCCGCAAAACTGTCGTTCGATGCGCAGGGCACGGTCACGCCGAGCACGACGTGGAGCTCGAATCCGTCTCAGAGCCAGCTTGGGTCGGTCAAGGTGACCTATCCGGACGGCTCGACCATGGACCTGACCAGTTCGCTGAAGTCGGGCAAGATGGCGGCCTATATCGAGCTTCGCGACAAGACGCTGGTGCAGGCCCAGACCCAGCTCGATCAGTTCGCCGCCTCGATGGCGAGCGCGTTGTCGGACAAGACCACGGCCGGCACCGCCGTGACGTCCGGCACGCAGGCCGGCTTCTCGCTCGACCTCTCCAACATGAAGTCGGGCAACACGATCAATATCAGCTACACCACGACCGGCGCGCAGCGCACCGTGACGGTGATGCGGGTGGACGATCCGGCGGCGCTGCCGCTGCCGCAGACCGCGACGCTCGATCCCAAGGACTACGTCGTCGGCATTGATTTCTCCGGCGCGTCCGGCTCGATCACCACACAGCTCAATGCCGCGCTGAACGGCCGTAACCTGCAGTTCACCGGCACCGCGCCGAACATCACGGTGCTGAACAATGCCGGCTTCTCCACCGTCACCGCGGCGTCGGTAACGACCACGGAAACGTCGCTGGCCGGCGGCAGCGCCGAGCTGCCGCTGTTCACCGACGGCACTTCCGCCTACACCGGCGCGCTGAGCAGCACCGGCACGCAGATGACCGGCTTCGCCCAGCGGATCGCCGTCAATTCGGCGCTGGTCAACGATCCGTCGAAGCTGGTGGCATATTCGGCCACGACCACGGCGGGCGACACCACGCGGCCGGACTTCATCCTCAAGCAGCTCACCACCAGCAAGTATCTATACTCGCCCTCGACCGGCGTCGGGTCGTCCACCGCGCCCTACAACGGCACGCTGGAGAACTATCTGCAGCAATTCGTTTCGCAGCAGGGCTCCAACGCGCAGGCTGCGTCGCAGCTCGCGGACGGTCAGAGCGTGGTGCTGAACACGCTGCAACAGAAGTACTCGACCAATTCGGGCGTGAACATGGACGAGGAGATGGCGCATCTGCTGTCGCTTCAGAACGCCTATTCGGCGAATGCACGGGTGATGTCCACGGTGAACCAGATGTATCAGGCTCTGATGCAGGTGATGTGAGGCAGCAATGGCGATCGATGGCGTAAGCGGGCGTACTTCCTATATCGGCACCAGCATTCTCAATCTCCGCAGTCAGATCGAGAATCTGACCGGGCAGCTTGCGAACGGGCGGATCTCGACGACCTATGCGGGCGACGGCACCGGCCGCAGCATCGCGATCGGGATGCGGGCGCAGGTGGCGAACATCGCCAGCTATTCGGATACGATGACCAACATCAACACCCGGATCAGCGTCGCCAATCTGTCGCTGCAGCGGCTCAACGCGATCGGCAGCGAAGTGAAGGGCGCTGCCGCCAGCGCCGGCGCGACGCTGGACAATACCGGGCAGTCGTCGGGCCAGAAGACCGCCGGCCTCGATTTCTTCGATGCGGTGGACATGCTGAACGCGCAGTCCGGCGACCGCTATCTGTTTTCCGGCCGCTCGACCGACACCGCGCCGGTCACCGCCGCCGACCAGATCATGAACGGCAACGGCGCAGCGATCGCCGGTCTGAAGCAGGTGATCAGCGAGCGTCACGACGCCGATGTCGGCACCGACGGCATGGGGCGCACCATCGTCTCGACTGGCGCGACCGCGACCTCGGTGCAGATCGGCGAAGACTTCGCCGCGAATCCGTATGCGACGCCGACGCCGATCGGCGCGTCGCCGTTTGGCCTGAAGATTTCCTCGGTCGCCACCACGATCGCCGGCGCGACCGTGACGCAGCCGACCGAAACGCCGCCGACCACGCCGCCGGCGGCGCCCAATCCGGTGGCGATGGGCATCGACCTCAACGGCAATCTGCCGAAGGACGGCGACACGGTGTCGTTCACCTTCGACCTGCCGGACGGCACTCAGGAGACCATCAAGCTGACGGCGTCGTCGCAGACGCCGCTGCCGGCCAACAGCTTCGCGATCGATCCGGGTGACCCGCTGGCGGTGCCGCCGGTGGCGGCGTCGCCCTCGGTCACCGCGACCAATCTGAAATCGGCGCTGACCGACGCGGTGCAGAAGCTGTCGGGCAGCGCGCTGTCGGCTGCGTCCGCCATCAAGGCGGGCGACGACTTCTTCAACAACACGCCGCCGCTGCGCGTCGCCGGCACTGCGCCGTTCGGTGCCGCCACCGCGCAGGTCGCCGGCACCAAGGCCAACACCGTGTTCTGGTACAATGGCGAGCCGGACTCCGCGAGCGATCCGGCGCGCGGCACGGCGGTCGGCCGCGTCGACGACTCGATCACGGTGCAATACGGCATCCGCGCCGACGAGCAGGCGCTGCGCAAGCAGTTGCAGACCGTGGCGGTGTTCGCCGCCGTGACGACCTCCGCCACCGACCCGAACGGCGCCAACAAGCTTGCAGCGCTCAATCAGCGGGTCGCGGCGAACCTCGCGACGGTGCCTGGCCAGCAGACGATTCAGAACATCCAGGCCGATCTCGCCGGCGCGCAGGCCGCGATGAAGGCGACGGGCGACCGCCAGACCCAGACCAAGGCGCTGGCGCAGACGATGCTGGATTCGATCGAAGGCGTGAACAACGACGAGGTCGCGACCAAGATCCTGGCGCTGCAGACCAGTCTGCAGGCGTCCTATCAGTTGACCTCGCAGCTCTATCAGATGAGCCTGGTTAAGTTCCTGTAAGCACCCGATCGAATGACGGAGCTGGGCGGGCTTCTCACAGGCGATGCATTCCATCGCCAGAGTCGGAGCGTCGCGATTTGTCAGGGCGCAGAGGCTGCAGGGGCGGCCGAGTGCTGCCCTTCGCGTTCCAGCCAGTCGCAGAACAATGCGGTCGGTGAGCCGCCCTGGCTCCCATCGGGTACGTAGGCGAAGTAGCTCCGCGCAGGCAGACTGACGTCCGGAAACGGCGCGACGAGGCGGCCGGCCGCAACGTCGTCGCCGATCAGCGCGGTCGGGCCCATGGCCACGCCCAAACCATCCAGAGCGGCCTGGATCGACAGAAAGAAGTGATCGAAGGTCAGCGTCTCGGCCGGCGTGATGCGAGGCTGTCCGGCGTGGACCAGCCAGTCGTGCCACAGCCGCGGCATGGACGAGACGTTCAGCAATGTGTGCTGCGCCAGATCGGACACGTCGTCGAGCGGCAGCTTGGCGATCAGGGTTGGGCTGCAGACCGGCAGACGGCGTTCGGCAAGAAACAGCCGGGATGTGAAGCCGAGGAAGGCATCCGGGCCGCCGCGAATAACGACATCGAAGGCTTCCGGCAGCGCGTCGATCGGTTCATTCGAGGTGGTGAGGCGAACCTCGATGTCGGGATGCTCGTCGCGGAAACGCTTCAGCCGCGGAAGAAGCCAGCGCATGCTGAATGTCGCCAGGGCATTGACGCGGAGCACAGCCGCCGGCACGTCGCCGCGCGTCGCACGATGGCGCTGCACGGCGCCCGCGATGCGATCGAGCGCCGGGCCGATGTCTTCGAACAGCGCCCTGCCGGCCGGGGTCAGCGTCACGCGCCGTGTCGAGCGGCGGAACAGACCGGGCGGGCCTAACCGATCCTCGAGCAGCCGCACCTGCTGACTGATGGCGCCGTGCGTGACGTTCAGTTCGAGCGCGGCTTGCTTGAAGCTCTCGAGACGAGCCGCCGCCTCGAAGGCGCGGACCGCGTTGAGGGGCGGCAAGACCCTGTGCTGAACCATCGATAGAAATCCTAACCCATGCGGCGATTATTACTGGTTTGTGACGGACGCGCCAATCGTTCAAGGTCGCTTTAACAACGATCGTCAGTTTCGCAAAAGATCATGATGCAGATTTTCTGTTGCCTCAATCTCGTCCGCGACGCGGGCGCGTCGACATGAACGGAGTGACGAGGGCGAGAGCAGGCGATCTCCACGAGCCCGCATCGGAATCAACCAGCCGGAAGAAATCGCGCAGTCTGCTGGCCGCATGCCTCGCCCATGCGCTTCACGACGGCTACACCGACGGCCTCTATGCTTTCCTGCCGGTCTGGCAGGCGCAGTTCGGCTTGTCCTACGCGATGCTCGCCGTCGTCAGATCGCTGTATTTCGGCACGATGGGCGGCCTGCAGATCCCCGCCGACCGGATTCTTCGTGGCGTGTCGCCACGCGCCGCACTGATCCTGTCCACCGCCACGGCCGCGGCGGGCCTGCTGCTGATGGCGCTGCCGTTCGGATTTGCCGGGCTTTGCGTCGGCCTGGTCGTGGCCGGCATCGGATCGAGCATCCAGCATCCGCGCGGTTCGATGCTCGTCGTCGACAGCTATGGCACCGGCTCACGGCAGCCGCTCGGCATCTACAATTTTTCGGGCGACCTGGGCAAAGCCGCGCTGCCCGCCATGATCGCGATGCTGCTGCCGATCTTCGCCTGGCAATCGGTGCTGGCGCTGCTGGCCGGGCTCGGACTGCTGATCGTGGCGGCGCTTGCCTGGCTGGCCCCGACGGCTTCCGCTCCGAACACGACCGGCAAAGACGCGGCGCCCGCGCGCGGCCGCGGTGGCTTTCGCGTCCTCACCACGATTGGCGCGCTCGATACCTCGACCCGCATGGGATATCTGCTGTTCCTGCCCTTTCTGATCCATGGGCAGGGCGGCGGCCTGGAGGCGGTCGGAGGCGCGCTCGCCCTGCTGTTCATCGGCGGTGCGTTCGGCAAGGCGACCTGCGCCTGGCTGGGCGAACGGCTGGGCGTCGTCGGCACCGTCATCATCACCGAGGCGGCCACTGCCTTGCTGATCGTGGCGACGCTGTTCACTCCGCTGCCGCTGACGTTTGTTCTCCTGCCGCTGCTCGGCATCGTGCTGAACGGCACGTCGTCAGTGCTCTATGGCACTGTCCCGGAGCTCTCGAGCGGGGATACCGGACGCGCGTTCGCTGTCTTCTATACAAGTGTCATCTGTGCGGGCGGTCTCGCGCCGATCCTGTATGGCACGATCGCCGACCACAGCAGCCGCACGGTCGGCGTGCTGGCGTCATCGGCAACAGCGGCCCTGATCATCCCGCTCGTGCTGGCTCTGCGTCCGCATCTGCGCCGGTCTCATTCAGCAACGCCGGCGGGCTGACGCGGCGATCACCAGATTGCGGAAGACGCCGCCTAGTTAAAGATCCGTCAACGATTAGATCGCGGTTGCTGTGATCGTGCGGCGGCCGCCGCTCGCGTGCTTCTGCGTCGCGATCCTCGCAAGCCTCACCAAATCCAGCATCTTTCGACGAAAGCGCTGCCCGCTTCGTCGGCAAATACGCGTCCGGCCTCGTTGTTTCACGAGGACTAACCACGTGGTTTTACGCGTGTTCTGGTCCGTTAAAGCCTCTGCCTCTCCTTTACGCATTTTTAGAGTCTCACCGTCATGGTTCCGCGGTCGATCAAGAAGATCGTATTTGCGCACCAGGAAGGTAGCATCACATGTCAGGTATCGTTCTCTCGAACGCCGTTCGCCAGAATCTCTCGTCGCTTCAGGCCACGGCCGACTTGCTCGCCACCACCCAAAGCCGTCTCTCGTCCGGCAAGAAGGTGAACTCGGCGCTCGACAATCCGACCAACTTCTTCACCGCTGCTTCGCTCGACGCGCGCGCCAGCGACATCAACAACCTGCTGGACGGCATCGGCAACGGCGTGCAGATTCTGCAGGCTGCGAACACCGGCATCACCTCGCTCACCAAGCTGGTGGACTCGGCCAAGTCGATCGCCAACCAGGCCCTGCAGACGACCTCGGGCTACGCCACGAAGTCGAACGTTTCGGCCACGATCTCCGGCGCCACTGCCGACGACCTCCGCGGTACTCAGAGCTTCACGAACGGTGTCGCCACCGGCAACGTGATCTTCGACGGCACCGCCGGCGGCACCAACGCTGCGTCGGGCACCGATACGCTCGGCGGCGCGATCGTCAGCATCGCGGCTGCTTCGGCTGTCACCGTTCTCGGTGCGGCTGACAACACCGCGCTCGGCAGCGTTCTCAGCGTCGGCACCGCCGCCGCCACCGCGGCCGGCTCCAACCTGATCAGCGACCTCACCAACGGTTCGACCACCACGGCGACCGGTCCGGCTGCGGGCGACTCGATCACGGTCAACGGCAAGACCATCACCTTCACGACCGCCGGCGCTGCCAGCAAGGACAGCAACGGCAACTACACGATCGGTCTCGACCAGACCCTGACGAAGCTGGCCAACACCATCGACGACATCAACGGCAACACCGGTCACTCCTCGACCGTGACGGCCGGCAAGTTGGAACTGCACTCGGGCACCAACAGCCCGCTGACGATCGGCGACAACGCCGGCGGCACCGTCCTCGCCAAGCTCGGCCTGACGGCGCAGACCGTTGACACCGCCGCTTCGACGGCGTCGGCCAACATCTCGTCGACGACGCAGCTGTTCAACACCCATGGTGGCCTCACCACCACGGCGATCGCCGACGGCACCACGATCTCGGTGAACGGCAAGACCATCACGTTCAAGACCTCCGATGCTCCGCAGGGCAACAACATCCCGTCGGGCACTGGCGTTCTCGGCCGTATCGGTACTGACGGCAACGGCAACTCGACCATCTATCTCGGCGACCAGGACAAGTTCACCAACGCGACGGTGGGCGACCTGTTGACCGCGGTCGATCTCGCCAACGGCGTCAAGGCCGCTTCGATCTCGAACGGTGTGGCCACCATCAGCACCAACTCGGGTCAGACCGCGTCGGCTGTGGCGGCTGGTATCACCACCATCCAGAGCTCGACCGGTGCCGACCTGAACATCACGGCGTCGACCGACCTGTTCAAGAGCCTCGGCCTCACCACCGCTACCGGTACGGGTCCGCTGACCCTGACCAAGCAGCGCACCACCAGCGGCACCACGCTCGGTACGCTGATTGCGGATGGCTCGACCCTGAACGTGAACGGCAAGACCATCACCTTCAAGAACGCCGCGGTTCCGACCGCGTCTTCGACCCACCAGGGCATCTCCGGCAACGTCGAGACCGACGGCCAGGGCAACTCGACCGTGTACCTGCAGAAGGGCACCGTTGACGACGTCCTCAAGGCCATCGACCTTGCCACCGGTGTCCGCACCGCCTCGCTGGGTGTTTCCGGCGCGACGATCGCGACTGCCAACGGCACTGCCAACTCGTCGATCACGAGCGGCTCGCTGAAGCTGTCGACCGGCCTTGCGTCGGACCTCAGCATCAACGGCACCGGCAACGCGCTGGCGGCCCTCGGCCTCACCGGCCCGAGCGGTAGCGCCACCTCGTTCACCGCGGCTCGCGGCGCTTCCGCCGGCAGCCTGAACGGCAAGACGCTGACCTTCACCTCCTTCAACGGCGGTGCGGCCACCAACGTCACCTTCGGCGACGGCACCAACGGCACCGTCAAGTCGCTCGCTCAGCTCAACGCTGCGCTGGCGTCCAACAACCTGACGGCGTCGATCGACAACGCCTCGGGCAAGCTCACGATCGCGGCTTCGAACGACTACGCTTCCCACACGCTGGGTGGCGCGGACGGCGGCGTGATCGGCGGCACTCTGTCCTCGACGCTGACCTTCTCGTTGCCGAACGCACCGGTGGTCGACGTCAACGCGCAGACGACCCGCGCCGGCCTGGTCAAGCAGTTCAACGACGTGCTCGACCAGATCAAGACCACCGCGCAGGACTCCTCGTTCAACGGCGTCAACCTGCTGAACGGCGACAACCTGAAGCTGGTGTTCAACGAAACCGGCAAGGCCACGATCTCGATCCAGGGCGTGACCTTCAACCCGACCGGCCTCGGCCTGTCGACCCTGAGCTCGGGCACGGACTTCATCGACAACAACGCCACCAACTCGGTGTTGACGAAGCTGAGCGCTGCCTCGACCGCCCTGCGGTCGCAGTCGTCCGCCTTCGGTTCGAACCTGTCGATCGTGCAGGCCCGTCAGGACTTCTCGAAGAGCCTGATCAACGTGCTGCAGACCGGCTCGTCGAACCTGACGCTGGCCGACACCAACGAGGAAGCGGCGAACAGCCAGGCGCTGACGACCCGCCAGTCGATCGCGGTGTCCGCGCTGTCGCTGGCCAACCAGTCGCAGCAGGGCGTGCTGCAGCTCCTGCGCTAATCCGCAGCGACTGTCGAACTAACGATCTGGAGGCGGCGGGGGAAACCCCGCCGCCTTCGTTTGTGCGCTCGCCGTAGCCGCACCGCGCCCGGGCGGGGCGCGGCCGCTCGCTTGCTCTGCGCGGCGAAATGTGGTCGGAGTGATTCATCAGCTTATCAGCGACGGCGTCGATTCATGAACCAGACCGCCCAGGTACCAGGTAGCACCGCGTCGTCTCAGCCCTCGGTCGCCCCGCGCGCGCCGGCCGCCCACGAGGTTCTCGCCGCGATCATCGCCGCGCTGCCGGAGCTGGCCCACCATCATGCGCCCGGCGGCGTAGCGTATCAGGCACTGGCCGCCGCGGCGCGGCAGGCGGTGGTGACGCTGTTCGGGCAGGGCGGCAAGGATGTGCCATTCGGGCCATTCGGGCCGATCAGTTTCCCCTACCACGCGATGGGCGCGGTCGACTCGCTGGACCTGTTCGGCCTCGACGAACTGATCCTGTTCGCCTTCTACTGGCAGAACCGCGGCACCTACCGAAAGACCGCCGACATCGGCGGAAATATCGGCCTGCATAGCCTGGTGATGGCGCGCTGCGGCTTCTCGGTCGAAACCTACGAACCGGATCCCGAACACGTCGCGCTGTTGCAGGCCAATATGCGGGCCAACGGTGTCACCACCGTCCACCTCAACGAAGCGGCCGTGTCGGCGCAGGCGGGCGAGGCCGAGTTCCTCCGGCTGCGCGGCAACACCACCGGCAGCCACATCGCAGGGGCCAAGAGCGACCCCTATGGCGAGATCGACCGCTTCAAAGTGCGTCTCGCGGCCTTCGCGGAGATCGCGGCGGCGGTCGACTTTGCCAAGATCGACGCCGAGGGCCATGAGGCGGTGATCATCACCTCGCTACCAGCCGCGCAGTGGGACAGCCTCGACGTCATGCTGGAGATAGGCAGCGACGCCAACGCCGCGGCGATCTTCGACTACGCGACCCGCGCCGGCGTCCGCCTGTTCACCCAGAAGACCGGCTGGCGCAAGGCGCAGGCGCTCGCCGATCTGCCGACGTCGTACAAGCAGGGCAGTGCCTTCCTGACGCGTAAGGACATGATGCCGGGTCTGCCGCCGGCGTAGTCGTTCGGCGCCCATCGCTCCGGGCTGGAACCTCCGCCGAAGGACGATCGACTCCCGGCAATACGTGCCCCGTAGATTGCCGAGGGTGGCTGCGCTGACAGCGTGAGCAGGACCGGCGTGTGCCGGTTTATGTCTGTGGATGTCTGTGCGTTGCCAGTTGATGGCGATTCAGTCATTAGTGACGAATCAAGCGCATCTTGGGCGCCTGGGGCACGGATGATGAAGTCGCGCAAGATGCAGGCCCGGGATCAGCAATCCCGAGAGTCCCACTCCGAAGACTCATCGGGTGATATCCACGCGGATGTCGCTCCGAGTCCGCTGGTTTCCCGCAAGCAGATGCTCGGCTATTTCGACGTGCTGCGCGACGCGCTGGCGGCGACGCAGGTGTCCGATCGCGACGGTCACAGCTTCGGCCAGGAAGTCGCGGCGTCGCTGGTGATCGCCTGGGCCCGTGAAGCGCATGCCGAGGGCCGCAAGCTGATCTTCATCGGCAACGGCGGCAGCGCCGCCATCGCCAGCCACATGGCGGTAGATTACTCCAAGAACGGCGGGCTGCGCGCGGTGTGCCTCAACGACGGCGCGATGCTCACCTGCCTCGGCAACGATCTCGGCTACGAACAGGTGTTCGCGCGCCAGATCGATCTGTTCGCCCAGCCCGGCGACCTGCTGATCGCGATCTCGAGCTCCGGCCGCTCGCCCAATATCCTCAATGCGGTCGCGGTGGCCGAGCAGCGCGGCTGCCGGATCGTGACGCTGAGCGGCTTTGCGCCGGACAATCCGCTGCGCAGCCAGGGCGACATCAATTTCTATCTCGCTTCCGACCAATACGGCTTCGTGGAGATCGGCCATCTGACGCTGTGCCACGCGATCCTCGATTTTGCCTGCGGCCAACGCGTGCCGTTGCCCGCGGCCGGCTGATCGCGCCGCGCGGCCCTACCGGCGCGTGCAGAAATGCGTGTATCTCTGGAAACATAGGAAGCAGTGATTCGTGGATGCGGCACGGCCGCGATCCCGGTGTGGTGTGGCGTTTGCGTAGCGAGCCCTGCGGTGGCCGGTTTGTCCGGTCCGGCCGCGCCCGACCATCTGCTTGAACGATCTCATGCTCTCGAACGACCTCAGTAGGATGATGCGATGAAGATCCTGGTGACCGGCGCCTGCGGCTATGTCGGGACCACGCTGGTGCCGAAACTGCTGGCGCGCGGCGACGAGGTGGTGGCGCTGGACATCATGTGGTTCGGCAACGATCTGCCGCAGCATCCGGCGCTGACGGTGGTGCGCGGCGACGTGCGCGACGCCAAGTCGATCCCGCTGGAAGGCATCGACGCCATCATCCATCTCGCCTCGGTGGCCAACGATCCGTGCGGCGATCTCAATCCCAAACTGACCTGGGAGATCAGCGCGCTCGCCACCATGCAGCTCGCCGACCGCGCCGCCCGTGAGGGCATCAAACGCTTCATCTACGCGTCCTCCGGCAGCGTCTACGGCATCAAGGACGAAGAGCAGGTCACCGAGGACCTGACGCTGGAGCCGATCTCCGAATACAACAAGACCAAGATGGTGGCCGAGCGGGTGATGCTCAGCTACGGCGGCGACATGGCGGTGCAGATCGTGCGCCCCGCTACCGTCTGCGGGCCATCGCCGCGGATGCGGCTCGACGTCTCGGTCAACATGCTGACCATGCAGGCGCTGACCAACGGCGAGATCACCGTGTTCGGTGGCAACCAGGTTCGCCCCAACATCCACATCGACGACATCACCGATCTCTACGTCATGCTGCTCGAGCGGCCAGAGCTGCGCGGCGTCTACAATGCCGGCTTCGAGAACATCTCGATTCTCGACATCGCCAAGATGGTCGACGCCCAGGTGCCGACCAAGATCACCGTGACGGAGTCGAACGATCCGCGCTCGTACCGGATCAATTCCGACAAGCTGCTCGCCACCGGCTTCAAGCCGAAGAAGACCGTCAACGACGCGATCCGCGAGATCATCGTCAAGTTCCAGCGCGGCGAGTTGAAGAACGAGGACCGGCACTACAATCTGCGCTGGATGCAGCGGAGCGTCGGGGCGTGACCGGACCGATCCCTGCGTCGTCGCCCGAAGCGAAGGCCGGCGCGGCGTTCGGAAAAGTCCTGGTGATCGGCAGCAACTCGTTCACCGGCGCCGAGATGGTGCGCGATCTCTTGGATCACGGCATGGACGTGGTCGGCGTCAGCCGCTCGCAGGAGCCGCACGAGGCGTTCCTGCCGTATCGCTGGACGAACACGTCGCGCTTCCGTTTCCGCCAGCTCGATCTCAACCACGATCTCGACGCGCTGATGGCGCTGATCGAGGCCGAGCGGTTTGGCTGCATCATCAACTTCGCCGCGCAGAGCATGGTTGGCGAGAGTTGGGCCAATCCCGATCACTGGTTCATGACCAATGTGGTGTCGACCGTGCGATTGCACGAACGCCTCCGGCACTGCGACTTTCTTGATCGCTACGTCCACGTCACGACGCCCGAAGTCTACGGCGGCGCGACCGGCACGCTGACCGAGGATGCGCCGTTCGATCCGTCGACGCCCTACGCGGTGTCGCGCGCGGCCGGCGACATGAGCCTGCGCTCGTATTTCCGCGCCTACGGCTTCCCGGTGCTGTACACCCGCGCGGCGAATGTCTACGGCCCGGGCCAGCGGCTGTACCGCATCGTGCCGCGGACCATCCTGTTCATCCGGCTCGGGCGTAAGCTGCAACTGCACGGCGGCGGCACTTCGGAGCGCTCGTTCATCGCCGCCTCCGACGTCGCCGACGCGACGCGCCGGATCGCCGCGCACGGCACGCTCGGCGAGACCTATCACATCTCGACCGACCGCATCGTCACCATCCGCGAGCTGGTGGAGATGATCTGCGCCCGCATGGGCGTCGCGTTTGGCGATCACGTCGAGATCGTCGGCGACCGGCTCGGCAAGGACGCGGCCTACAAACTCGACAGCGGCAAGATCCGCCGCGAACTCGGCTGGCGCGATCAGGTCACGCTGGAAGAGGGCATCGACCAGACCATCGCCTGGGTCGATCGCTGGCTCGACGTGCTCAAGACGCAACCCTTCGATTATCAGCACAAGCCGTGAGGCCGGGAATGGGCCAGGAAATCGATCTGCTCGTCAACTATCCGCGCACCAAGCGCAATGTCGACGAGCGCGGCCAGACCAAGTCGGAAGAGGACCGCGCGATCGCGCGCAAATTCGGCAAGGAGTTCTTCGACGGCGACCGCCGCCACGGCTATGGCGGCTTCAACTACATGGCCCGGTTCTGGCAGCCGGTGATCCCGACCTTCCAGTCGCATTTCGGCCTCGACGCGTCGTCCTCGGTGCTCGACGTCGGCTGCGCCAAGGGCTTCATGCTGCACGACATGGCGGAGCTGATCCCGGGCATCACCGTCAAGGGCGTCGATATCTCGGACTACGCGATCGAACACGCGATCGACGACATGAAGCCGCATGTCGGCGTAGCCAGCGCCACCAAGCTGCCCTTCGCCGACAAGTCGTTCGACGTGGTGATCTCGATCAACACGGTGCACAACCTCGTCCGCGACGACTGTGCCACCGCGCTGCGCGAGATCGAGCGGGTGGCGCGCAAGGGCGCGTTCATCACTGTCGACGCCTATCGCGACGACGAGGAGAAGCGCCGGATGATGGCGTGGAACCTCACCGCGCAGACCATCATGCATGTCGACGAGTGGAAGGCGTTCTTCGCCGAGATCGGCTACACCGGCGATTACTACTGGTTCATCCCATGAACGCCGAGACGTCGCGCCGCCTGTTGTTCGACATGCTGCGGATCCGCAGCGTGGAGGAGACGATCGCGGCGCGTTACGGCGAACAGAAGATGCGCTGCCCGACGCATCTGTCGGTCGGGCAGGAGGCGGTCGCCGCCGCCGCCGGTGCGGTGCTCGAGAAAACCGATCTTGCCGTCAGCGGCCACCGCGCCCATGCGCATTATCTTGCCAAGGGCGGCTCGCTTAAGGCGATGATCGCCGAGATCTACGGCAAGGTCACCGGCTGCGCCCGCGGCAAGGGCGGCTCGATGCACCTGATCGACGAGAGCGTCGGCTTCATGGGCTCGACCGCAATCGTCGGCGGCACCGTGCCGGTCGGTGTCGGGCTGTCCTACCCGATGAAGCTGAACAAGACCGGGCAGATCGCCTGCGTGTTCCTCGGCGATGCCGTGCCGGAGACCGGCGTGTTCTTCGAGTCGGTGAATTTTGCGGTGGTGAAGCAGCTTCCGGTGTTGTTCCTGTGCGAGAACAACGGTTACTCAGTGTACTCGCCGCTCAGCGTCCGGCAGCCGCCGGGCCGCAAGCTGTACGAACTGGTCGCCGGCTTCGGCCTGACGACGCATCACGGCGACGGCAACGATGCGCGCGCCGTGCATGCAGCGTTGAGCGAAGGCGTCGCGGCGATCCGGCGCGGCGAGGGGCCGCGGTTCTACGAATTCGAGACCTATCGCTGGCGCGAACATTGCGGGCCGAACTACGACAACGACATCGGCTACCGCAGCGTCGCCGAGTATGAAGCATGGAAGCTGCGCGATCCGGTGCCGGCGCTGCAGCGCGCGCTGATCGCCGATGGCGTGATCAGCGAGGCCGACGTCGCCGCGATGCAGGCGATGATCGATGCCGAGATCGACGAGGCCTTCGCGTTCGCCGAAGCCTCGCCGTTCCCGGAGCCGGGCGAAGCCTTCGCCGACGTCTATGCGGCGGGCGCGATCGCGTCGGCGGCGGGCTGAGGAGGGCGCGATGGCAACCAGCTTCGCCGCCGCGATTCGGGATGGTCTCGCAACTGCGCTGACCGTCGATCCGGGCGTGATCTGCTTCGGCCTCGGCACCGACGATCCCAAGGGCGTTTTCGGCACGACGCTCGATCTACACAAGCAGTTCGGTCCCGACCGCGTGTTCGACATGCCGACCTCGGAAGCGGCGATGACCGGCTTTGCGATCGGCGCGGCGCTGAACGGGATGCGGCCGGTGCTGACGCATCAACGGCTCGACTTCGCGCTGCTGTCGCTCGATCAGCTCGTCAACAATGCCGCCAAGTGGCGCTTCATGTTCGGCGGCAAGCGTGGCGCGCCGATCACCATCCGGATGATCATCGGCCGCGGCTGGGGCCAAGGCCCGACGCATTCGCAGAGCCTGCAATCCTGGTTCGCGCATATTCCTGGCCTGAAGGTGGTGATGCCCACCACCGCCGCGGACGCCAAGACGCTGCTGCTCGGCTCGATCTTCGACGACGATCCGGTGATCTTCCTCGAGCATCGCTGGCTGCACAACATGCAGGGCGAGGTGCCGGAAGGCGACGCGCGCGAGCCGCTCGGCAAGGCGCGGCTGGTGCGCCAGGGCGACGCGGTGAGCATCGTGGCGATGAGCTACATGACGGTTGAGGCGCTGCACGCGGTCGATCACCTCGCCGCGCAGGGCATCGCCTGCGATCTGATCGATCTGCGTAGCATCCGCCCGCTCGACTGGCCCGCGGTGATCAGCTCGGTGCAGAAGACCGGCCGGCTGCTGGCGCTCGACAGCGGACATCTCACCGGCGGCGTTGCCGGTGAGATCGTGGCGCGGATCACAACTGATCACTTCGCGAGCCTGAAGGCTGCGCCGCAGCGCCTCGCCGCGCCCGACGTGCCGGAGGCGACCAGCCCGGCATTGACGAAGAATTATCACGTCCGCGCCGAGCACATCGCGGACGCCGTCGGCCGCATGCTCGGCCGCGACGTCGAAACCGCCTCGCTGATCGCGCAGCGCCAATTCCCGCACGACGTGCCGGGCAACTGGTTCTCCGGACCATTCTGAGGACGCGATGATGGCACAGACTTTCACCGTCATTGCGAGGAGCGTCGCGACGAAGCAATCCAGT
>NZ_JBMDXE010000123.1:0-3010 GCF_048594845.1 Rhodopseudomonas sp. | reverse complement strand
GAAGGCGGGCATTCAGCCTGCTGTGAAGGAACGCGGCGTCCTCGAAGCAGCGCTGAAGGAAAAGGGCCTTTCCGTGAAGTGGGTCGAGTTCGCCTTCGGCCCGCCGCTGCTCGAAGCGCTCAACACCGGCACTATCGATTTCGGTTACACCGGCGACACTCCGCCGATCTTCGCGCAGGCGGCGACTGCCAACCTGCTCTACGTCGCCGCCCTGCCCGGCTCCGGCAAGAACGAGGGCATCGTCGTGCCGGCCAACTCGCCGATCAAGACCGTTGCCGACCTCAAGGGCAAGCGCCTCGCCATTCCCAAGGGATCGAGCGCGCACAACACCGCGGTTGCGATCCTGGAAAAAGCCGGACTGCAGTTCACCGACGTCACAGCGGTTTATCTGCCGCCGGCCGACGGCACGGCAGCCTTCGCGGGCGGCACGGTGGATGCGTGGGCGATCTGGGATCCGTATCTGGCCCTCGCCGAGAAGAGCGGCGCGCGTGTGCTGAGCTTCGCCGGCGACGCCCACGAGTCGATCGGCTTCTTCCTCGCCAATCGCGAATTCACCAATGCGCATGGCGACGTCGTCGCGCTGCTCAACCAGACGTTCGCCAAGGAAGCGCAGTGGGCCAACGGCCATCATGACGAGATCACCAAGTCGCTCGCTGCATCCACCGGCGTCGATCCCGCGGTGGTGAGCAAGCTAGTCGGTCGCTCGGTGTTCCAGGTCACGCCGGTGACGGACAAGATCCTCGCCGAGCAGCAGCAGACCGCGGATCGATTCCACAAGCTCGGCCTGATCCCGAAGCCGATCAACGTACGCGACATCGTCTGGAAGTGGTCGCCGGCGTCCTGATCAACCGCGGATCAGCGCCCTATGGCGCTGATCCGCTTGCTCCAAACAGGTCAGCTCTTGTCTTTTGGCGGGAACACTCACACTTCGCACCTTGCTAACAAGAGAGTTCGTATCGCCGATTGCCGCTCATTCGGTTAGCTGTTCTTCCGGCTGGACGTGGGGTGAAAGGTTCTTTCGATTTTCACCGGCCCCGTTGTCATGCCTCATGAACCGCCGTTAGATCGTTGCGAACGCAGCCGCATCAGGCTGTTTTATTCTGCCGGTTCGTGAACGTCCCAATGAATTCACCCACGCCTGCTATATCCCGCGCGCTCGACCGATCCGATCTCAAGATCCTGCGGCTGCTGCAGGAAGACGCGACGCTGTCGGTGGCGGAGATTGCGAACAAGGTCGGCCTGTCGTCGACACCGTGCTGGAAGCGGATCCAGCGCCTGCAGATGGAGGGCGTCATCACCGGCCGGGTCGCGCTGGTCGATCAGGAAAAGATCGGGCTGGGCCTGTCGGTCTTCGTGTTCATCGAAAGCGGCGACCATTCCAAGGAATGGCAGGCGACGTTCGCGGCCACGCTGAAAGCGCTGCCTCAGATCGTCGACATGTATCGGCTCGCCGGCGACTTCGACTACGTTCTCCGCGTCGTCGTGCCGGACATGAAGAGCTTCGATGAATTCTATCGCAAGCTGATCAGAACCGCGGCCCTGAAGAACGTTACATCGCGTTTCGCGATGGAGAAGATCAAGTCGGTCACCGCGCTGCCGATCGCCTCCGCTGACTCGGCCCGCGCGATTTCTCCGTCGGGCTAGTCCGACGCACAGCAGGCACCAGCTCGATCGACGCTCACCGATCGATGACGAAGAAGGAGTTTCTCGAGGCGTCCGGCCGGGAAGTCCAAACGATCTGCATTTCGGAAAACTGCGGAATTGCCAGCGGCCACTCTTCTTCACAAACTATCAACTCGGCGCTGTGGTCCAGACCGATCGGCCCCGCACCTCTTTGGCAAGGATCCGTGATGACTTCCAGACGTTCATTTCTGCTGTCGACTCTCGCCGCCTCCGCGATCGCGCTCTCCACGAAGCCCGGCCGTGCGCAGTCGCCGACCGATACGGTGCGGATCGGCTACCAGCGCTCGTCGACGCTGGTCGCGGTGCTGAAATCGAACGGCGAACTCGAAAAGGCGCTCGCGCCTCTCGGCGTGAAGATCAGCTGGCACGAATTCACCAGCGGGCTGCCATTGCTCGAAGCGATCAATGTCGGCAGCATCGATTTCGGCGCGGACGTCGCCGACACCGTGCCGATCTTCGCGCAGGCCGCCGGGGCGCAACTCGCCTATGTGGCGGAAGAAGCCGCGTCCCCGGCCGCGCAGGCCATCCTGGTCGCGGCGCAGTCGCCGATCGCGACGCTGGCCGACCTCAAGGGCAAGCGCGTCGCCGTGACCAAGGGCGCCGGCAGTCATTATTTGCTGCTCGCGGCGCTGGCCAAGGCCGGGCTCACGTTCAAGGACATCACGCCGGCCTATCTGGCGCCGGCGGACGGCCGCGCCGCCTTCGTCAGCAACAATGTCGATGCCTGGGTGGCGTGGGACCCGTTCTACACCAGCGCCCGGCATCAAACCGGCGCCCGGATTTTGAGCGACGGCGCCGGCGGCCTCGCCAGCTACAAGCGCTATTATCTCGCGTCGGCGCCTTATGCAGAGAAGCGCAGCGACGTGTTGAACGTCATCTACGACAAGCTCGCGGACACCGGCCGTTGGGTCAAGGCCAATCCCAAAGAGGCCGCGACGCTGCTGGCCGGCCTGTGGAACATCGAGGCGCCGATCGTCGAGGAAGCCAACAGTCACCGCTCCTACGCGGTCGGCCGCGTCAGCCCGGATGGGCTTGCCGAGCAACAGAAGATCGCCGACGCCTTCTTCGCCGAGGAAGCGCCCTCCCCGACAGCGCAGGCGATCCTCGTTCCCGCCGATTCCGCGATCAAGACACCGGCGGACCTCAAGGGCAAGCGCATCGCCGTGACCAAGGGCGCCGGCAGCCATTATCTCCTGCTGGCGACGCTGGCCAAGGCTGGCCTCACCTTCAAGGATATCGATCCCCGCTACCTGACCCCCGCGGATGGCCGCGCCGCCTTTGTCGGCGGCAATGTCGATGCCTGGGTGGCGTGGGACCCGTTCTACAC
>NZ_JBMDXE010000122.1:0-2355 GCF_048594845.1 Rhodopseudomonas sp. | reverse complement strand
CGGCTTCATCCTGGCGCCCCGCGTAGTGCGCGACTTTCTCGTCAACCGGTCGCGGCCTTTCATCTTCGCCACCGCGCCGTCGCCGCTCACCGCCGCGATCACCCGTGCGGCGATCGAATTGTCGCGGACCAATCCGGAGCGGCGCGAGCGGTTGGCGCGGCTGGTCGCCTTCGCCGGGCGCGAACTACGCAATCGCTGCGGGCTGCAGGCGTCCGGCTCCCATATCGTGCCGGTGGTCATTGGCGCCGATCAGGCCGCGGTTGCGGTGGCGGCGTCGCTGCAGCGGCGCGGTTTCGACATCCGCGCGATCCGGCCGCCGACCGTGCCGGAAGGCACCGCGCGGCGGCGCATCGCGCTGACGGCGAACGTTGACGAGGCGATCCTGTCGGATCTGTTCGCGGCGCTGGCCGAAGACATGCGGATGGCCGCATGAGCGCGCGCATCATCGTCACCGGCACCGACACCGGCGTCGGCAAGACCGTTTTCGCCGCCGCGCTCGCCGGCGCGCTGGATGCCGACTACTGGAAGCCGGTGCAGGCCGGGCTCGATGAGGGGACCGATCGCAACAGCGTGCTGCAATTGTCGGGTCTGCCCGAAGCGCGGCTGCTGCCGGAAGCCTATCGGCTGAACACGCCGGCCTCCCCGCATCTCGCAGCCGAACTCGACGGCGTGACGATCGATCCGGAGCGACTGGTGCTGCCGCAGACGCAAGGGCCGCTGGTGATCGAAGGCGCCGGCGGGTTGCTAGTGCCACTGACCCGCACGCTGCTGACCATCGACGTGTTCGCGCGCTGGCAGGCGCCGGTGGTGCTGTGCGCCCGGACCACCCTCGGCACTATCAATCACACGCTGCTGTCGGTCGAGGCGCTGCGTGCGCGCAGCATCCCGCTGCTCGGCATCGCCTTCATCGGCGACGAGAATGCGGAATCCGAGCGCGTCATTATCGATTTCAGCGGCGCGCGGCGGCTTGGCCGGCTGCCGCATTTGCCGACGCTTGACGCTGCAGCGCTGCGCGCGGCGTTCGCGGCGAACTTCAATGCCGATGATTTCCTGAAGGCTCCATGATGACGTCCAAATCTCCGGTCTGGCATCCGTTCACCCAGCATGCGGTGCAGCCCGAGGCGATCCCGATCGCGCGCGGAGAGGGCGCGTGGCTCGAGACGCCGGACGGCCGCCGCATCTATGATGCGATCTCGTCCTGGTGGGTGATCACCCACGGCCATCGCCACCCGCACATCGTGCAGGCCATCAAGGCGCAGGCCGATAAGCTCGATCAGGTGATCTTCGCCGGCTTCACCCACGAGCCTGCAGAGCAGCTCGCACGGCGACTGGTCGAGATCACGCCGCCCGAGCTGGAGTACGTGTTCTTCTCCGACAGCGGCTCGACCTCGGTCGAGGTCGCGCTGAAGATGGCGCTCGGCTTCTGGCGGCATCGCGGCGAAGATCGCACGCGCATCCTGGCGCTGCAGGGCGCGTATCACGGCGACACCATCGGCGGCATGTCGGTCGGCGAGCGCGGCGTCTTCAACGCGCCGTATGATCCGCTGCTGTTCGCGGTCGACCGCATTCCCTATCCGGAGCAAGGCCACGAGCAAATGACGCTCGATGCGCTGGACGCCGCCTGCGCGGCGGGCGGCGTCGCGGCGCTGATCGTGGAGCCGCTGATCCTCGGGGCAGGCGGCATGTTGATCTATCCGCCGTCGGTGCTGGCGGAAATGAAGCGGTTCTGCGAGCGACACGATGTGTTGTTCATCGCCGACGAGGTGATGACCGGATGGGGCCGCACCGGCACCCGCTTCGCCTGCGAACAGGCCGGCATCGCGCCGGACATCGCCTGCTACTCCAAGGGCCTCACCGGCGGCTCGCTGCCGCTGGCGGTGACGCTGTGCCGCGGCGATATCTTCGACGCGCATTACTCGCCCGACCGCACCCGCACCTTCTTCCACTCCAGCTCCTACACCGCCAACCCGATCGCCTGCGCGGCGGCGCTGGCCAATCTGGAGGTGTGGGACACCGAGCCGGTGATGCAGCGGATCGGCGCGCTGGCCGCGCTGCAGACCTGCAAGCTCGATCGCTTCCGCGCCGATACCCGCTTCGCCAATCTCCGCCAGCTCGGCACCATCGCGGCGCTCGACGTGGTCGCCGGCGATGCCGGCTACATGGCGAATATCGGCCCGACGCTCTATGAAGCCTTCCGCGCCCGCAACCTGCTGGTCCGTCCGCTCGGCAATACGCTCTACCTGATGCCGCCCTATTGCAGCACGGAGGCGGATCTCGATCTGGTCTATGACGCGATCGACGAGATCGTTGCTGTGAAAGCCTGACATCGATCCGACGCAGCGCTGACATGACGTC
>NZ_JBMDXE010000121.1:0-7615 GCF_048594845.1 Rhodopseudomonas sp. | reverse complement strand
CGACCGAACTCGAAGCCTCGGCGATGTCGCTGACCTCGACGGCCGAACACGCCCAGGAGCTTGCCACCACGGTGGCTGGCGCGTCGGAAGAGGCCTCCACCAACGTGCAGTCGGTGGCGTCGGCCACCGAGGAGCTGTCGTCCTCGGTCAGCGAGATCAGCCGCCAAGTGCAGTCGTCGGCGCGGATGGCCGGCACCGCGGTCGATCAGGCCCGCTCCACCACCGCCAAGGTCGGCGAACTATCCTCCGCGGCGTCGCGGATCGGCGACGTCGTCGAACTGATCACCATGATCGCCGGCCAGACCAATCTCTTGGCGCTCAACGCCACCATCGAGGCGGCGCGTGCCGGCGAGGCGGGGCGTGGCTTCGCGGTGGTCGCGTCCGAGGTCAAGGCGCTGGCGGCGCAGACCGAGAAGGCCACCGGCGAAATCGGCCAGCAGGTGTTCGCCATCCAGGCGGCGACGCGGGAGTCGGTCGATGCCATCGGCGGCATCTCGCGGACCATCGAGGAGCTGTCGGAGGTTGCCTCGACGATCGCGGCGGCGGTCGAGGAGCAGGGCGCGGCGACGCAGGAGATTTCCCGCAACGTCCAGCAGGCTGCCGACGGCACGCAGTTGGTGTCGGCGAATATCGCCAGCGTGCAGCAGGAGGCCACCGAGACCGGCTCCGCCTCCGCGCAGGTGCTGTCCGCGGCGCGGCTGCTGTCCACCGAAGGCAACCGGCTGCGGCTCGAGCTCGACCGCTTCCTCGGCACCGTCCGCGCTGCGTAAATCCAGCAACTCGGCGGCGGATCAGTCCGCCGCCGGCGCCGCGGTGGCGACCACCGGCCGCACGGTGTCGCCTTCGCGCAGCAGCGCACCGGCGCGGGCGACGATGACGTCGCCGTCCTGCAGCCCTTCGCGGATTTCGATGTTGCCGCCGTTCATCAGCCCGACCTCGACCCGCTTGGTCTCGATCGTCTGCCGCCGCACCACCTGCACCACCGTGCCGGCCGAGCTGTAGAGCACCGCGGTGAGCGGCACGGAGATGCCGCAGCTCTCGCCGGTCTTGATCATCGCCCGGCCCGAGGCATTGGCCAGCAGCCGCTTGCTCGAGGTGAGACCGACGAACACGCTGGCGAGCTGGCTGTTGGGCTCCACCGTCGGCGACACCCGCCGCACCCGGCCGTCGAGATCGTCGGTCATGCCGACGATCGTCACCGTCGCGGTCTGGCCCGCGGCGAGCTGCGTCAGGCTGCGGGTCGGCACCTGGCCGACCAGATCGAACTCGTTGCGCGAGATGATGGTGAACAGCGCTTCGCCCTTGGCCGAAGCCGGCGACCCGATCGTCGCGGTCGAGCTCGAGACGAGGCCGGCGACCGGCGCCTGCACGGTGGCGCCGCCGGCGTCGGCGGCGAGCTTCGCCAGTGGCTGGCCCTGCGTCACGGTCTCGCCGGGCTCGACCAGCACCTCGGTCACTTTGGCGCCGGGCCGATCAGGACGCACCGACACTTCGTCCCGCGGGATCACGAAGCCGGAGACATCGACGATCGCCGGAAAGCACGCCTTGGTGGCCTTCAGCACGGTGACGGCCTGGCCCTTCACCGCGTCGGCCTCGGCATCGGCCTCGTCGGCGGCGCGCGCCGGCAGCGTGCCGCAGACCGCCGCCAGCGCCATCGCGCTCGCGGCGCGCAACCATCGTCGGCCGCCCTTCGCCATCATGGGGGTCATCCTCGATCCTTCGTTTGCACGCCAAGTCTACCGCATTGCTCAGCCCGAGGCACGCCTCCGCCCCGCATTCGTTGCGCCCGAACCGCCGGCCTCAGCGGCCGAACAGCTGCTTCATGATCGCGTTCACGTCCGGCGCCGGGTCGCTCCGTCCTGGCGCGGGCGCGCCAGGCGTAGCGCTGCCGCTTTGAAGGCCTTGCTGGATCAGCCGGCCGATGCTCTCGCCGAGCGAGCCGTCGGCGTTCGGGCTAGCGGCGCCGTTGCCGCCGCCGAACGCGCCGAACAGGCCCTTGCCCATCTGCCGCAGCCGCGCGTAGGCGGCTTCGGGATTGTCGAGGATGCCGGCCGTGTCGGGATAGATCCGCGGCGACGCCCAGGGGCCGTCGATCACCACCGGAATGCCGAGGCCGACCGGTTCGGCGGCGGGGCTGACGGGCGTTACGCTCTGGCCTTGTGTCGCCTGGCCCTGCGTCGTCAGCACCAGCTTCGGCTCCACCTTCAGCGCCAGGGCCTTGGCGCCGAGGTCGATCGTGCCGGCCCCGGTCATGCGGACCAGCGGTCCGGCAAGCGCGAGATCGGTGGTTGCGGCCTTGCCCTGTGCGATCCGGAACGAGGCGGCAAGCTCCGTCAGGTCGGTGATCTCGGTGCCGCCGTCCTGCCAGCCGGATAGCGGCGCCGTCGTCAGGCGGCGGATCATCTGCGCGACGTTGACGCCGCGGATCTCGCCGTCGCGCACAGCAACCGATGCTGTGCCGTCGAGTGTCGACATGACGGCGCGCACGCTGTCGCCATCTGCGCGCAGCGTCATCTCGGCCTGCAGCTTGCCGTCGATCCGGTCGAAATCCGCGAGCCCCGCCAGCAGCGGCCGCGCCCGCACGTCCTTGAAGCTGGCCCGCAGGGTGATGGCCGGTGTGCGTGGCCCGGCGTCGATCGCGAGCTGCCCCGCGGCCTCGCCGTCATAGACACCGAGTTGCGCGAATTGCGCCGTCAGCGTCCCGCCGGTCAGCTTGGCGTCGATCGAGGCCGGTGCGAAGTGAGCGGAGCCGAGATTGAGTTCGGCCGCCGACAGCCGCAACTGGGCATCCAGATAGTTCAGGCCCGTCAGGTCAAAGCGTGTATCGCTCCACGGCGCGCCGGCCGGCGCCGGCTGCTTGCGCGGATCGCCGAGATCGAGCCGCTGGAAATCGAGGTCGAGCTTGAGCTGAGGCTTGCCGGCGAGATCGGCGGAGGCCCAGCCGTTGAACGCGCCGGCGCCGAGCGTGCCGGACAGGCCGTTGATCTGCAGCAGCGAGCCGCGCAGCCGCACCTCGGCCTTGGCGGCGATCGGGCCGCTCAGCCAGTCGGGCGCCGCGAAGGCCAGCTCCATCGGCAGCGGTTGGCCATCGCGCGGGGCGTCGGACTTGATCCGGAACGTCGCCGGACGGCCGCCGAGCTGGGCGCCGCCGGTCGCGGTCACGCGGCGCTCCGCATCGACCGCGATATTCGCGTTGAAGCCGTCGATCCGGTCTTCGACGCGATCGGCCGCGTTGGCCATGATCACCAAGCCATCCTGCACGGTCACATGCGCGATCGTCACCTGGTTAGCTCGGGCCGGCATTGCGGGCGGCGGCACGGCAGGGGCGGCCGCGCTGCTGTCGCGGATCAGCGGCACGCGGAGCACCGGCCGGCTCAGCGTCAGCTCGGTGATCCGGGGATCGCCGGAGATCAGGCTGCCGAGTGGTAGCTCGGCGCGAATGCTGCCGATGGTGAGCCGGCGGTCGGGGCTGGGCGCCTTCGGATCATCGAGCGTGACGTCGTTCAGCGTGACGCTGAAGCCGGGAAACAGGCTGACCTTGCTGCTCCCGGCGATCGCGATCCGGTAGCCGGTATCGCGGGCCACGCGGCTCTCGATCGCCGACGTGATCGCGCCGGACGGAATTCCGATGGTGAGCAGCAGCGCCGCCGCGGCGATCAGCACCGCAAGCGCGATGGCGGCCGTTCTGGAAAATCGCATGTCGCTGTCCCGGCTGCGGCGTCCGATACGCCGGTCGTTGGGCCGTGAGTTACCCATTTGTGCGGCCGGATCAGGGCCGGTTCGATCGCGCCGCCGCCGCGTCGGCAGTCAGGGCCACGCCGCCTACGCCAAAAGTCTGTGATCGCAGCCACATTTGTTTTGAACCATTTCGTGTTTTCCGCGGCTAACCGATACGCAACGCAGGGGGAGATGATCATCGCGATGAGTACGCAGGGGGAGTTCGCGGTGATGCTGAAGCTCAATCCCTTGTTCGCCGAATTGGGCAGCGAGGATCTGCAGCGGATCGCCGGATTGTCGCACACGCGCCAGATCGCGGCCGGCGAGGTGCTGTTTCAGAAGGGCGAACGCGGCGACGCGCTGTTCGGTGTGCGGCGCGGCCAGATCCGCATCGAGGCGCCGGCGACCGATGGCAGTCGCCTCACGCTCAATTTTCTCGGCCCGGGCGAGCTGGTCGGCGAAGTCGCCGTGCTGGACGGCCAGAGCCGCACCGCCGACGCAACCGCCGGCGAGCCGACCGAACTGTTCGAACTGCGCCGCGCCGATTTCCTCGATCATCTCGAGCGCGAGCCGAAGGTCGCCGTGAAACTGATCGGATTACTCAGTCAGCGCATTCGCTGGATGAGCGAGCGGATGGAGGAGTCGGTTCTGCAGCCGCTGCCGGTCCGCCTCGCCCGGCGGCTGTGCGCGCTCGCCGCCGAAGTCGGATCGGAAGTGCACATCTCGCAGGAGCAACTCGGCGTCTTCGTCGGCGCCGCCCGCGAAAGCGTCAACCGTCAGCTCCAGACCTGGCGCAAGGACGACATCCTCGACGTCCATCGCGGCCGCATCCTGCTCAAGAACCTCGGCCGCCTCACCGCCGTCGCCCGAAGCCAGCAACGCTGAAAGCACGGGTCGCTCGCGTGCCCGTGGCAGCTCGAGCGCCATCCCCGCTCCGCAGCGCGCTCCTTCTCCCGCCTGCGGGAGAGGGGTGGGGTGAGGGCGACGCGAGCAGTGAGTGAGCGACCTGCCGACGGGCTGTTACTTGGGCGACCCGCCCACCCCGCGCCGCAGCGCGCCCCTCTCCCGCTTGCGTGAGAGGGTTGGGGTGAGGGCGCCCCAGGCAGTGAGTGCGCGCTCGCGGATCAGAGTGCCCTCTCACCCCGCCGCGCTACGCGCGTCGACCTCCACCGCAAGCGGGGGAGGTGCGCTGTGCCTCGCGGCGCTCCCGTCAAAGAATAGCTGACGCTTAGTTAAGTGTAGTGCGACGCGTCAGCCCCGGATCGCAGCGCGCTCCTTCTCCCGCTTGCGGGAGAGGGTTGGGGGTGAGGGCGACGCGAGCAGTGAGTCCGCGCGATCGCGAGAGGAATGCCTTCACCCGGTCCACTCCTCGATCCGGCCTCACCGCCGAACAGGCTTTGCCTTATGGAGTAAAGCCGCATTGAAACTTGCGATGTCATTTCCTACGCTGCAGTCGCGAATTTCAGCCAAGTTGATTTCATCTCCGCAGCTCATCTGGCTGCACCATTCGGCTACTACGCCATGCTTGACCTGCCCCGAGAGGCCATTCGGCGCTGGCTCGTTGATCTCTTCGCCAACGCAGTCAAGCGGTTGAGCAGCAGCGAGGATCGTTTGCAGGCGATCAAGTGGCTCGGCCAGTCCCGCGAGATCCTCGGAAGCGATCTCAACCTTCCGGAAAAGGTTGGACACCTCCGAGCCTTGGTCGATTCGCGGACGGCCGTGAAATTCATCGCGGCGCGGGTCACCGAGTCGGTTCAGAACTACCGGAAATCGAACCTTCCGCTAGCAGTGAAAATCGCGCTTCCCGCAACGCTCGCCGCACTGCCGTTCGTTGGCGGTCAGGCCGCCGGGATCGCCGCTTTCGGAGGCGCAATCGGAGTTCCTGTCCTTTTGCTCGTCTTCCTCGGCACGGCCGGGATCACCGCAATCATCGAAGCTGTCGCAAGAGATCCGAGCGTCCGGCCAGAGATCGCCGAGATCATAGATGTCATCATCGAAGACGAACGTCTGCGGCAAGCCAGTTGGAGAGTGAAGGCCGCGATGCGTGAGCAACCCGTGGATCCGGAGCGATGCGGGACGCCCGAGGACGAGGATTCGCTCCGCATAGCGCTATGTAAGATGGACCCATTCCGGTTTGAGCGCCACGTCATGAGCTTCTTCGAAAGCGCCGGCTTGAAGTCGATCGTCACGCGCAAATCGAACGATCTCGGCGTCGATGGCTTTGCGATCCATGCCGAAGGGCTGATCGTCGTCCAGTGCAAGAGAAACTCCGCCGACAATAAGGTCGGTCGGCCGACTATTCAGCAGTTCAAAGGGGTGATTGAAGAACATCGCGCCTTCCACGGTTTCGTCGTTACGACGTCGACATTTTCCGACGAGGCGCGACAATCGGCATCGATGTCGCAGCGGATCACGCTCGTGGATATCCATTCGCTGGTATCTTGGCACGTCGCCGCCCCCACCTTCGATCTCAGCCAAGGTTAGCATTCATCCTTGACAAAATTCCTACAAGGACTATAGTCCGCCTTAACCCGCCCCGGGGAGAGGGGCGAAACGCGATCGTCACGGTTCGCGGGGCGGGGGGCGATGGACGCGGCAGCGTCAGGCGGGGACGTGACGGCAGGGCGGGCTCCCTTTCATCGAAAGGTCCCGTGAGCCGTCACCGAAGCGCTGACGACCACGCTGCCGCGGACGGCCAAGGCGTGTGGTCCTGATGTCCCGCGTGGCATCAAGCCCCGACTGAGCGACGGCTTCCACCGAAGCCAAGCTCACAAGTCGGACGCGACGGCGACCAAAAACCGTGTCGGGCGCCGGGGAGAGCACGAGATACGCCGTTAACACCATCGCGCGCGGAACGCCGGATGTTTCCGGTGTGACCGTGGTTTTGAACTCGTGTGCTTTTTACTTACGCACACGAGGCCGCGGGTGCATCGGGCACCCGGCGTTCCGCGCGCCCTCTTCCAAGGGAGGGCGACAGGAATGCAGCATAGCTCGGGCGCAATGCGCCGCGAGAATGCGAGCGCGTGGCTAGTTTAATCGCGCTCCGATGCTGATCACACGAAGTGGCTGTTTCAATGACGTGGCTGTTTGAAAATCGAATCGGTTCGACGTGACGGACGAGCGCCCCCGCATTCCTCCACGTCATCGCCCGCGCAGGCGGGCGGCCCAGTATCCCAGAGCATTCGTCGCTCGGCATCAGCATTGCCGCAAGCGCTCTGCAATACTGGATCACCCGCATTCGCGGGGGATGACGACCGAACTCGTGGCAGCGCCTCGCCCCATCCTCCGCCGTCATGCGCGGGCTTGACCCGCCTGCGGGGCCGGAGCCCCTTCGGCGCGGCGAAGGCCCGCGCATCCATCGCGCGCGTCAGCGCGCCGAAAGACGGCGTGTTGCGAGGAGGGGCGTTTCACGAAGAGGATGGATTGCCGGGTCGAGCCCGGCAATGACGGCGTGCCAGTGGGGCGACGTCGTGCCACTAAGTCATCGCCTGCAGCTCAGTATTCGCATATCACCGCTGATGCCTCAGCGCTTCGCTTCGCCCTCCGTCTCCCCGCGGTGGCTGAGCAGTTTGCTGCCGAAACGCCAGACCAGGCGGCCGAGATCGTCCATCATCATGAACACGGCCGGCACGAAAATCAGCGACAGTACGGTCGAGAAAATCAGGCCACCGATCACCGCCAGCGCCATCGGCGAGCGGAATTCGCCGCCGGCGCCGAACGCGAGTGCGCTCGGCATCATGCCGGCGACCATCGCGATGGTGGTCATCACGATCGGGCGGGCGCGCTTCTGGCCGGCGTCGATGATCGCCTCTTCGCGGCTTTTGCCGGCGCGGATCGCCTCCAGCGCGAATTCGACCAGCATGATGGCGTTCTTGGTGACGATGCCCATCAGCATCAA
>NZ_JBMDXE010000120.1:0-22606 GCF_048594845.1 Rhodopseudomonas sp. | reverse complement strand
TTTTGGGGCCGGTCGCGCAATGCGGGCGGGAAATACAACGGGCGCCCGGGGTTGTCGCGGGGGGCGCCCGTTCGCAAGGTTAGTTGGTCGGGCCGCCGCCGCTTTCCTTGAGGAATTCGGCGATCAGCGCCTTGCCGACGCGGCCGCCGACGTCGTCGTAAACCGGCGCCATCGCCTTGCGCATCGCGGCGTTCTGCTCCGGCGTCAGGGTGATGATCTCGGTTTTGCCCGACTTCCTCATCTCCTCGAGCGCCTCTTCGTTTTCCTTCTGCGACTGGCTGTTGCCGAATTCGGTGGCTTCCTTCATCGCCTTGTCGAGTTGCCCGCGGACGTCGGCCGGGATGCCGTCCCAGAACTTCTTGTTCACGATCACCGCGTAGCCGATGTAACCGTGATTGGAGAGCGTCATGTGCTTCTGCACTTCATGCATCTTCTGCGTGTAGAGGTTGGAGATCGGGTTCTCGGTACCATCGACGACACCGGTCTGCAGCGCCTGGTACACTTCGGAGAACGCCATCACCTGCGGAATGGCGCCGAGCGCACGGAACTGAGCGTCGAGCACCTTCGATGACTGGATGCGGAACTTCAGGCCCTTGTAGTCCGCGGGCTCGATCAGCTTCTTGTTGGCGCTCATGATCTTGAAGCCGTTGTCCCAATACGCCAGGCCGGTGATGCCCTTGGCGTCGAGCAGCTTGAACAGCTTGGCGCCGACCGGGCCATTGGTCACCTTCCGCAACGCCGCGATGTCCGGGAGGATGTACGGCAGGTCGAACACTTCGAATTCCTTGACGCCGGCCGGACCGAATTTGGAGATCGAAGGCGCCAGCATCTGCACCGCTCCGAGCTGCAGCGCGTCGAGTTCTTCCTTGTCCTTGTAGAGCTGCGAGTTCGGATAGACTTCGACCTTGACCTTGCCGTCGGTGTACTTCTCGGCAAGCTCCTTGAACTTGTCGGCGGCGAGGCCCTTCGGCGTGTTCGGCGCCACCACGTGGCTGAACTTGATGACGATCGGCGATTGTGCGGCGGCGGGGCCGATCAGGGCCAGCAATGCGGCCGAAGCGGCCGATAGAATCAGCTTACGCATGGGACTTCCCCCTCGATTTTCTGGGTGCGCGGATACGCACAGGCTCACGATCCCCATTACAGAGACTCGGACCCAAAAGCCATTGTCGTTTCGGAGGGTGAGCGGCCGGCGTCGCCCGTGCCGGTGCCATGCTGTGCTGCAAAACAAAACGCAGCGCCGAAGCGCTGCGTTTGATGGCGTACCAAGTGGTGAGTACGTCCGGGATCAGCACGCGACGGCGACCGATGGCGCATCCTGGCCGACGTCGCGCTTGCGCTTGGCGACGATCTTGTTGAGCGCGCCCAGATAGGCCTTGGCCGAAGCGACCAGCGTATCCGGATCAGCCGCGCGCGCGGTCATCGACCTGCCCTCGTGGGCGAGCCGAACCGACACTTCCGCCTGCGCGTCGGTGCCTTCGGTGACGGCGTGGACCTGATACAGCTCCAGCTTGGCCTCGTGCGGCACCAGCGCCTTGATGCAGTTGAACACCGCGTCGACCGGCCCGTTGCCTTCGGCCTCCTCGATCCGCACCTGACCGTCGACATCGACCTTCATGGTCGCGCGCTGCGGTCCGTGGGTGCCGGCGATCACCGTCAGCGACACCAGCTTGATCTGGTCCTGGCCGTGCGTCATTTCTTCGTCGACCAACGCCTCGATGTCCTCGTCGTAGACGTCCTTCTTGCGGTCGGCCAAAGCCTTGAACCGCACGAACACGTCCTCGATCTGGTTGCGCGACAGCTTGTAGCCCAGTTCCTCCAGCTTGTGGATCAAGCCGGCACGGCCGGAGTGCTTGCCCATCACCAGCGAGGTGCCCTTCACGCCCACCGTCTCCGGCGTCATGATCTCGTAGGTCGAGGCATTCTTGATCATGCCGTCCTGATGGATGCCGCTCTCGTGCGCGAAGGCGTTCCGGCCGACGATCGCCTTGTTGTACTGCACCGGGAACGAGGTCGCGGCCGACACCGTCTTGGAGGCGTGGGTCAGCATCGTGGTCTCGATGTTGTTCCAGTACGGCAACTTGTCGGCGCGTACCCGCATCGCCATCACGACTTCTTCCAGCGCGGCGTTGCCGGCGCGCTCGCCGATGCCGTTGATGGTGCATTCGATCTGCCGCGCACCGCCCTGCACACCGGCCATCGAGTTGGCGACCGCCATGCCCAAGTCGTTGTGGCAATGCACCGAGAACCGCGCCTTGTCGGAGTTCGGCACCGTCTCGCGCACCTTGCGGAACATCTCGCGATATTCTTCCGGCACTGCGTAGCCGACGGTGTCCGGCAGATTGATCGTGGTGGCGCCGGCCTTGATCGCCGCCTCGATGCAGCGGCACAGGAAGTCGAACTCGGTGCGGGTGGCGTCCTCGGCCGACCACTCGACGTCGTCGGTGTGGTTGCGGGCGCGGGTCACCGACGAGATTACCATCTCGTACACTTGAGCCGCTTCCATCTGCAGCTTGTACTTCATGTGCACCGGCGAGGTGGACAGGAAGGTGTGGATGCGGCCGCGTTCCGCCGGCTTGATCGCCTCGGCGCAACGGTCGATGTCTTTATGCGCAGCGCGCGACAGGCCGCAGATCACCGAGTTCTTCGAGCGCTTGGCGATCTCGTGCACCGCTTCGAAGTCACCGTCGGAGGCAAACGGATAGCCGGCCTCGATGACGTCGACGCCCATGTCGTCGAGCATCTTGGCGACGTTCAGCTTCTCTTCGAACGTCATGGTAGCGCCGGGGCATTGCTCGCCGTCGCGCAAGGTGGTGTCGAAAATGATGACGCGGTCCTGCTCGGACTTCGAAGTCGTGGTCATGAAAGATTTCCTTGGTTCAGGGCGCCGTCTCTGCGGAGATCTCGGCGCGATTGGGTCTGGCATTCTTGCGATCCCCTGAGTGCCCAGGCGCACGCGCCCAGACGGCCCTCAGGGGCGAATAAGCAGAAGCAGCCCGCCAAGCGCGAGGGTGATCAGCGCAAGGGTCTGAAGCGCGGCCTGACCGATCGGCGCAGCCGGAATCGCGGACGCGGCGATTGCCGCCGTCCCCTGCATCCCAGCCTTGTCGCCGCGAATCGTCATATCCGACACCTTAAGGTCCATCTCGGGCGCGACAACCCTTGCACCACAACCCTTGAAGCCAGGTTGACGAGAGAGAGTCGACGCAAGTCGCCGATGGACCGGACGGCTATCTTTCTAGACGACCTCGCCGAGGGTTCGCAACGGCAAATGATGGGCAAAATCCGCCAAAAAGCGTCAGAAATACTGACCTAAACCATCGTCGGACCGCCCTTCCGCCGACGCGGGTTTCCTCCCTTGGCGAAACCCCTTATGGCTTGGCGTGAGCTGACATCCAGCATGGAGCGACTGCGTTGAACTCGATCGATCTGGCCTCGCTGGCCGCCGCGACCCCGACCCTGCGTCACGACTGGACCCGTGAGGAAGCCGCCGCGATTTATCATTCGCCGTTCGCCGATCTGATCTTCCGGGCGCAGACCATCCACCGCCAGAGCTTCGACGCCAATGCAGTGCAGTGCAATCAGCTGCTCAACGTGAAGACCGGCGGCTGCGCCGAGGACTGCGGCTATTGTAGCCAATCGGCGCATCACGACACCGCCCTGCCCGCCTCCAAGCTGATGGACCCGGCCAAGGTGATCGAAGGCGCACGGGCGGCGCGCGACGCCGGCGCGACGCGCTACTGCATGGGCGCGGCCTGGCGGTCGCCGAAAGAGCGCGACATGGCGCCGATTATCGAGATGGTGAAGGGCGTCAAGGCGCTCGGCATGGAAGCCTGTATGACGCTCGGCATGCTGAGCGACGATCAGGCCAAGCAGCTCGCCGACGCCGGCCTCGATTACTACAACCACAACGTCGACACCTCCGAGGAGTTCTATTCCTCCGTGGTGAAGACCCGCAGCTACTCGGATCGTCTCGATACGCTCGAGAAGGTCCACGACGCCGGCATCAAGGTGTGCTGCGGCGGCATCCTCGGCCTCGGCGAGAAGCCCACCGACCGTGTCGAAATGCTGCGCACGCTCGCCAACCTGCCGCAGCATCCGGAGAGCGTGCCGATCAACATGCTGATCCCGATCGAAGGCACGCCGATCGCCAAGACCGCGACGCCGGTCGATCCGTTCGAATTCGTCCGCACCATCGCGCTGGCGCGCATCATGATGCCGAAGTCGGACGTCCGCCTCGCCGCCGGCCGCACCGCGATGAGCGACGAGATGCAGGCGCTGTGTTTCCTCGCCGGCGCCAACTCGATCTTCATCGGCGACACGCTGCTGACCACGCCGAACCCCGGCGACAGCAAGGACCGCGCGCTGTTCGCCCGCCTCGGCATCACCCCGCGCGACGACCTCGGCGTGCACGCGCACGGGTGAGCGACGACTTCCACCCCCCGTCATGGCCGGGCTTGTCCCGGCCAGGACGGGTTACTAGTCTGTTAGCAACAACTAATCATCCCCGTGCAGCAGCATCGTCAGATACGCTGTCACGAACCGCGGCATGGTCGGCAGGAAGTCGGCTTTCGACCGCACCAAATGGATGCCGCTCAGCTCCGGCTTGGTCTCGCGCGCCAGGAAAGCCTCGATCCGCGCCTTGAGCGCATCGCCCGGCTGATCGACATCGAGAATCCGCAGCATCGCTACCAGCGGGCCGGCCTCGACGCAGTGCCAGTGATCGGCGGCGTGATAATCGAGCCGGGTCAGCCCGGTCTCCTCCTTGACCTCGCGGGCGACGCTGGAGGCGATCTCCAGCCGGCGATTGCGGACGTCGGAGGGATCGGGCGTGCCGCCGGCGAAATACACCTTGCCGGCATTGGCCGTGTGGGCGCCCATCACGCCGAGCACGATCGCGCCGTCACGGGCGCGGATCACGCCCATGCCGAAGCCGTTGAACACCGACGCGTCCGGAAAGCCCCAATCGCGCCAGGCCATGAAGCTGGCAAAGTCGGTCTCGAAATACTCGGCGCTGAAATACACGCCGTCGAATCGTGGCTGCCGTCCGAGCAGCACGCGGCCGTTCCACAACTCCGGCTTGTCGCTTTGACGCTCTGTGAAATGCGCGTCGATGTCAGGGCGTCGCTTCTCCGCGAACGGCCAAGCGTGATCGCCGACCCACAGGTCCAGATTCGTAACGCGATGGATCGTGACAGGAACGTCAGGGGTCACTCAGGCACCTATCTGGCGGCGCCCGACGTCTTCGCCTGTTCGACGAAGGCGTTGGTGTAAGTCTTCGTGACGTCGATATTGGCCTTCGCCACGTCAGGCGAACTCGCGCTGAATACCGCCAGCACGGCCTCGGCGCCCTTCGGGTCCATCAACCCCGTGGTCGAGTACATCGGGATCGTGTTCTTGAGTGCGGCGACGTATTGCGCCTTGTCCTTGCCAACAATGTTCGGCGGCATCTTGTCGGCGATCTCCTCGGCTGAATGCGCGTGGATCCAAGCCAGCGTCCCGAGGATCGCGTGGGTCAGGCTCTGCGCTTCCTTGGGGTGCGCCTTGATCCAGGCCGTGGTCGCATACAGCGCGCCGCCCGGATAGTCGCCGCCGAACACTTCGCGGGTGTCGTGCTCGGTGCGCGTATCGCTGAGGATGCGCAGGTCGGCATGCGCCGCCTGCAGGATCGTCACCGCCGGATCGAGCATCACCGCGGCGTCGATCTGGCCCTGCTGCATCGCCGCCACCGCCGTGGCGCCGAGCCCGACGCCGATCACCGAGACGTTGTTCGGATCGACGCCGTTCTTCTTCAAGAGATACTTCAGGAAGAAATCGGTCGACGAGCCCGGCGCGCTGACGCCGACCTTCTTGCCGGCGAGATCCTTGATCGACTTGATCTCCGCGGTGTGGCCGGGCGACACCGCCAGCACCAGCCCGGGATAGCGGTCGTACACCACGAAGCTCTGCATCTCCTGCTTCTTGGCGGCGAGATTGACGGTGTGGTCGAAATAGCCGGAAACGACGTCGGCGCTGCCGCCAAGGACGGCCTTGAGCGCATCCGATCCGCCCTTGAGGTCGACAAGTTCGACGCTGAGCCCGGCCTTGTCGTATTCGCCAAGCTGCTTGGCCAGCACCGTCGGCAGATAGCACAGGCAGGCGCCGCCGCCGATCGCGATCGTGACCTTGCTTTGCGCCGACGCGACGCCGGCGCTGAGCAGGACCGCCGCGAGCGCGGCGACGATGGACTTGAAACCGGCCTTCATGGCGTCTGTTCTCCCCGGACGAAACGGTCAGGACAATATGCCAAAGCAGCGCCGGGCTCTAGTCCGCCGGCTGCCCGCTCGGCTGCGGCCGCCACACCAGCAACCGCCGCTCGACCAGGCTGACGGCGAGGTCGATGACGATCACGAACACCGACAGCACGAACATCCCGGCGAACACGCCGGCGACGTCGAACGCGCCCTCGGCCTGCTGGATCAGATAGCCGAGCCCGGCGGCGGCGCCGAGATATTCACCGACAACTGCACCCACCACCGCAAAACCGATCGCGGTATGCAGCGACGAGAACATCCAGGACAGCGCCGACGGCCAGAACACGTGGCGCATCATCTGCCGTTCGCTCATCCCCAGCATCCGGGCGTTGTCGACCAGCGTGGCATTGGTTTCCTTGACGCCCTGATAGACGTTGAAGAACACCACGAAGAACACAAGGGTGACGCCTAGGGCGACCTTCGACCAGATGCCGAGCCCGAGCCACAACGTGAAGATCGGCGCCAGCACCACGCGCGGCAGCGCATTGACCATCTTCACATAGGGATCGAACACCGCGGCGACCCGCGGCTGCCGCGCGAACCAGAACCCGACCAGCACGCCCGCAAGCGAGCCGATCGCGAAGGCCAGCAGCGACTCCCACAGCGTGATCCACAAATGCTTCCAGATCACCCCCGACGCGAACCAGGCGGCCACCTGCCTGGCGACATCCACCGGCGTCGAAAAGAAGAACGGCGGCAATAGCAGCTTGCCGGCAATCGGCACCGTACTGAACACCTGCCACACCACCAGCGCGGTGATCGCGACGAGCAATTGCAACGCGAGAAGCTTCAGCCGCGGCATGGCGAGGCTCCCATACGCTCGCCTCTTCGTTGCCCAGCAACGAAGCGCCTCCGCTCCCCTCCCCCTTGCGGGGAGGGGTCGGGGGTGGGGGTCCGCAACGGGAGCCTGTCCTTGCAGCGCCACAACGAAAGCCCATCCTCGCGGCGCCCCCACCCCAGCCCTCCCCCGCAAGCGGGAGAGGGAGCGCGCCCTGCTCGGCGCGGCTCAGCGGTCAAAATCAAAAACATCACGCCACCGCCCCATACGCCTTCATCACCTGCTCGCGCAGCACGCTCCAGATCTCGCGATGCAGCGTGTGAAACTCAGGGGTCAGGCGGATTTCGAAGATGTCGCGCGGGCGCGGGAGATCGACACGCCAGTCACCAATAATGCGCGACGACGGGCCGGCCGACATGATCACCACGCGATCGGCGAGCGCGATTGCTTCTTCGAGATCATGGGTGACAAACAGCACCGCCTTGCGATGCTTGCTCCACAGCTCGAGCAAGAGGTTGCCCATGATCTGCCGGGTCTGCGCATCGAGCGGGCCGAACGGCTCGTCCATCAGCAGGATCTTCGGATCGCGGATCAGCACCTGTGCGAGGCCGACGCGCTTGCGCTGACCACCTGACAGCATGTGCGGGTATCTCTGGGAAAACGCGCCGAGCCCGACCGTTTCCAACCAGCTTTGCGCCCGGGTCAGCGCCTCGGCGCGCGGCGTGCCGGCGATTTCCAGGCCGATCGCGACGTTGTCGCGCGCGGTCTTCCACGGGAACAGCGCATCGGCTTGAAACAGATAGCCGGCCTTGTCATTGAGGCCCGCGAGCGGCGCTCCGAAGATCCGCGCCTCGCCCGCTGCCGGCCGCAGCAGACCGGCAGCGACGTTGAGCAGCGTGGACTTGCCGCACCCGGTCGGCCCGACGATGGCGACAAACTCGCCGTCCGCGACCGCCAGCGAGGCCTGCTCCACCGCGGTGTAAACCCGGCCGCCAGTCAGCTTGAATGCCACTGTTGCGTCCTGCAGCGCGACCGCCGCCGATCCCGTTCCGTCCTGCACGCGCCCTCCCCGCATCGTTGGGATCCGACCATTCAACGTCACGAGCCGACATGCAAGCCCGGCCACGCTTTATCACGGCAAGCGGCCGTGCTACCCCGCCAGACATGAGCGACGCCGCGCCGATGATTGCCTACACCCGCGTCGACAAGAGCTTCGGCCGCATCAAGGCGGTCGACGGCGTATCGCTCAGCGTGGCACGCGGCGAATTGCTCGCCATCGTCGGCGGCTCCGGCTCCGGCAAGACCACGCTGCTGCGGCTCGCCAACCGGCTGATCGAACCGGACGCCGGCACGATCAGCATCGACGGCGACGATGCGCGCAGCATCGATCCGATCGCGCTACGCCGGCGCATCGGCATGGTGTTCCAAAGCGGCGCGCTGTTCCCGCATCTGTCGGTCGCCGCCAATATCGGCATCACGCCGAAACTGCTCGGCTGGTCGCGTGCCGACACCGCCGCCCGCACCGACGAACTGCTCGATCTGGTGCGGCTCGACCGCGCGCAGCACCGCGACCGTTTTCCGCATGAACTGTCCGGCGGCCAGCGCCAGCGCGTCGGCGTCGCCCGGGCGCTCGCCGCCAAGCCAAACATCGTGCTGATGGACGAGCCGTTCGGCGCGCTCGATCCGCTGACCCGCGATGCGCTCGGCGAGGATTTTCGCGCGCTGCACCAGCGGCTCGGGCTCACGACCATTCTGATCACCCACGACATCACCGAAGCGCTGCTACTTGCGGACCGCATTGCGGTGATGCGGTCCGGCCGCCTGCTGGCGCAGGGAACGCCGGACGAACTCATCCGGAGCACTGAGCCGTACGTGGCGGAGCTGCTGCAGACGCCACGCCGGCAAGCGCAGCGGCTGAGTGCGCTGCTGCCACAGGGCGGCGTGGCATGAACCTGTTCGCCGATCCGCGCTGGCGCGAGGCGCTCGGCAATCTGCCGGACTATCTCGGCGCCCATGTCCGCGTCAGTCTCGTTGCACTGGCTCTGGGGCTGATCGTCAGCCTTCCGCTGGCGATCGTCGCACGCAACCGTCCCCTGCTAAGCGGCGCCCTGCTCGGACTTGCCGGCGTAGTGCAGACCATTCCAGGCTTGGCGCTGCTGGCGCTGTTTTATCCGCTGCTGCTGGCGCTCGCGGCGCTGTCGATGAGCGCATTCGGGATTAGCTTCTCGGCGTTCGGCTTCCTGCCCGCGGTACTGGCGCTGGCGCTGTATTCGATGCTGCCGGTGCTGCGCAACACCATCACCGGCCTCGATGCCGTCGATCCGGCGCTGGTCGAAGCCGCGCAGGGTGTCGGCATGACGCCGCGGCAGGTGCTGACGATGGTCGAGCTGCCGCTGGCGCTACCCGTCATCATGGCGGGCATCCGCACCGCCGCGGTGTGGGTGATCGGCACCGCGACGCTGTCGACGCCGATCGGCCAGACCAGTCTCGGCAACTACATTTTCGCCGGGCTGCAGACGCAAAATTGGGTGCTGGTGCTGTTCGGCTGCGCCGCCGCCGCAGTATTGGCGCTGGCGGTCGATCAATTGCTGGCGCTGATCGAGCGCGGCCTGCGGCTGCGCAGCCGCCTCCAGATCGCGCTGGGCAGCCTCGGCCTCGCCGCGCTGATCGCCGCGACGCTGCTGCCGGGCCTCGCCGGCGCGCGATCGACCTACGTGGTCGGCGCCAAGACCTTCACCGAACAATATGTGCTGGCCGAACTGCTCGAGCAGCGCCTGCAAGCCGCCGGCCTCACCGCCACCACCCGCGCCGGCCTCGGCTCCAGTGTGATCTACGACGCGCTGAAGAGCGGCGACATCGACGCCTATGTCGATTACTCCGGCACGCTGTGGGCCAATCAGTTCAAGCACCCCGGCATCGCGGCACGGGACCAAGTGCTCGCTGATCTGAAAACCGACCTCGGCAAAGACGGCGTCACGCTGCTTGGCGAACTCGGCTTCGCCAACGCCTACGCGCTGGTGATGCCGCGAGCCAAGGCGGAAGCGCTCGGCATCCGCTCGATCGCCGACCTCGCCGCCCGCGCGCCGTCGCTGACCATCGCCGGCGACTACGAATTCGTCTCGCGGCCGGAATGGGCCAATCTGCGCAGCGCCTATGGGCTGGCGTTCAAGACCGAACGGCAAATGCAGCCCGACTTCATGTACGCGGCGGTCGCCTCCGGCGAGGTCGACGTCATCGCCGGCTACACCTCGGACGGGCTGATCGCGAAGTACGACCTCGTGGTGCTGGACGATCCCAAACAGGCGATCCCGCCTTACGACGCGGTGCTGCTGCTGGCGCCGAAACGGGCCGATGATGCGAAGCTGCGGGGCGCGCTGACGCCACTGCTCGGCCGCATCGACATCGCGGCAATGCGCGAAGCCAATCTCCGCGCCGCCTCCGGCGATGGCCCGCCGGAAGCGGTCGCGCGCTGGCTGTGGGACCGCGTGAAGTAAGTCTCGATGCGCACCAGCGAGCTCGGCCGAACCGATAATCAGCCGGTGAGGCTGTTCGATCAGCCATCGACGACGCTGCGGCACACCGGCTCGGAAGCGTCGCTGGCACCGACACGACGCGTGCCGGCCCAGAACAGCAAGGCGACCGCGCTGAAGGCTGTGCCCAGCATGCAGACGCCGTCCCAGCCTAAAGCCGCATAGGCCGTCGTGCCAGAAATTGCGCCGAGCGCGCTGCCCGCCGAGTAAAACACCATGTAGCCGCCGACCAGCCGGCTGCGCGCTTCGGGATGGCGGGCAAAAATCACGCTCTGATTGGTGACGTGCACGGCCTGCACCGCGAGGTCGAGCACGACGACACCGGCGAGCAGAAGCGGGATCGACCACGGCAGGCATGCGATCATCGCCCATGACAGCAGCGCCAGTACGAGCGCCGAACCCGTCGTCGCCTGAGCGAAGCCGCGGTCGGCGAGACGCCCCGCTCCCATCGCCGCGGTCGCTCCGGCGAGCCCGACCAGGCCGAGCAGTCCGATCTGCGTGCTCGAATAGTTGAAAGGCTCGGCGCTAAGCGGCAACACGATCGCCGTCCAGAAGGCGCTGAACGTCGCGAACATCAACAGCGCCAACACACCGCGCACCAGCAACACCCGGTCCCGCAAAAACAAGGCGGGGACGGACCGCAAGGTCACCGCGTAGCTGTCGGTGCTGGCGGGCAGGACGTTGCGCGGCAGGACCAGCATCAGCAGCCCGACCATCACCGCCGTGAGACCGGCGGATGCGACATAGACGGTTCGCCAGCCACCGAGATCAGCGAGGACACCGGCAACGATGCGGGCCGCCAAAATGCCGATGACGACGCCGCTGGTGACGCTGCCGACCACCCTGCCACGCTCGGCCGGCGTCGCCAGCGCCGCCGCGAAGGCGACCAGCACCTGGACAGCGACTGCGAGGGTCCCCATCGCCGCCAGGCTGACAAATAGCACGACCTCGGTCTTCGCCGGCGCGACGGCGAGCAATGCGACGATCGACAGAACGCCCTGCCCAACGACGAGACGGCGGCGATCGACCAGATCTCCGAGCGGAACGATGAAGATCAACCCCAGCCCGTAGCCAACCTGCGTGAGTGTGACGACGAGGCCGATCGCAGCGGCGGAAACTCCGAAGTCCCTCGCGATCGGATCGAGCAGCGGCTGAGCAAAGTAGATATTGGCGACGCTGAGGCCGGCCGCAATGGCGAAGATCAGCGTGGTGGTCCGCGATAATCCGGCCGCCGGTCCGGACCGTTGTTCCGCATCACGCCGGATCTGCATCTGCACCTCTCCATCCCATTGGTCTCATCATGAGACCACTTGTCCGGATCGGCTTCTAGTTCTATTTTAAGACCAGATTGGGCGATGGAGACATGCCGTCATGGCCAAGCGGGTCAGCCATTGGAACGCCGGATGCCCCGTTGCGCGCGCGCTCGATGTCATCGGCGACTGGTGGTCGCTGCTGATCATCCGCGACGCCTTCGATGGCGTGCGCCGCTTCGGCGAATTTCAGACCAGCCTCGGCATCGCCAAGGGCATGCTGGCGACGCGGCTACGCGACCTGACCGATCGCGGCATCCTGAAAACCGCCCCGGCTTCGGATGGCAGCGCGTACAACGAGTACGTCCTGACGAACAAGGGACGCGGCCTGTTCCTCGTCATCGTCGCGCTACGGCAGTGGGGCGAACAGCATCTCTATCAGGCCGACGAACCGCGCTCGTCGATGATCGACCGCCAGACCCGCGCTCCTATCCCGCGGCTACAGCTCCATGCCAAGGACGGTCGGCGTCTGACCTGGCGTGACACCGAGGTGCTGAAGGTCGCGCCGAAGAGTCCCGGCCCGGCGGCGCGCCGGGGTCGGTGAATCCGGTCGCTCGTCAGCGCTCAGCGCGGCGCTACGCCTTCCGCTTCAACCCCAGCCGGCTCGCCACGATCCTGTCGACCCAGCGCTGCGGCAGCTTGGTCGAGACCCAGAACCGCATCGGGCCCGGCGTCACGACGTAGTGCGCTTTCGGCTTCGGCGATGTCAGCGCGTCGTAGACATGCTGGGCGATCGTCTCCGGCGGCAGGCCGCTGGCGTCCATCTGCGGCAGCATCGCGCGGATCTTCTGCAGCGCCGGATAGAACGGCGATGCCGTAAATCGCGACAGATCCTCCTGCTCGGCCTTGGCCCAGATCGGCGTCTTCACCGCGCCCGGCATGATCGTCACGACGTCGATGCCGAACAGCATCATCTCGCGCCGCAGCCCGTCGGACAGGCCGTTCAGCGCGTGTTTCGAGGCCGAGTAAGCGGCCATCAGCGGATTGCCGAACTTGGCAGCGATCGACGACATCATCACGATCCGCCCCGGCGCGCCGCGCAGCGACGGATCGGTACCGAGCAGCGGCGCGAATGCCTGCGTCGCGACGATCGGACCGATCACATTGACCTCGAACTGCCGGCGAAACTCGTCGGCCGACAGGTCGATCACCGGGCCAGACACCGCAATGCCGGCGTTGTTGATCAGCCCCGTCAACCGCTCCCCGCCGAGCGCGGCCCGGACCTCATCGGCCGCCGCACGGATCGCCGGCTCGTCGGTCACGTCAAAGATCAGTGGCTTGAAATTCGATCCGAACTCCCCGATCAGCCGCTCCGCATCGGCCGCCTTGCGGACGCTGCCGAACACGCGAAAGCCCTTGTCCAGCAGCAGCTTCGTGATGGCATGACCGATCCCGGTGGACACCCCGGTAACGACGACAGATGGCATTGATCCGCTCCTTGCGACCGGGCGATGTTAGCACAGCCACATGAAAACGGGACCGCGTCACCGCGATCCCGCTTGGTATTCGAATAAGAAGCGAAATAAATGCGAGGCCTCCACCCTCACGCTGCTCGCTCCCCTGCACGCGGTGAGGTAAGACGCCGCCGACGCTTACCGGCCGGCCACCGCAACTTCGCCCTTGATGACGTCGCCAAAACGCTGCCAGCGCTCGCCCTTGAAGGTCATCATCTGGAACTGATCGATCGGCGCGAAGTCGGTCGGCGAGGTGTTGACGGTGACGCCCGGCAGTAGGCCGTCGAGCTGGACGTCCTTCATGTTGGCCGCCTGCTTCATCAGGTTCTCGTGGGTCAGGTCGTCGCCGCACATCCGCAGCGCCTCCGCCATGGTCTGCGCGATGCTGTAACCGGACAGCACGGTGCTCTCCATCGCCTTGCCTTCCGGAATGTACTGCTCGACGAAGGCATGAAACTTCTTCATGCCCGGATCGTCGTTCCACTGCGGATCGGTCGGATCCTTTGCGAAAGTCGCCGATACAATATTCTGCGCGTTCTCGAGCCCAGCCGGCTTCAGCACGGTGCCGAGCGAGGACGATGCATTGGGCACGATGTGTAGCGGCTTCCAGCCGAGCTCGGCGAGCTTCTTGATCGATTGCGCGGCGAACTTGCCAGTGGCGAACGAGAACACCGTATCGGCGCCGGACGCCTTGAGCTTCACGATCTGCGAATCGATGGTCGGCTCGGCGACTTCGTAGCTCGCCTCGGCGACGATCATCGACGCAGCCTTGTCGCCGAGACCTTCCTTCAGGCCGCGGACATAGTCCTTGCCGAAATCGTCGTTCTGATACAGCACGCCGATCTTGGCGTTCGGCTTCTCCTTCAGCAGATACTTGGCGTAGGCGGAGGCTTCAGCCTCGTAGCTCGGCAGCCAGCCCATGCTCCACGGGAATTGCTTCGGATCGTTCCAGCGCGTAGCACCGGTGGCGAGGAACAGCTGCGGCACCTTGCGGGCGTTGAGATACTTCTGGATCGCCGCATTCGACGCGGTGCCGGTGTTGCCGAAGATCGCCATCACCTCGTCGCTCTCGACCAGCTTGCGGGTCTGCTCGACCGTCTTGGGCGGCGAGTAGGCGTCGTCATAGGAGATCAGGTTGATCTTGCGGCCGTTGATGCCGCCCTCTTCGTTGATCTTCTTGAAGTACGCCGCGTAGGTCTTGCCCAGAATGCCATAGGCCGAGGCCGGGCCGCTGTAGGGGACAGTGTTGCCGAGCTTGATCTCGGTGTCGGTGGCACCGGTGCCGTATTTCTTCTGGGCCAGCGCCGGGCTCGCGGCGAGCACCGCGATCGCGGCCGCGATGGCGGCTACGGAAGTCGTCTTACGCATTTTTGATCCTTCTTCTTGCGTTTCCTCGATGCGGCTGTTGCCGCGCGAAGCTCACCCGTTGGCCAGGGTTGTTGAGGCGCGTCGAATGCGCGCGTGTTTCAGGTCGTATCGGACGGAGGGGCACCGCCCTGCTCGGCCAGCGCGCGCACGTCCGCGGCGGCGGTCTCCGTGTGTCGCCGCACCAGCGCAGCGGCGGCCGCTTGGTCGCGTGCCTCGATCGCAGCGACGAAAGCACGATGATCGTCGAGCGATCGGCGGCGAACCTCATCAGACTCGAAATAGCGCTGCCGCCAGCGCCGGCTCATCAGCATCAGCGGCGTCAGCGTGCGGACCAGAATGCGGTTCTGGCTGGCGGCGACCATCGCCAGGTGAAAGTCCACATCGGCATCGGCCGGATTGCCGCCGGCCTCGATCATTGCCGCGTAGCTGTCGAGCAGACCGTGCAGCTTGACCAGATCGCCGTCGCTGCGACGCTGGCAGGCCAGCTGCAGCGCCTGCCCCTCGCAGACGATCCGGGCCTCGGTTACGTCGCGCGTGACTTGCGGATCGAAGGTGAGCCCGAGATCGGCCTGCAGCACCAGCGCGTCGAGGCCGCTATCGTCCACCGCGTTACGCAGGAAGATGCCCGACTTCGGCTTGCGCTCGGTGATGCGCATCGCGTCGAGCACCGCCAGCGCCTCGCGCACCGAACTGCGCGCCACCCCGAACCGTTCGGACAGCTCCCGTTCCGACGGCAGCCGGTCGCCTTTCGCCAGCCGATGATGCTGCACAAACTCCAGCGTCTTGCGCACGGTGTGCGAGGTTTCGGAACTCAGCGGGGCGCTCATGCCTGACCCTACCAATCTGGTCAGACCAGATCAAGGCGTCAGCATGCGGCGGATTGCGCCGCGCCTTTGCAGGCGGGACGAGACGGGCCCCTTCCCACAAATGAAAACGGGACCGCGTTGCCGCGATCCCGTCTCGCTCAATACCGAATTCTTGCGCCAAGCACGGCGGCTCCCTCGCCCCGCTCTTGCGGGGAGAGGTAGCAACCCAGCTTAGTTCTTCGACTTGTCGACCAGCGCGCCCTTCTTGATCCAGGGCATCATCTCGCGCAGCTTGGCGCCGACTTCCTCGATCGGGTGAGCGGCGAGCTTGGCGCGGGTGGCCTTGAACGACGTCTGGTTGACCTTGTTCTCCAGCATCCAGTTGCGGGTGAAGATGCCGTTCTGGATGTCGGCGAGCACGCGCTTCATCTCGGCCTTGGTCTCGGCGGTGACGATGCGCGGGCCGGTGACGTATTCGCCGTATTCCGCGGTGTTGGAGATCGAGTAGTTCATGTTGGCGATGCCGCCTTCATAGATCAGGTCGACGATCAGCTTCACTTCGTGCAGGCACTCGAAGTAGGCCATCTCCGGCGCGTAGCCGGCTTCCACCAGCGTCTCGAAGCCGGCCTTGATCAGCTCGACCAGACCACCGCACAGCACCACCTGCTCGCCGAACAGGTCGGTCTCGCACTCTTCCTTGAACGAGGTCTCGATGATGCCGGCGCGGCCACCGCCGATCGCCGAGGCGTAGCTGAGGCCGAGGTCGTGGGCGTTGCCCGACGGATCCTGGTGGATCGCGATCAGGCTCGGCACGCCGCCGCCGCGCTGATATTCCGAGCGCACGGTGTGGCCCGGGCCCTTCGGCGCGACCATCAGCACGTCGAGATCGGCGCGCGGCTCGATCAGGTTGAAGTGCACGTTGAGGCCGTGGGCGAACAGCAGCGCCGCGCCCTTCTTCATGTTGTCGTGCAGATGATCGCGATAGATTTCGCCCTGCAGCTCGTCGGGCGTCAGCATCATGATCACGTCGGCCCACTTGGCGGCCTCGGCGACGTCCATCACCTTGAAGCCCGCGCCTTCCGCCTTCTTGACGGTCGCCGAGCCCTTGCGCAGCGCGATCGCGACGTCCTTGACGCCGGAGTCCTTCAGGTTCAGCGCGTGGGCATGGCCCTGGCTGCCGTAGCCGACAATGGCGACCTTCTTGCCCTTGATCAGGTTCAGGTCGGCGTCGCGATCGTAGTAAACTCGCATCCTCGTTCCTCGTGTTCGGCGGCCCGTCCCGCCCGTGCTGTGGTGATCGGGCCGTCCCGGCCGACCTTCGAATTGCTGCTGGTTTCTAGGGCGATGGGTGCCCGGAAACAAGCCCGCGGCGGCGAATTGTGGCCCTTTGCGGCGTCATGGCTGCCGCGGCGCGGAATCGGCGGCTTGCGACTTTGGGGTGAAGCGTCAGGCGGTTTCGGGCAGTTCGGGCTTGGCGCGGCCGAACAGCAGCATGATCGCCAGCCCCGCGACGACGATCAGCATGCCGGCCAGCCGTAACGGCCCGAAGACCTCGCCGAACACCAGGCTGGAGGCCCCTGCCCCGATGAACGGCACCAGCAGCGCGAACGGCACCACCTGCGCGGCGCTGTAGGCGTGCAGCAACCGGCCCCAGATCCAGTAGCCGATCGTGGTCGAGCCGATCGACAGCGACAGCATCGCCGCCATCACGCCGGGCGACAGATGGGTCAGCTCCCGCCAGATCACCGGCACGCCATCCGTCATCCATGCGGCGAGCGCCAGCGGTGGCAGCGACGCCAGGCTGATCCAGGCGAACAGATCGAGCATCGGCACGCCCTGCGCCCGGCGCAGCAGAAGATTGGAAAACGCAAACGCGATCGGCGCCGTCATCGTGACGGCGAAGGCCAGCACCGTGAAGTCGTAGCCCACTGTCAGACCGATCATCAGCAGCCCGCAGGCCGCGACGCTGATGCCGATCAGTTGGGCGCGTGTCGGTCGCTCGTTCAGCAGCACCGCCGCGAACGCGATGGTGAACAGCGCCTGGCTCTGCACGATCACCGCGGTCAGTCCCGCCGGTACGCCCTGCGAGATACCCCAACTCTGCGTCAGATACTGCCACACCAAAAGCAGGCTGATGCCGATCCACACCGGCAGTGCCAGCTTCGGCCGCGGCAGCACCAGGCACGGCAGCGCCGTGATAGCGAAGCGCAGCAGGTTGAGAACTGTCGGCGACATCTCGGTCAGCGCGTAGCGCGTGAATACGAAGCCGAGCCCCCAGATCAAGGCAACGATGAGCGCAAGCGCGATATCGGCCGGCTTCATTGGGTCTCCGCCCCGAATCCGCCGGCTCGAAACGCTGCGGCGTTGCCTGGTTCCTAACTGATCCGCCGCCGCCCGATAACCCTTGCGGCGCGCGGATCTGCATCCCGCGCAACGATGACGCAACCCGGAACGAAAAAATCCGCGGCCGGTTCTCTCCGGCACGCGCAGATGAGGATGCGCGAAGTTTCAACGGAGGATCGTTCGACAGATGGCTCTCATTCCGCACAACACCCTCGTCGTCGTGGCCGATGGTCGCGGCGCGTTGCTGCTGCGAAACACCGGCAAGCCGGCCCAGGTAACGCTCCGTCAGGAGCGCAAGCTCGAGCCCGTCAATCTCGAAGACGACGGCCCGTCCGGATCACGCCCCGAGGAGCAGAGCCAGAGTCAGACCGACGAGGCGACCTTCGCCAAGCAGCTCACCAACACCATCAACAAGATGAAGCTCGACGGCGAGTTCGATCAGCTGGTGCTGGTCGCGGACCCGCAGACGCTCGGCCAAATGCGGCCGATCCTGCACAAGACCGTCGAAGCGTCGCTGATCCGCTCGCTCGCCAAAGACCTGACCAACCATCCGCTCGACCAGATCGCCGAGGCGATCGCGGCCTAGCGGAGGTTACATTCCCTCGGCGCCGCGGCCGATGGCGGCGACGCCGGTGCGGACCACTTCGACCAGGCCGAGCGGCCGCATCAGTTCGACGAACTGATTGATCTTCGAGCTGTTGCCAGTGATCTCGAACACGAAGCTTTCCGTCGAGGCGTCGATGACGCGGGCGCGGAAGGCTTCGGCCAGCCGCAGCGATTCGACGCGGTGATCACCGGTGCCGCGCAGCTTGACCATGGCCAGTTCGCGCTCGATCGAGCGGCCGGTCAGCGTCATATCGACCACGCGATACACCGGCACCATGCGGTCGAGCTGGTTCTTGATCTGCTGGATCACCATTGGCGTGCCGGTGGTGACGATGGTGACGCGCGACAGGTGTTTCTGGTTTTCGGTTTCCGAAACCGTGAGACTCTCGATGTTGTAGCCGCGCCCCGAAAACAACCCGATCACCCGAGCCAGCACGCCGGGCTCGTTCTGCACCAGCACCGACAGCGTGTGAGTCTCGTTAGGGTCTTGGCGCTCTTCCATGAAGTAAGCGGATGCGGGCTGGGTCATTTGGATTGCCTGTCGATCTGTGTTCGGAATCTGTCGGTCAATTAGGTTGCGCAGAGCGCCGCTCCACTCTCTGCCGTCATCCCCGCGAATGCGGGGATCCAGTATTCCAGGGCCTCACGTGAGTGGCGCGCGCTCTGGAATACTGGGTCGCCCGGTCAAGCCGGGCGATGACGGCGGGGTGTGGAGCACCGCCGTTGGTAACAATCAGTTCACCACCACCTCACACCAGCGCCTTGCCGCCGGCGAAGGCGGCGGCGGTGGCTTCGTCGGTGGCTTCGGCCGGCAGCAGCATCTCGTTGTGAGCCTTGCCTGACGGAATCATCGGGAAGCAGTTCTCCAACGCGGCGACGCGACAGTCGAACAGCACCGGCTTGTTGACCTTGATCATCTCGGCGATCGCGCCGTCGAGATCGCCCGGCTTGGTCACCTGCATGCCGACGCCACCATAGGCCTCGGCGAGCTTGACGAAGTCGGGCATCGCCTCGGTGTAGGAATGCGACAGGCGATTACCATGGAGCAATTGCTGCCATTGCCGGACCATGCCCATGTACTGGTTGTTCAAGATGAAGATCTTGATCGGCAGTTCGTACTGAACGGCCGTCGCCATCTCCTGCATGGTCATCTGCACCGAGGCGTCGCCGGCGATGTCGATGACGAGACTGTTCGGATGCGCCACCTGCACGCCGAGCGCCGCCGGCAGGCCGTAGCCCATGGTGCCGAGACCGCCCGAGGTCATCCAGCGCTTCGGCTGTTCGAAGCCGTAGAACTGCGCCGCCCACATCTGATGCTGGCCGACTTCGGTGGTGATGTAGGTGTCGCGGCCGCGCGTGCCCTCGTACAGCCGCTGGATCGCGTATTGCGGCATGATCAGGTCGTTGTTCTTCTTGTACGCCAGCGAATTGCGGGCGCGCCAGGTCGCGACCTGCTGCCACCACGGCTTGATGTCGGGCTTCTTGGCCTCGGCCTTGAACACCGCCAGAAGATCGCTCAGCACCGAGGCGACGTCGCCGATGATCGGCACGTCGACGCGGATGTTCTTGTTGATCGACGACGGGTCGATGTCGATGTGGATCTTCTTGGCGTGCGGCGCGAACGCGTCGGTGCGGCCGGTGATGCGGTCGTCGAAGCGCGCGCCGATGCACAGCATGACGTCGCAACCATGCATCGTCATGTTGGCTTCGTAGGTGCCGTGCATGCCGAGCATGCCGAGCCAGTTCTTGCCGGACGCCGGATAGGCGCCGAGCCCCATCAGCGTCGAGGTGATCGGGAAGTCGGTGACCTCGACCAGTTCGCGCAACAGACGGCAGGCTTCGTCGCCGGAATTGACCACGCCGCCGCCCGAATAGATCACCGGCCGCTGCGCGCCGGCGAGCAGCGCCACCGCCTTGCGGATCTGGTTCGGATCGCCCTTGGTGTGCGGCTTGTAGGAAACGTGGACGTCGGTCTTGCGCGGCGGATGATAGGTGCCGGTGGCGAACTGCACGTCCTTCGGCACGTCGACCACGACCGGACCTGGACGGCCCGAGGTCGCGACGTAGAACGCCTCGTGCAGCACGCGCGCCAGATCCTTGATGTCGCGCACCAGCCAGTTGTGCTTGGTGCACGGCCGGGTGATGCCGACAGTGTCGCATTCCTGGAAGGCGTCGTTGCCGATCAGATGCGTCGGCACCTGACCGGTGATGCACACCAGCGGGATCGAATCCATCAGCGCGTCGGCGAGCGGCGTCACCATGTTGGTGGCGCCGGGGCCCGAGGTCACCAGCACGACGCCCGGCTTGCCGGTGGAGCGCGCATAGCCTTCGGCAGCGTGACCGGCGCCCTGCTCGTGGCGCACCAGGATGTGCTGCACGTCTGACTGCTGGAAGATCTCGTCATAGATCGGAAGCACCGCGCCGCCCGGATAGCCGAAGATGTGTTCGACGCCGTGATCCTTCATCGCGCGGACGATCATCGCCGCACCGGTCATCTGGTTCGGATCGTGGCTGTTGCTGTCGCTCATGTTGGGCTCCGGATGCGCCATCGGGCGCTGACGTTCGGGTGGTTCGGACAAGCTGAAGTCGAAGCGTTCGGACAATAAAAAAGGGCCCGTCAAAGGCCCTCAGCGCACCGTCCGTTCGCGGGGTGTACTCTATCCACCCCCGGCGGTGCGCCTGGGTACGACGATGAGAAGCAGATCGGAAATTTTGTGTCGCATGAAGTCGGCTCAGCTTCCCAAAGGTTGCGCGGGACCATACCCCCGAAACCCGCAATGTCAAGGCGTGTCAGCGCTCTGAGGATCACACCTTAGCTGGAATGCGGTGTGTTCGCGAGCCGGAATATTGCGCAGGCGGTATGCTGCGAAGCGCGTGACCGGTGGGTCCGGTTAGCCGGAATCATCCGTCTGTATGTGGCCATCCCCAAGCCCGGCGCCAGCCCCCGCCCCAAGCACGTCATTCCGGGGCGTGCGCTCTTGCGCGCGAACCCGGAATCCCGAGGTTCGGGGGCACATCAGCTTTGCCACAACTGCGAGATTCAGGGTTCGCGCCATCGCGCCGGCTAAGGCCGGCCCGATGCGCGCCCCGGAATGACGGAGCTAGAGGCGTGGGGTGATGGACTGCAGCGCCCCCTGCGCCTCCTCCGGCCTCACCCATTTGAACTCCGGTAACTGGTGCCTAAACCAGGTGAACTGCCGCTTGGCGTAGTGCCTTGTATCGGCGGCGCCGATCACCGCCGCCTCCTCCAACGTCAGTTCCCCACGCAGATGCCGGATCAACGCGGGCACGCCGTGCGCCTTCATCGCCGGCAGCAGCGGGTCGAGGCGCCGCTCGGCAAGCGCCGCGACCTCGTCCAGCGCCCCACCCTGCAGCATCGCGGCAAATCGGGCGTCGATCCGGGCGTAGAGCGCCTCCCGCTCCGGGGCCAGGAAGAACGCCACGACGCCATCCGCCGGCAGCAGCGGCGGCGACGCCTCGCCGTGCCAGTCGGCCAGCGGCCGGCCGGTCGCCAGCACCACCTCGAGCGCGCGGGCGATCCGCGAGCGATCGGCCGGCGCCAGCCGCTCGGCGGCGGCGGGATCGTGCCGCGCCAGTTCGGCGTGGAGTGCCGCCACGCCGTCTCGGTCGAGCCGCAGCCGCACGTCGTCGCGGACCTCCACCGGCACCGGCGGCACCATCGACAGGCCGCGCGTGAGCGCTTTGAAATACAACCCGGTGCCACCGATGAAGATCGGCAGCCGACCTGCCGCCCGTGCTTCCGCCAGCACGCCGGCGGCCGCTTCAACGAAGGCACCGGCCGAGAAGTTCACCGCTGCATCCACCGTGCCGTACAGACGGTGCGGGACCACCGCCTCTTCCGCCGGGGTCGGCCGAGCGGTGATGACGCGCAGGTCGCGATACACCTGCATCGAATCGGTATTGATGACGACGCCGCCCGTGGCTTGCGCCAGCCGCAGCGCCAGGGCCGACTTGCCGCTGGCGGTCGGCCCTGCGATAAGCACGGCCGCCGGCCGCCGGCCGCGCCATTCCGGACCTTCCGCTGTCATGTCGCTCGTCGCCACGCTCATCTGCAATCCGAACAATCCCGCGCTGGATTCGACCGTGATCGAGGGGGC
>NZ_JBMDXE010000012.1:0-3088 GCF_048594845.1 Rhodopseudomonas sp. | reverse complement strand
GTTCCGCTTCCACCGAAGCGCACGCGAACAGTCGGACGCGACGGCGACCAAAAACCGTGTCGGGCGCCGGGGAGAGCACGAGATACGCCGTTAACACCATCGCGCGCGGAACGCCGGATGTTCTCCGGTGTGACCGTGGTTTTGAACTCGTGTGCTTTTTACTTACGCACACGAGGCCGCGGGTGCATCGGGCACCCGGCGTTCCGCGCGCCCTCTTCCAAGAGAGGGCGACAGGAATGCAGCAAACCTCGGGCGCGTAGCGCCGCGAGAACGTGAAGGCGTGGCTGGTACAATCGCGTGGCTGTTTGACAGGTGAAGCCGACCGACGACGTGAGGCACAGCGCCACCCCACCGACCAACGTCATCGCCCGCGCAGGCGGGCGATCCAGTATCCCAGAGCATTCATTGATCGACAGCGGCATCGCCGCGAGCGCTCTGCGATACTGGATCACCCGTATGCGCGGGTGATGACAACCGAACTTGTGGCAGCGCCTCGCACCATCCTCCGCCGTCATGCGCGGGCTTGACCCGCCTGCGGGGCCGGAGCCCCTTCGGCGCGGCGAAGGCCCGCGCATCCATCGCGCGCGGAGCGCGCTGAACCGTGGCGTTCTGTTGAGGTGCTTTGCGAAGAAGATGGATTGCCGGGTCAAGCCCGGCAATGACGGGTAGTTACGAGGCAAGTCCTCGCAACACCCCGGACGTCATCGCCCTGCATTCGCGGCGATGACGTCGATCGTTGTCGGATCACCTCTCTCAGACTGTGGTCAGATCGGTTTGCCCGCATACGGCATCGACGCCGTCAGGCCGCCGTCGACCGGGAAGGCCTGGCCGTTGACGTAAGACGCTTCGTCGCTGAGCAGGAACAAGCCCATGGTGGCGAGTTCGTGCGGCTGGCCGGCGCGTTTCAGCGGGTTGAGCTGGCCGATCTTGTGATCGGTGCCGCGCTGCTTGGCATTGTCGAACACCGGCTTGGTCATGCCGGTCTCGATCAGGCCGGGGCACACCGCGTTGATGCGCACGCCGGTGCCGGACAGCGAGTAGGCGGTGGTCTGCACCAGGCTGATCACGCCGGCCTTCGACGCTGCATAGGGATGCCCCGACGCGCCGCTCTTGAGGCCTGCCACCGACGCCGTGCAGACGATGGCGCCATGGCCCTGTTTGATCATGTGCGGCATGCTGTGCTTGATCGCCAGGAACGGCCCGATCAGGTTGACGCGCAGGATTTCCTGCCAATGCTCCGGCGTCTGGTCGGGCAGCGGCACCAGGCCGCCGCTGATGCCGGCATTGGCCCAGATGCCGTCGAGCTTGCCGTACGCCGCAATCGCCTTGGCGACGAAGCCCTTCACATCGTCCTCGGAGCCTGCATCGGCCATCACCGCCTCGGCCGTGCCGCCGGCCTTGCGCACTTGCTCGACGGTTTCGTTGACGCCCTCGGTGCGATCGACCGCGATCAGTTGCGCGCCTTCGGCGGTGAACAGCAGCGATGCCGCGCGGCCGATGCCGCTGCCGGCGCCGGTGATGATGACGGATTTGCCTGCGAGGCGGCCCATGCGTTGCTCCCTGCTGATCGTGCGGCGTTTGCCGCTTGACGGAATTCGTTTCGACCCTGGCGGGGCCGGCATCACCACAGCGGCACACAAGTGACTTGAGGCAATGCGAGGTCTGACGTACAGCGACTTGAAACGGGAATGAAGGACTTTCTGTATGTCGAATGCGCCGTCCACCAGCGACAAACCCTTCGTCGCCCAGCACTCGGTTCCCACCGGCGTCACGGCGACGCGGTGGTGGTGGGTGCGCCACGCCCCGGTACGCAGCGACGGCGGCAACATCTACGGCCAGATCGATATCGATTGCGACTGCAGCGACAAGGTGGTGTTCGACGCGGTGAGCCGCGTACTGCCGAAAGATGCGGTGTGGTACGCGAGCAAGCTGAAGCGCACCCACATGACCGCCGAGGCGATCTTCGCCGCCGGCTTTCCGCGGCCGCCGCTGATCACGCATGACGCCGATCTCAACGAGCAGCATCTCGGCGACTGGCAGGGCAAGAACCGCGCGCAGTTCTTCGCCAATTTGCCGATCAATCTCGACACCTTCTGGTTCGCACCGATCGACGAGCGCGCGCCGAACGGCGAAAGCTTCATGGATCTGTACGAGCGCACCAGGCGTGCGATCGCGCGGATCTCCGCCGCGCATCCCGGCGGCGACATCGTCGCGGTGGCGCATGGCGGCACCATCAAGGCGGCGATCGGCCTCGCGCTACGCGACCAGCCGGCGCGCGGTCTCGCCTTCACCATCGACAATTGCTCGATTACCCGGCTCGACTACATGGCGTCGTCCGACGGTCACGAAGGCTGGCGGATTCCGATGGTCAATCAGCAGCCCTGGATCGCCGACCCTTCCCACGCCGCGATGCATCAGCCGGCCGGGCCGGAAGTGGCGACGACGACGAAGCTGGCCTGATCCACGACAAAGTCTTTCCGTCATTGCGAGCGAAGCGAAGCAATCCAGACGCCGTGCACTGAGCTGGATTGCTTCGTCGCTTCGCTCCTCGCAATGACGGGAAAAGGTCATCCACACACAACAACTAACAACGGGAGAGAAACATGAGCTTGTTCGACCTCAGCGGCAAAGTCGCGGTGATCACTGGATCGTCGCGCGGCATCGGTAAGGCGATCGCCGAGCGGATGGCGGAGCACGGCGCCAAGGTGGTGATCTCGTCGCGCAAGCAGGACGCTTGCGACGCCGTCGCCAAGTCGATTAACGACGCGCACGGAGCAGGGACCGCGCTGGCGCTCGCGGCCAACATCTCCAGCAAGGACGATCTCAAGCGTCTGGCGCAGGAAGCGACCGAGAAATTCGGCAAGATCGACGCACTGGTGTGCAACGCCGCGTCCAACCCGTATTACGGCCCGCAAGCCGGAATCAACGACGATCAGTTCCGCAAGATTCTGGACAACAATATCGTCGCCAACCACTGGCTCATCAGCGAAGTCGTGCCGCAGATGATCAAGCGCAAGGACGGTTCGATCACCATCGTGTCGTCGATCGGCGGTCTCAAGGGCTCGACCGTGATCGGCGCTTACTGCAT
>NZ_JBMDXE010000119.1:0-8452 GCF_048594845.1 Rhodopseudomonas sp. | reverse complement strand
CATCACATCAAGTTCATGACCAATACGCGTGTCGCCAAGGTCGAGGACGGCAAGGTGGTCGCCGAAGAAATCGCCGACGACGGCTCGGTGAAGAAGACCGCCGAGCTGCCATTCGGCTTCTCCATGCTGATCCCCGGCTTTCGCGGCATTGCGCCGCTGCGCGGCATCGACGGCCTGGTCAATCCGCGCGGCTTCGTGCTGATCGACAAGCACCAGCGCAATCCGAAATACACCAACGTGTTCGCGGTCGGCGTCTGTGTGGCGATTCCGCCGACCGGGCCGACGCCGGTGGCCTGCGGCGTGCCGAAGACCGGCTTCATGATCGAGTCGATGGTGACCGCGACCGCCCACAACATCCGCCAGATCCTCGATGGCCAGCAGCCCACGCATCAGGCGACGTGGAACGCGGTCTGCCTCGCCGATTTCGGCGACAGCGGCGTGGCCTTCGTGGCGCAGCCGCAATTGCCACCGCGCAACGTCAACTGGTCGGCGTCCGGCGTTTGGGTGCACAACGCCAAGATCGCGTTCGAGAAGTACTTCATGCGCAAGATGAGCCGCGGCGAGAGCGAGCCGTTCTACGAGAAGGCGATGCTCGACATCCTCGGCATCGGCAAGCTGAAGAAAACCACCGAGACGGCGTAGCAGCGCGGGCGCCGGCGGGCCAAAGCCGACGACGCATGGGGCGGATGCTTGCGACGGGGTTGCGAAAGCTGAAGATTTGGGCACAACTCGCCGCCATCTTCAGCAACGCAGCTTCATCGTGACCTCCGCTCCCAGCCCATTCGCGCGCCTCGCCGACCAGCCCTATCTCCTGCTCAGCCTCACCTCGCTGTTCTGGGCCGGCAACGCCATTGTCGGCCGCTTCATCGCCGGCCACTTTCCGCCGGTGACGCTGTCGTTTCTGCGCTGGAGCGTCGCGTTCCTGATCGTCATCCCGTTCGCCTGGCGTCACCTCGTTGGCGACCGGATGATGATCCGTCGCCACATCAAGCTGATGGTGGCGGTCTCGATCATCGGCATCAGCACCTTCAACACGCTGCAATACACCTCGCTGCAATACACGACGGCGCTCAACGTGCTGCTGCTGCAGTCGACCGGCCCGTTGTTCGTCGCGATCTGGGCGCTGATCGTGCTGGGCATGCGGCTGACGCTGGCCCAGGCGATCGGCGCGATCGCCTCGATGCTCGGCGTCGCGGTGATCATCCTGCACGGCAACATCGCCGAACTGGCGGCGATCGATCTCAATCGCGGCGATTTGCTCTTTCTCGGCGCGATGGCGGCGTTCGGCCTGTTCACCGCGCTGTCGCAGAAGCGGCCGGCGATCCACGGCCTGTCGTTCCTCGCCTTCACCTTCGGCTGCGGCGCGCTGTTTCTGATTCCGCCGCTGATCTGGGAACTCTCGGTGCTGCCGGCGCCGGCGTTCGATGTCACCAACGTCGCAGCGGTCGGTTACGTGTCGATCTTCCCGTCGATCCTCGCCTATCTCTGCTACAACCGTGGCGTCCGTCTGATCGGCGCCAACCGCTCGGCGCCGTTCTTCCACCTCGTCCCGGTGTTCGGCTCGGCGATGGCGATCCTGTTTCTCGGCGAGCAACCGCATCTGTATCACGCCGTCGGCTACGCCCTGGTGCTGACCGGCGTCGTCGTCGCAGCGCGCAGGCAGAAGCCCGCCGAGGCGTGAGGCGTGGATCAATCGCGACGGCTCCCGCTCGGGTCGGATCCGACGCTCCGGTCCACCGCGCTCCGCCGCCATTCGCCGGCCGTGCAACCGAACTTTACCTTGAAGGTCCGGTGGAAGTGTGCGGCGTCGGTAAAACCGTGACTGAGTGCGATGCTCGCGATCGTCCGGCGGCTCTTGTCTCGCGCTACTAGCTCCGAGGCGACGGCATCGAGCCGACAATGCAGCAGGAACTCCCTGAAGCTGCGCTCCGAGTTCTCGAACAGCCTGTGCAGATAGCGCACCGAGATGCCGAGCGCGGCGGCGGCATTGTCCGCAGTGAGCCCCCGCATCCGGCAATGATCCCTAATATAGCGTTTGGCCATGATATGGCTCGCCGCCGCGCGCGAACCCTCCGCGTCGACGACGGGGCTGCGGTTCGGACTAGCGGCCAGCGCCACGAGATCAAGCAGGAATTCAAACAAGCGCTCCAACTCGTGAGCCGGCAGATGATCGACTTCGCGCGCCAGGGTGGCCGTCACTTCACGTAGCAACTCTCCGTAAGACGGATGCGTGGAGAGCAACAGCGGAGTTTTCGGAAACTGTCCGCGGAGCCGCTCCCGCATTTCGCCGAACGGCAGCATGAACGAAGAGACTGCAAGATCGGGCTTGCGCCGATGTTCGAGCGCGAAAGTCTTCGTACTGTCGAACAGACCGACGTCCCCCGCAGTGATGACCACCTCGACGCCCGATTGCCTGATCCGGCATTCGCCGCGCGTTTTGAGATTCAGGTAGAAACACTCGTCGCGCGAGCGAGCGATTTCGCGGCTGGTCCGCAGCACCAGATGCGACGTCGCCACGACGCGATTGAGACGACCTTTTCCGATCGGAATGGATTCGACCGAACCGGAGAACGCCGACGACTCGTTCTTGTCGGGCTCCGGCACGAGATCCATGAAACTGCGACAGATGCCGTCGCGATAATACGCAAACCCCCGATGATCCTCGACATCGGCGCTACGCCAGATCGCCCGTCCCGCCGCCGGTTCGTTCATGCCTGCCTTCCACAACCAGCGCGCGCCCTGCTTGGGCGACGCCCCTGCCGGCAGTGCGCGCCGTACTGATATTCAAGCCAACTAACTAGCCAATCAATCCCACGGAGGACGAAAGAATGAGCAAATCCCCGATTCTCATGGTTCACGGCTCCTGGCACTGGGGCGGTTGCTTTCAAAAGCTGGGCAACATCCTTGGTACCCAAGGCTACCCGGTAGCGATGCCCGATCTGAAATCACATGGCTACAGCGAAGCCGGCTGGGACAGCGTGACCTCGATGGCGGACTATACCGAGCCGGTCAAAGAGCTGCTCGCAGCCGCCGATGCCCCTGTCGTGCTGGTCGGTCATTCAATGGGCGGCGTGGCCCTGTCGCATCTCGCCGAATCCATGCCGGGCAAGATCAAATGTCTGGTCTATCTGACCGCCTTCATGACCCCGCCCGGCAAAACCGCAAACGACTACATCTTCGCCTACGCCAACAATCCTGCCGCCGCTCCGCTGTTCGAGATCCTAACCCCCGTCGGCGACGGCGCCGGGCTGGCTCTCGACATGGCCAAGCCTGACCGTATCCGTGATGCATTCTACGGCGATTGCTCCGACGCGGACATTCGCGTCGCGTTGAACAACGCCGCGGTGACCAATACCTCGGTGCCGAACGTCTACGCGCCAGGGGCGATATCGACCATCGCCCGACACTACATCACCTGCGCGCAGGATTGCGCCATCCCGTTCGCCGTCCAGAACCAGATGATCGAAGACGTCCCGGGCGCCACGGTGCATGCGCTCGAAACCAGTCACTCCCCGTTCTTCAGTGCGCCGCAACAGCTCGCCGCAATCCTAAAGCTTGTCGCCGGAGATTGACCCGGTCCCCGGGCGTCCGCTTTCGGCAAAGGTCCGCGGCCACTGACTGATTCGGTCTCGTTCCCAGCGGCATGTCGAACTTGCCGCGAGCCTTCGCTGACAGATGATTAAATGGCCAACGCATCCGGCGCGGTGATGCGGATCGCATTCGTCGTCAAGACGATCGGGTTCGGCCACGGCAACGGCTGCGCGCATGACGGCATTCCGCCGCGGGCCTTTGCGGCCCCGCCGAATTCGGGCATGGCTGGACGTACACTCCAACCGCCCGTGACGCTTGATCGCCCTTTCCCGCAAGGCTTTCGGCTGGCTCGCCAACCAGCCTTATCTGCTGCTCAGCCTGACCTCGCTGTTCTGGGCGGGCAACATCGTGCTCGGTCGCGCCGTCGCCGGCCATATCCCGCCGGTGACGCTGTCCTGCGTGCGCTGGATCGGCGCGATGCTGCTGATGCTGCCGGTGGCGTGGCCGCATCTGCGCCGCGACTGGCGCAAATTGCGCGCGCACTGGAAGCTGATGATCGTGCTGTCCGCCACCGGCTTCGCGATCAACAACGTGCTGTCCTATTGGGGACTGCAATACACCCAGGCGCTGAACGCGCTGCTGATGCAGTCGTCGGGGCCGCTGTTCGTGGCGCTGTGGTCGCTGCTGCTGTTCGGCGTGCGGCTGACCTGGACACAGGCGATCGGCATCGGCCTGTCGCTGCTCGGCGTGCTCACCATCATCCTGCGCGGCGACTTCGCCGCGCTGGCGCAGGTCGAGTTCAACCGCGGCGACCTGATGGTCGCGGGCGCGCTGTGCGCGTTCGGGCTGTATTCGGCGATGATGCCGAAGCGGCCGGCGACGCATCCGCTGTCGCTGATCACCGTCACCACGGCCGGCGGCGCCCTGCTGCTGCTGCCGCTGGCGGTCTGGGAATTCGCGGCCGGCGTGCGGCCCAGCGCCGATTGGGTGACGATCACCTCGCTGGCCTATGTGGTGATCTTCCCCTCGGCGCTGGCCTATCTCTGCTTCAACCGCGGCGTCGCCCTGATCGGTCCGAACCGCTCCGCGCCGTTCCTGCATCTGATGCCGGTGTTCGGCTCGGTGATGGCGATCGTGCTGCTCGGCGAAAAGCCGGAGCTGTTCCATCTCGCCGGCTACGCGATGGTCGTCGCCGGCGTGTTCATCGCCGCAAGGCGGTGAGCGACGCGCAGACCTCTCCTCATTAGTCTTCGCCCCACCCACCGTCATTCCGGGGCGCGCGCCCTTGCGCGCGAACCCGGAATGACGTGCGTTGGGCGGGGCGTCGCGCGTCCGGAATGACGTGCTTGGGCCTCGCCTTTTCGGCGCGTTTCGCGCAGTCTGTCCGGACAAGAACAAGACGTCCGGGAGGATTCCGATGCGATCGATCTGCGCCGCGTTTGCGGCGGCCGTGCTGTTGTCCAATGCCGTCGCCATGCCGGCGCGGGCCGACTCCAGCTACCCCAACCACAACATCACGCTGGTGCTGCCGTTCGCGGCGGGCAGCGGCACCGACACGACGACACGGCTGATCTCGCAGAAGCTCGGCCAGGCGCTCGGCGTCGGCATGGTGATCGAGAACAAGGCCGGCGCCAACGGCATGATCGCCGCCACTTACGTGGCGCGCGCCAAGCCCGACTGCTACACGCTGTTCGTCACCACCAACACCACGCATTCGGCCAACCCGTATCTCCTGAAGAACCTCACCTACGATCCGGTCAAGGACTTCACCCCGGTGGCGCGTACCGGCGATCTGCCGTTCATGCTGGTGGTGCACCCGGACGTGCCGGCCAAGACGGTCGGCGAACTGATCGCCTATGCGAAGGCCAACCCCGGCAAGCTGACCTACGCGTCGGGTTCGTCATCGGCGATCGTGTCGGGCGCGACCTTCGCCCGCAAGGCCGGGATCGATCTTTTGCACGTGCCGTACAAGAGTTCGCCGCCGGCGATGAACGACGTCATCGGCGGCCGCATCACCATGATGTTCACCGACGTGCTGACCGGCCTGCCGCACGTCCAGGGCGGCGCGCTGCGTGCGCTCGCCGTCACCACCAAGGACCGCTCGCCGCTGGTGCCGGACCTGCCGTCGATGCAGGAAGCCGGCGTGCCGGATTTCGACATCACCTCGTGGCAGGGCTATTTCGCGCCGGCCGGCACGCCGAAGGAAGTCGTCACCAAGCTAAACACCGAGATCCGCAAGATCGTCGAAGACCCGGAGACCAAGGCCAAGCTCGCCACGCTCGGCATGGACGCGTTCTCCGGCACGCCCGAAGACCTCGGCAAATTCGTCGATGATCAGCTCGTGCTGTGGGAGAAGCTGGTGCGCGAGGCGGGGATCGAGAAGCAGTAGGCGCGGGTCGCTGCTGCCACTCTCTCTCCGCGGACGGCCTCACCTCTCCCCGCAAGCGGGGAGAAGTCGGATGGCGCAGCCATCCGGGTGAGGGGGCGCTTCCATAAGGCCAAGAGTCAGCGACTCGCGTCGCCCTCACCCCAGCCCTCTCCCGTAAGCGGGAGAGGGAGCGCGCCGTGCTTGGAGTGAGCGCGATCTTGTTACTTCGACGTCTGCTACGCCCCGCCGATCAGGATCCCTACCGCCAGCACGATGACGCCGCCGAGTACGATCTGAAACACGGCGTGCAGGAATGGCGTGTCCATGTACTTGGCGCGGATATAGGCGATCGCCCAGAGCTCGACGAACACCACCAGCCCGGCAATCGCGGTCGCGATCCAGAACGCGTTCGCCCAGTGATCCGGCACGAGATACGGCAAGGTGTGGCCGAGGCCGCCGAGCGTGGTCATCAGGCCGCAGATGCCGCCGCGCAGCCAGGGCGAGCCGCGGCCGGTCATCGAGCCGTCGTCCGACAGCGCCTCGGCGAAGCCCATCGAAATGCCGGCGCCGATCGAGGCCGCAAGCCCGACCAGGAACGTCGGCCAGTTCTGATGCGTAGCGAACGCCGCCGCGAACAGCGGCGCCAGCGTCGACACCGAGCCGTCCATCAATCCGGCGAGGCCCGGCTGAACGTATTGCAGCACGAACATCCGCCGCGCCGCATGGTCTTCGGCACTGCGCGCGTCGGGCGTCAGGATGCGGTCGGTGAGCTGGGTGGCGCGCTGCTCGTGGCGCTTCTCGAACTCGGCCAGGTCGGTCAGCAGCTTGCGGATATGAACGTCCGTGGCCCGTTCGGCGGCGCGCTCGTAGAAGCGCTGCGCCTCGAACTCCATCGTCTCGGCCTCCTTGCGGATGCGGTCGAGCGGCAGGTTTCGGGTCAGCCAGATCGGGCGGCGGCGGATGAAGCCTTTGACGTCCTCGCGGCGGATCGGCGGCAGGTCCGGGCCGAACCGCTCCTCATACATCCGCAGCAGCATGTGCCGGTGGCCCTTCTCCTGCTGGGCCATCTCCCTGAAAACGCGCGCGGAATCCGGGTAGCGCTCGGCCAGATCCTCGGCAAAGGCGAGGTAGATCCGGCTGTCCTCCTCCTCGCCCGAAATGGCGACGGCCAGGATTTCACGCTCGCTCAGGTCAGAAAACGCCTTCATCTGCTCGGTCCACGGTATTTTAGAACGGTTCTAATCTCTACGCCGGGCCGGCTGCCAAGTCAAAAGCCTCCCCGGGGCCGGCAATTCGCCGCAGGGACGGTCATCCGCCCTTCACCGAACCGTCGCCCGCGTGTGATCCGCCGCCGCCACAAGTCCGCGATCGAACACACAGGAGGCTGCTCATGCGAAAACTACTACTCGGGTCGGTCGCGGTCTTTGCGCTCACGATGTCTGCCGCGCTGGCGCAATCCGAAGGCGAATTCCCGGCGACCCTGGCCGGCCACGCCGTGCTGCCCGCCGCGACGTTCATCGACGCCCCGGCGGATGCGCCGGCCGACCTCAAGACCTCGGGCAAGTACACCACCGGCAAGCGCGTCACCGAGATCGGCAGCGTCGAGGGCAAGTCCAACGGCCGTCCGACCGGCCTGTCGACGCCGTTCAAGGGCCAGCCGCTGCAGGGCCATTCCGGCATCAAGACGATGCCCGACGGCACGTTCTGGGTGCTGACCGACAACGGCTTCGGCTCGCGCTACAATTCGGCGGACTCGATGCTGTATCTCGACAACTACAAGATCGACTGGCAGAGCGGCGCGGTCGACCGCAAGCAGACCGTGTTCCTGCACGACCCGGACAAGAAGGTGCCGTTCCGCGTCGTCCACGAGGACACCGACAAGCGCTATCTGACCGGCGCCGACTTCGACACCGAAGGCTTCCAGATCATCGGCGACAATTTCTGGATCGGCGACGAATTCGGCCCCTACATCCTCAAGACCGACCTCACCGGCAAGGTGCTGGCGGTGTTCGAATCGCAGGCCGACGGCAAGCCGATCAAGTCGCCCGACCACTGGTCGGTGCAGTCTCCGGGCGCGCCGGGCGCGACCTACACGGGCGTCAACCTAAAGCGCTCGAAGGGCTATGAGGGCTTCGCGGCCTCGAAGGACGGCAAGTTCCTGTACGGCCTGCTCGAAGGCCCGCTGTGGGATGCCGACAAGAAGGATTGGGAAAAGGTCGACGGCAAGGAAGCCTCGCGCATCCTCGAATTCGACGTCAAGGCCGAGAAGTTCACCGGCCGCTCCTGGAAGTACGTGTTCGAGCAGAACGGCAATGCGATCGGCGACTTCAACATGATCGACGATCGCTTCGGCCTGGTGATCGAGCGCGACAACGGCGAAGGCACCAAGGACAAGGCCTGCCCCGAAGGCAAGACCGGCACCGACTGCTTCAGCGATCTCGCCAAGTTCAAGCGCGTCTACAAGATCGAGCTGACCGATGCGAACGCCGGCAAGCCGGTGAACAAGATCGGCTTCATCGACCTGATGAAGATCCGCGATCCGGACAAGAAGGC
>NZ_JBMDXE010000118.1:0-5785 GCF_048594845.1 Rhodopseudomonas sp. | reverse complement strand
CATTCCGCGGCGCAGCACGGGCGGGCATTTGGCCGGCCCGTGCTGCGACCCCGGAATCCAGAAGTTGTTGTAAACGCCGGGTGCTCCACAGTTCAGGATTCCGGGTTCGCTCGCTGCGCGAGCGCCCCGGAATGACGTGCGTGGGGCGAGGGGACGCTTAGCTCTGCAGCGCGTTCAGCACCTCGTCCGGACGCTCGACCATCATCGTGTGACCTGCGCCCTTCAGGATCACCGTGCGTGAGCCGGCGATTGCCGCCGCCAGGGTCTTGCCGTTTTTGGTCGGGGTCATCAGGTCGCGTTCGCCGAGGATCAGCAGCGTCGGTGCGCTGACCTTCGCGGCCGCCGTTAGCGCGTCCTTGTAATCGTTGCAGGCGGAGAGATCGTTGAAGATTACGCCGGGCTTGTTGGCTTCGAGCACGCGCACCGAGCCGCCGTGCATCCACAGCCCCGGCGCGAGGTTGCCGCCGATCTCGGCATCGGGGCCGAGGCCCCAGATCGTCATCATGGCGACCGCGGCAGGATCGTTGGCCTCGGCGGCCTTCAGCAGATCCGGGCCGACCGCCATCGTCGAGGTCGTGCCGATCAGCGCCAGCGACGCCACCTTGGCTGGATGCCGCGCGGCGGCCTCCAGCGCGATCAGCGAGCCCATCGAATGGCCGATCAGCTTGGCCGGCTGCGCGCCCGCCGCGTCCAGCAGCGCCGCGATCCAGTCGGCCATCTCGGCGATCGTCTTGAGCGGCGCGCCGCCGGAGCGGCCGTGGCCGGGCAGGTCGGGTGCCAGCACGGCATAGCCGTGATGCGCGAACCAGCGGGTCTGCAGCGCCCACACCGAATGATCGAAGCCGGCGCCGTGAATGAACACGGCCGCGGGCAGCGACGCATCGAACGGCTGGCCGCCGGTGGCGACGAAGGTGTCTGTCCCGTTGACTTTGATCTGCATGGCTTACACCTTCTGCGAAACGCGCAGCGCCTGCGCCAGGTCGGAAATGATGTCCTCGGCGGTCTCGATGCCGACCGACAGACGGATCAGTTCCTCGCCGATGCCGGCGGCGGTGAGTTGCTCCGCGGTCATCTGCTGATGGGTGGTCGAGGCCGGATGGATCACCAGCGTCTTGGCGTCGCCGACATTGGCGAGATGGCTGGTCAGCCGCAGCGCTTCGATGAATTTGCGGCCGGCGGCACGGCCGCCTTTGATGCCGAACGAGATGATCGAGCCGGCGCCCTTTGGCAGCAGCTGCTGCGCCAGCGCGTAGTCCGGGTGGCTCTCCAGTGTCGGATGCAGCACCCAATCGACCGCTTTGTTCGCCTGCAGCGCCTCCAGCACTGCTTTGGTGTTGGCGACGTGCCGATCCATCCGCACCGGCAGCGTCTCGATGCCCTGCAGCAGCTGGAAGGCGTTGGTCGGCGAAAGACACGCTCCGAAATCGCGAAGCCCTTCCATCCGCGCGCGGATGACGAAAGCGGGTGGGCCGAACTGCTCGTCGAAGACGACGTCGTGGTAGCCCGCGTAGGGTTCGGTCAGCGTCGGGAATTTGCCGGAGCCGCGCCAGTCGAACCGGCCGCCGTCGACCAGCACGCCGCCGATGGCGATGCCGTGGCCGCCTAGCCATTTGGTCGCCGAATGCATCACGATGTCGGCGCCGAGCTCGATCGGCTTGCTGAGATACGGCGTCGCGAACGTATTGTCGATCAGCAGCGGGATCTTCGCCTCATGGGCGATCGCCGCGACCTTGGGGATGTCGAGCACTTCGAGGCCCGGGTTGCCGATGGTCTCGCCGATCATCAGCCGGGTGTTCGGCTGGATCGCGGCCTGCAGCGCCGCGTGATCGCGCGGGTTGACGAACGTCGTGGTGATGCCGAACCGCGGCATCGTATGCGCCAAGAGATTGATCGTGCCGCCATACAGCGACGACGACGCCACGATGTGATCGCCGGCACTCAGCAGGGTCGCGATGGCGAGATGCAGCGCCGCCATGCCGCTGGCGGTCGCCACCGCGCCGACGCCATTCTCCAGCGCGGCGATGCGCTCTTCCAGCACGGCAATCGTCGGGTTGGAGATTCGCGTGTACAGATGCCCGGGCCGCTCCATGTTGAACAGTGCGGCGGCGTGGTCGGTGTCCTGGAACACGTAGGACGTCGTCTGATAGATCGGCACCGCGCGCGAGCCGGTGAGCGGATCGGGATGTTGCCCGGCATGCAGGCTGAGGGTTTCAAATCCGGGCGGTTTCGGTGCGGCCATGATGTGCTCGGGTGTTTCCTGGTTTGTTAGTTGGGCTCCGTCATTGCGAGGAGCGCAGCGACGAAGCAATCCAGCTCAGAGTACGGCGCTTCTGGATTGCTTCGCTGCGCTCGCAATGACGGGGAGAGGGCGGTGTGACGGATCTTATGCCACGCTCACGCCGTTGCGTCAGCCAGGCCGACGGCCCACAGTGCGAAGGCGTAGACGATGGCGACTTCGTCGAGGAGGCTAAAGCGGCCGGAGGCGCCGCCGTGGCCGGCGCCCATGTTGATGCGCAGCAGCACCGGGCCGCCGCCCGTCATGGTGGTGCGCAGCTTCGCCACCCATTTGGCGGGCTCCCAATAGGTGACGCGGGGATCGGTGAGGCCGCCCATCGCCAGGATCGCCGGATAGTCCTGCGCCGCGACATTGTCGTAGGGCGAATAGGAGAGGATGGTCTTGAAGTCGGCTTCGCTCTGAAGCGGGTTGCCCCACTCCGGCCATTCCGGCGGCGTCAGCGGCAGCTTGTCGTCCAGCATGGTGTTGAGCACGTCGACGAACGGCACTTCGGCGACGATGCCGGCGAACAAATCGCCCGAGCGGTTGGCGACCGCGCCCATCAGCATGCCGCCGGCGCTGCCGCCATGGGCGACGATGCGCTTGGCGCTGGTGTAGTCCGCGGCGATCAGCGCGCGGGCGCTGGCGGCGAAGTCGCCGAACGAATTGGTCTTCTTCTCCCGCTTGCCGTCGAGATACCAGCCCCAGCCCTTGTCGGCGCCGCCGCGGATATGCGCAATGGCGTAGACGAAGCCGCGATCGACCAGCGACAGCGCGTTGGTCGAGAAGCCCGCGCCCATTGCGTGGCCGTAGGAGCCGTAGCCATACAGCAGCAGCGGCGCCCGGCCGTCGAGCGCGAGCCCCTTGCGGTGCAGGATCGAAACCGGCACTTCCGCGCCGTCGTCGGCCTTGGCGAAGATCCGCGTGGTGACGTAGTCGGCCGGGTTGTGGCCGGACGGAATTTCCTGGCGCTTGCGCAGCACGCGCTGGCGCGTCGCCATGTCGTAGTCGTAAACTTCCGACGGCGTCGTCATCGACGAATAGGAGAAACGCATCGTCATGGTATCGAATTCATAGCCGCCCGAGGCCGACAGCGAGTAGGCGGCTTCGTCGAACGCGATGGCGTGCTCGTCGCCACTGGCGAGATCGCGGATGGTCACCGACGGCAGCGCGTTGGCACGCTCCAGCCGCATCAAATGGCCGGAGAACAGATCGAAGTCGATGATATAGATGCCTTCGCGATGCGGGATCAGGTCGCGCCAATTGGTGCGGACCGGATCGGCCAGCGGGGCGGTGACGATCTTGAAGTCGATCGCGCCGTCCGCATTGGTGAGGATGAACAGCTCGTCGCCGCGATCGCCGATCGAATATTGCACGCCGAGTTCACGCGCCGCGACCAGCCGCGGCGGCGCGGTCGGATCGGCGATGTCGATCAGTCGCTGCTCCGAGGTCTCGTGGTCGCCGCCGGCGATCACGCAGAACCGGCCGCTGGTGCTTTCGTGGATGTGGGTGAACCAGCCTGAGTCCTTCTCCTCGTACACCAGAAGGTCGTTGGCCTGTTCGGTGCCGAGCTTGTGCAGCCACACCTGCATCGGGCGATGGTTGTCGTCGAGCTTGACGTAGAAGAACGCCGAGGAATCCGCCGTCCACACCACGCCGCCGTCTGTTTCCTCGACCACGTCGGGCAGATCCTGCTTGGTCGCCCAGTCGCGCACTCGGATCGTGTAGTACTCCGAGCCCTTGGTGTCGGCGCTCCAGGCTTCGAGCTTATGGTCGAGCGAATGCCGCCGGTCGCCGAATTCGAAGTACGCGAGGCCCTTGCCCAATTCGTCGCCGTCGAGAATGACGTCGAGCTCGCCGCCGCCCCGCGGCGTGCGGCCGTACAGCGGATGCTGGCCGCCGTCGCGGTATTTGCGCAAATATGCGTAAGGCCCGTCCGGCAGCGGCACGCTGGAATCGTCCTCCTTGATGCGCCCGCGCATTTCCGCGACCAGCTTCTTCTGCAGCGCATCGGTGTGGCCGAGCACGCTCTCGGTGTAGCCGTTCTCGGCTTCCAAATAGGCGCGGATGTCCGGATCGAGCAGCGACGGGTCGCGCAGCACCTCCTGCCAGTTCGGGTCCTTCAGCCAAGCATAGTCGTCGGTCAGCGTGATGCCGTGCGTGGTGAAGCTGTGCGGACGGCGCGGCGCGACCGGAGGTGTCAGGCTGGTGCGGGAAGGCTGGGTCATGGGCAGGTCTCGTTGCATGCGGAGGCCGTGGTTCGGCGGAATTGGGCTTAGCAGAGTTTGGCCCTTGCGGCGCGCGGACGTTTGCGGTCGAAAGGACGCGGCCGGTTCGGTTCCGGTCAGGACCTTTGCGGAGCGGGCAAGTGGCTGAGACCATGGCTGAATTTCACGGTGTCTTTCCCTATCTGGTGTCGCCGCTGGATCCCGATGGGCGGATCCGCGCCGATGTGCTGGGCAGGCTGTGCGACGACTTGATCAAGGCCGGCGTGCACGGACTGACGCCGCTCGGCTCGACCGGCGAGTTCGCCTATCTGAACGCCCAGCAACGCGACGCCGTGGTGCAGGCCACGATCGAGGCCGCCGCCGGCCGCGTGCCGGTGGTCGCGGGCGTCGCCTCGACCTCGACCGCGGATGCGGTGGCGCAGGCGAGGACGTATCAGAAGCTCGGCGCGACCGGCATCCTCGCTATCCTTGAAGCGTATTTTCCGCTCAAGGATGCGCAGATCGAGAGCTACTTCCGCGCCATCGCCGACGCGGTCGACATTCCGGTGGTGATCTACACCAACCCGCAATTCCAGCGCGCGGATCTGACGCTCGACGTCATCGCGCGGCTCGCCGAACATCCGCGCATCCGCTACATCAAGGATGCCTCGACCAACACCGGCCGGCTGCTGTCGATCATCAACCGCTGCGGCGATCGTCTTCAAGTGTTCTCGGCCTCGGCGCATATCCCGGCCGCGGTGATGCTGATCGGCGGCGTCGGCTGGATGGCCGGCCCCGCCTGCATCGCGCCGCGGCAGAGCGTTGCGTTGTACGAGCTGTGCAAGGCGCAGCGCTGGGACGAGGCCCTGACGCTGCAACGCAAGCTGTGGCGCGTCAATGAAGCCTTCGCCAAATTCAACCTCGCCGCGTGCATCAAGGCGGGCCTGTCGTTGCAGGGCTACGACATCGGCGACCCGGTGCCCCCGCAAGCGCCGCTGACCGCGGAGGAGCGCAAGGCGGTGCAGCAGGTGCTGCAAGAGATTGCATAGTCGCAAACCACCAGCGGCAGCGCGCCTCCCTCCCCCTTGCGGGGAGGGGTAGGGGGTGGGGGTCCCCAGGCACGGCTTTTCTTTGAGACGCGACATGCCGCACGCGCCTGCCGGCCCATCGAGCCGCCTCGCTCTGTTCAACCGGCATGATTCCCGACACTTTAGACCGGGATGATTGTCGACAGGTCTGGGTCCGCGTGTTGCGGCGCGTAGCGCAGCCCCTCTCGGGGCGGAGCGAAGCGCCGGAACACGCG
>NZ_JBMDXE010000117.1:0-2014 GCF_048594845.1 Rhodopseudomonas sp. | reverse complement strand
CGCCGACGCGCTTTTGCCCGTTGAGACCGCGCTGGACGACATCCCGGCACTGGCCGTCACACGGGCTGATGCGGCAAGGCTCCATCGGGGCCAGGCCGTTTTGTTGCGCGGACGGGATGCGCCCAATTGCAGCGGCACAGTCTATGTCACGGTGGCAGGCCGGCTTTTGGCCCTCGCCGAGCTCGGCAACGGCGAACTCATCCCCAAGCGTGTGTTCAACCTCTCGGGACTGACTGCCAGTCCCGTCGCCAAGGAAAGTAACTGACGATGTCGATTGCCGCAGAACGCAAAGCGGAAGTCATCAAGACCAATGCCGTCAAGGCCGGTGATACCGGTTCGCCCGAGGTCCAGATCGCGATGCTGTCGGAACGCATCGCCAACCTCACCGCGCATTTCAAGACCCACACCAAGGACAACCACTCGCGCCGCGGGCTGTTGAAGCTGGTGTCGACGCGCCGTTCGCTTCTCGACTACGTCAAGAAGAAGGACGAGGCGCGTTACAAGGCGCTGCTCGAAAAGCACGGCATCCGTCGCTGATCGATCGCGTCCGCCGGCTGCGGCACGGAAGCGGTGCGCCGCTTCCCATCCGCCGCGCCGGCCGAACCACCACACGGGTGTGAACGAATTCGCCCGTGTGTTTCGCTCAGCCGCATCCGGCGGCTGGGCCGTCAACGGGCCCAAGGCCCGCTCCGCGAGGTCGGCGACCAAGGGTGGTCGCGATCCCGCACCCGGGAGGACCGAGCGCCATTCCCACCTTAAGACCATGGCAGGATCGCCGGACGCTGTGCACGCTTCGCTGCCAGCGTCCGGCCATCTTGGCATGGTCTTTTGGTATCTGGCGTCCGGTCGTCTCGGCATCCGCATTAAAGAAGGATCCGATGTTCAATCAGCATTCCGTCGAAATCGATTGGGGTGGACGCCCCCTCAAGCTTGAAACCGGCAAGATCGCCCGCCAGGCCGACGGCGCCGTCGTCGCCACTTATGGCGAGACCGTCGTGCTCGCCACCGTGGTGGCCGCCAAGTCGCCCCGCGAAGGCGTCGACTTCCTGCCGCTCACCGTCGACTATCAGGAAAAGACCTACGCGGCTGGCCGCATCCCGGGCGGTTACTTCAAGCGCGAAGGCCGTCCGACCGAGAAGGAGACGCTGGTCTCCCGCCTGATCGATCGCCCGATCCGGCCGCTGTTCGCCGACGGCTGGCGCAACGAGACCCAGGTGATCGTGACCGTGCTGTCGCACGACATGGAGAACGATCCCGACATCGTCTCGCTGGTCGCCGCCTCGGCCGCGCTGACGCTGTCCGGCGCGCCGTTCAAGGGCCCGATCGGCGCCGCCCGCGTCGGCTTCATCAATGACGAGTACGTGCTCAACCCGGTGCTCGACGAGATGCCCGAGACCCAGCTCGAGCTGGTCGTCGCCGGCACCGCCGACGCCGTGCTGATGGTCGAATCCGAAGCCAAGGAGCTGTCGGAAGAAGTCATGCTCGGCGCCGTGATGTTCGGTCACCGCCACTTCCAGCCGGTGATCGACGCGATCATCGAGCTCGCCGAGAAGGCCGCCAAGGAGCCGCGCGAACTCAACGTCGTCGACGATTCGGCGATCGAGAAGGAAATGCTCGGCCTGGTCGAGCAGGAGCTGCGCGCCGCCTACGCCATCCCGGTCAAGCAGGATCGCTACGCGGCGGTCGGCAAGGTCAAGGAGAAGGCGATCGCGCACTTCTTCCCGGAAGGCCAGGAGCCGAAATACGACAAGCTGCGCGTCGCCGGCGTGTTCAAGGAGCTCGAGGCCAAGATCGTTCGCTGGAACATCCTCGACACCGGCAAGCGCATCGACGGCCGTGACAGCAAGACGGTTCGCAGCATCGTGGCCCAGGCCGGCGTGCTGCCGCGCACCCACGGTTCGGCGCTGTTCACCCGCGGTGAGACCCAGGCACTGGTCGTGACCACGCTCGGCACCGGCGAAGACGAGCAGTACGTCGACTCGCTGTCCGGAACGTACAAAGAGACGTTCCTGCT
>NZ_JBMDXE010000116.1:0-1513 GCF_048594845.1 Rhodopseudomonas sp. | reverse complement strand
AGCTCCAGCGGGCCCATCGGCTGGTTGCAGCCCAGCTTCATCCCCGCATCGATGGAGGCGACATCGCCCACGCCCTCATGCAGGGCGAAGCAGGCCTCGTTGATCATCGGCAGCAGGATGCGGTTGACGATGAAGGCCGGGAAATCCTCGGAGACGGCAATCTGCTTGCCGAGCTTGGCAACGAATGCCTTGGCAGTCTCGAAGGTGGCGTCGTCGGTCGCGATGCCACGGATCAGTTCGACCAGTTCCATCACAGGCACCGGATTCATGAAATGAATGCCGATGAAGCGCTCGGGGCGGTCGGTCGAGGCGGCGAGCCGGGTGATCGAGATCGACGAGGTGTTGGAGGCGATGATCGCCTCGGGCTTCAGCGTCGTGCAAAGATCGTGGAAGATCTTCCGCTTGACTTCTTCCTTCTCGACCGCGGTTTCGATCACCAGATCGCAATCAGCCAGGCCGTCGAGCCGGTCATTCGCAGTGATGTTTGCGAGAGCCTGCTTGCGCTGCTCCTCGGTGATGAGCTTGCGGGCGATTTGCCGGGTGAGATTGCCGTTGATGGTGGCCATCGCCGACTTCAGCCGGTCCGCCGAGATGTCGTTCAGGACCACGGCGAATCCGCCAAGCGCAGCCACATGCGCGATGCCGTTGCCCATCTGGCCGGAGCCGATCACGCCGACTTTCTTGATTGTTAAGGCCATCTGTCATCTCGTTGGACGCCCGCCGCACGCACGGGCTGGAGCATTTTGGCAACTTCCGCGCCGGAAACCGCCGGAACGAAGCAGTATCGCGACAAACACTTAAACTTTGCCAACGGATCCGGCCGTAGCCGGATCCGTTGGCAAGCCGGCGATTACTTGCCGAGCTTGCCGAGTTCTTCGGTCAGTTCCGGCACCGCCTGATACAGGTCAGCGACCAGGCCGTAGTCGGCGACCTGGAAGATCGGCGCGTCTTCGTCCTTGTTGATCGCGACGATCACCTTGGAGTCCTTCATGCCGGCGAGATGCTGGATCGCGCCGGAAATGCCGATCGCGACGTACAGCTCCGGCGCCACGACCTTGCCGGTCTGGCCGACCTGCCAGTCGTTCGGCGCGTAGCCGGCGTCCACCGCGGCACGCGAGGCGCCGACACCGGCGCCGAGCTTGTCGGCGAGCGGCTCGATGTACTTGGTGAAGTTCTCGCGGCTCTGCATCGCACGTCCACCGGAGACGATGATCTTGGCCGAGGCCAGCTCCGGACGATCGCTCTTGGCGACTTCCTCGCTGACGAAGGTCGACAGGCCCGGATCTTCCGCAGCCGCCACCGACTCGACCGGCGCGCTGCCACCCTCGCCCGCCGCCTGGAAGGTCGAGGTGCGGACGGTGATGACCTTCTTGGCGTCCTTGGACTTGACGGTCTGGATCGCGTTGCCGGCGTAGATCGGCCGCTCGAACGTGTCGGGCGCGACGACCTTGATGATCTCCGACACCTGCATCACGTCGAGCAGCGCGGCGACGCGCGGCATCACGTTCTTGAA
>NZ_JBMDXE010000115.1:0-33215 GCF_048594845.1 Rhodopseudomonas sp. | reverse complement strand
ACCGGCCAGTTCGAGCGCACGCTGATCATCGCCGACAAGGGATCCTACGTCAGCTATCTCGAAGGCTGCACCGCGCCGCAGCGCGACGAGAACCAGCTGCACGCCGCGGTGGTCGAGCTGGTGACGCTCGACGACGCCGAGATCAAGTACTCCACGGTGCAGAACTGGTACCCGGGCAATTCGGAAGGCAAGGGCGGCATCTACAACTTCGTCACCAAGCGTGGCGACTGCCGCGGCGCCAATTCCAAGATCTCCTGGACCCAGGTCGAGACCGGGTCGGCGATCACCTGGAAGTATCCGAGCTGCATCCTGCGTGGCGATAACTCGCGCGGCGAGTTCTACTCGATCGCGATCTCGAACGGCTTCCAGCAGGTCGATTCGGGCACCAAGATGATCCATCTCGGCAACAACACCACGAGCCGGATCATCTCCAAGGGCATCGCGGCCGGCAAGTCGCAGAACACCTATCGCGGTCTCGTCACCGCCCACCGCAAGGCCAAGGGTGCGCGCAACTTCACCGCCTGCGACTCGCTGCTGATCGGCGACCAGTGCGGCGCGCACACCGTGCCGTATATCGAGGCGAAGAATTCCTCTGCGCTGTTCGAGCACGAAGCCACGACGTCGAAGATCTCCGAGGACGTGCTGTTCTACTGCATCCAGCGCGGCCTGTCGCAGGAGGAGGCCGTCGGCCTCGTCGTCAACGGTTTCGTCAAGGACGTGCTCCAGCAACTGCCGATGGAGTTCGCGGTTGAGGCGCAGAAGCTGATCTCGATCAGTCTCGAGGGAAGCGTCGGATAGTCGGCATGAACGAGTTCTGGTTCGTGCCGAAACAGACAGGCTACGGCGCGGTGCCGTCGACGTGGGAGGGATACACACTCGTTGGTGCGTTTCTCTTCATCGTCCTGGTCTGCGCCTTCACGGCGATCCGGCGCGAAAAGACGTACTCATCGATTGTCTCGCCGCCCGTGAAGGTCATTGCTGTTTCGACGATCATCTTTGTCGTCGTGTGCGCGTGGGAAACGGATGGGTCGTGGGGCTGAACGGCCGACCCCGTCGAGAACATTAGGAAGCTACAAATGTCCGCACTACTCGAAGTCAAGGATCTCAAGGTCAGCGTCGCGGATCGCGAGATTTTGCATGGGCTCACGCTCACCGTGAACGCCGGCGAGGTGCACGCGATCATGGGGCCGAACGGCTCCGGCAAGTCGACGCTCAGCCACGTGATCGCCGGCAAGCCGGGCTATGAGGTCACCGGCGGCCAGATCCTTTTCAAGGGCGAAGATCTGCTGGAGATGGATCCGGACCAGCGCGCCGCCAAGGGCGTGTTCCTGGCCTTCCAGTATCCGGTCGAAATCCCCGGCGTCGCCACCATGACGTTCCTGCGCACCGCGCTGAATGCGCAGCGCAAGGCGCGCGGCGAGGAGGAGTTCTCGACGCCGGATTTCCTCAAGCGCGTGCGCGAGGTCGCGTCTTCGCTCGGCATTCCGCAGGACATGCTGAAGCGCGGCGTCAATGTCGGCTTCTCGGGCGGCGAGAAGAAGCGCAACGAAGTGCTGCAGATGGCGCTGTTCCAGCCGAGCCTGTGCATCCTCGACGAAATGGACTCCGGGCTCGACATCGACGCGCTGCGGGTCGCCTCTGAGGGTGTCAACGCGCTGCGCACGCCGGACCGCGCCATGGTGGTAATCACCCACTATCAGCGTCTGCTCGACTACATCGTGCCGGACTACGTGCACGTGATGTCGCGTGGCAAGGTGGTGAAGAGCGGCGGCAAGGAGCTGGCGCTCGAACTCGAAGCCAACGGCTACGCCCAGTATCAGGAAGCGGCGGCCTGACGCCGAGGATCGGATCATGAATATCGCATTGGCGAAGACCGAGAAGGCAGACGTCGCGGGCGCGAACTTCGCGAGCGTGCTGGCGGGCCAGCCCGGCGCCGGCAAGGTCGCCGACGCCCGTCGCCGCGCCTTCGATCAGTTTCAGCTGATCGGCCTGCCGCACCGGCGGATCGAGGACTGGAAGTACACCGATTTGCGCGCGCTGATGCGCGAGGTGCTGCCGATCGCGCCGGCGCCGGACGCCGCCGCGCTCGCCCGCGCCGAAGCGGCCGTGAAGCTGCACGCAATCGATGGCGTGCGCCGGCTGGTGCTGGTCGACGGCACGCTGGTGGCAGAGCTGTCCGACCTGTCGGCTTTGGAGCAGGGCCTGTCGATCCGCAGCCTGCGCGACGCGCTGGCCGCCGGTGACGAACGGCTGCTGTCGCTCGGCACGGCCGATCCGATGGTGGCGCTCAACACCGCGCTGATGACGGACGGCGTGGTGATCGCGGTTGCGGATGGCATCAAGCTGTCGCAGCCGCTGCACGTCGTGCACATCGCGGCGAGCGCCACCAAGACGGCGAGCTTTACGCGGTCGCTGATTCAGCTCGGCAAGAATTCGGCCGCGACGCTGGTCGAGAGCTATGTGGCGGGCGAGGGCGTCGGCGCCTATCAGGTTCACGACGCCGCCGTGATCAGCATCGGCGACGGTGCGCGGCTCGACCATGTCCGCCTGATCGAGGATGCGCGCGACGCGTTCAACATCGCCGCCGCCGAGGTGCGCGTCGGCACGCAGGCGCATTACGGTGTGGTCGGCATCAACACCGGCTCGCTTGCCAGCCGCTATTCGTCGACCGTGACGATCGCCGGCGAGCACGCCCGGGTCGAGACCAACGGCGTCAATCTGCTCAACGGCACCCAGCACGCCGACACCACGCTGGTGATGAACCATGACGTGCCGCATTGCGTCAGCCGCGAGGGTTTCCGCGCGGTGGTCGATGATCGCGGCCACTCGGTGTTCCAGGGCCGCATCAATGTGCGGCAGCCGGCGCAGCAGACCGACGCCAAGATGATGACGCGGGCGCTGCTGCTGTCCGACGAAGCCGAGGCCGACAACAAGCCGGAGCTCGAGATCTTCGCCGACGACGTCACCTGCGGCCACGGTGCCGCGATCGGCGCGCTGGACGATCAGCTGCTGTTCTATCTGCGCGCCCGCGGCCTGCCGGAGAAGGAAGCCGAGGCGCTGCTGATCCAGGCGTTCGTCGGCGAAGCGATCGAAGCGATCGCCGACGACAATCTGCGCGCGCTGGCGATCGCCGCCGCCGAGCGCTGGCTGGCGGCGCGGGGATAGTTACCCTCGTCCTGAGGAGGCCGCGGAGCGGCCGTCTCGAAGGATGAGACCAAGAGAGGATGAACTCCGTCCTTCGAGACGCGCGCAGAGCGCGCTCCTCAGGACGAGGCAGAGTGAGTGACGATGGCGCATCCCGCAGTTAGCAACGGCTCCTACGACGTCGCCAAGGTCCGCGAGGATTTTCCGGCGCTGGGGCTCGAAGTCTACGGCAAGCGGCTGGTGTATCTCGACAACGCGGCGTCGGCGCAGAAGCCGCGGTCGGTGCTGACGCGGATGACCAAGGCGTATGAGAGCGAATACGCCAACGTGCATCGCGGCCTGCACTATCTCGCCAATGCGGCGACCGAGGCTTACGAAGGCGGCCGCGCCCGGGTGCAGGGCTTCCTCAACGCGCGCAAGCCGGAAGAGATCATCTTCACCCGCAACGCCACCGAGGCGATCAACCTGGTCGCGTCGTCCTACGGCGCGCCGAATATCGGCGAGGGCGACGAGATCGTGCTCTCGATCATGGAGCACCATTCCAACATCGTGCCATGGCACTTCCTGCGTGAGCGCCAGGGCGCCGTGCTGAAGTGGGCCCCTGTCGACGACGAGGGTAACTTCCTGATCGACGAGTTCGAGAAGCTGCTGTCGCCGAAGACCAAGCTGGTGGCGATCACCCAGATGTCGAACGCGCTCGGCACCATCGTGCCGGTCAAGGAAGTCGTGAAGATCGCGCACGACCGCGGCATTCCGGTTCTGGTCGACGGCAGCCAGGGCGCCGTGCATCTCACCATCGACGTCCAGGACCTCGACTGCGACTTCTACATCATGACCGGCCACAAGCTGTACGGCCCGACCGGCATCGGTGTGCTGTACGGCAAGTACGACGTGCTGGCCAAGATGCGCCCCTACAATGGCGGCGGCGAGATGATCCGCGAAGTGGCGCAGGACTGGGTGACCTATGGCGACCCGCCGCATCGCTTCGAGGCCGGCACGCCGGCGATCGTCGAGGCGGTCGGACTCGGCGCCGCGATCGACTATGTCAATTCGATCGGCAAGGAGCGCATAGCCGCGCACGAACACGATCTTTTGACCTATGCCGAGCAGCGGCTGCGCGAGATCAACTCGTTGCGGATCCTCGGATCGGCCAAGGACAAGGGGCCGGTGCTTTCCTTCGAAATGAAGGGGGCGCACCCGCACGACATCGCCACGGTGATCGACCGTCAGGGCGTGGCGGTACGGGCGGGAACTCACTGCGTGATGCCGCTGCTGGAGCGTTTCCAGGTCACGGCGACGTGCCGGGCGTCGTTCGGCATGTATAATACCCGGGAAGATGTCGACCAACTCGCACAGGCGCTGATCAAGGCGCGGGATCTGTTCGCATGACCGATACGATCGAGGCCAAAGCCAATATGCAGACCGTCTCGGCGCTGCCGCCCGAGGAAACCGAGCGGCTCGGCACCGAAATCGTGGGCGCGCTCAAGACCGTGTTCGACCCGGAAATCCCGGCGGACATCTACGAGCTGGGTCTGATCTACAAGGTCGAGATCAAGGACGACCGCACCGTCGACCTCGACATGACACTGACGACGCCGAACTGCCCGGCCGCGGCCGAGTTGCCGACCATGGTCGAGAACGCGGTGGCCTCGGTGCCCGGCGTCGGCGTGGTCAACGTCAACATCGTCTGGGAGCCGCCGTGGACCCCCGAGCGGATGAGCGACGAAGCGCGGCTCGTGCTGAATATGTGGTGAGGTTCGTTTCGTCATTGCGAGGAGCACCCGGATCGGCGCTGCGCGCCGTCCGAGTACAGGCTCCGCGACGAAGCAATCCATGCGCTGTGAACCGAACTGGATTGCTTCGCTTTGCTCGCAATGACGGTGTTGAGTTCTTAAATAATCAGCCAACCGGGCGGCCTTGAACCGCCACGAGGATGGAAACGATGACCGAGACGACACCAGCAGCGCCCACCAAGCCGGCCCGCCGGCCGCGTCCGCAGGTGATGCGGCTCACCGATGCGGCGGCCACGCGCGTCAAGGAACTGATGGGCCGGGCCGACGGCGCGATCGTCGGTCTGCGCGTCGGCATCAAGAATGGCGGCTGCGCCGGCCAATCCTACACGGTGGACTACGCCCAGGACATAAAGCCGACCGACGAGGTGATCGAGGACAAGGGCGTCAAGATCCTGGTCGATCCGAAGGCCGTGCTGTTCCTGCTCGGCACCGAGATGGACTACAAGGCCGACCGGATGCAGGCGCAGTTCGTGTTCAACAACCCGAACCAGATCTCGGCCTGCGGTTGCGGCGAGTCGGTCGAGCTCAAGCCGGCGACGATCGACGGCTGATCGGTCGGCTCTGCTTTCGAAGCATTTTATTCTCAGCTTTCCGCCGTGCGGGAGATGTTGCTCAGGTTGCGAGCCAGACGCTCGATTCGCGCATCTTCCATTAAGTTGGAATTAAGAGGCAGTTGCGAATAACTCCTGCGAAACATTCGCAGGGGAAATAGCATGAAACGCCGTGACTTTCTGCTCGGAGCCGCTGCGCTGGGGCTCGGGGGACCGATCCTCGGCAAGGCGGCGATCTCCTCGCTGCACGCCCAGCAGGCCGCGCCCCAGGGCGCCAAGATCGCCAAGGTTGCGATCTTCCCGGCCATCGGTTTCTCCCGCGTCGGCAATGCCGAGGACTGGTTCCTGGCGCCCGAGGTGCCCGGCCTGCTCGACGAGCCGGAGGGTGGCTTCAAGGACTCCCGCGGCCGCATCAAGAAACAGGTCCAGCGCTTCCGCCTGTTCGGCTACGACGACCAGGGCCGCGTGGTGCGCGAGATCGACGCCGCGTCGGCGAAGTGGACGGTACACGCCGCCAACACCAAGGCGACCTGGTACGGCTTCACCAACGCGCTCGACCAGGGCGCCAGCATGCCGGGCGTGCCGAACCCGCAGCGCAACGCGTTCATCCCGCTCGACAAGCGCGACGCGATGCTGTGCATCGATCCGGGCGCGGTGGCGATCTCCGGTGCGTCGGTGAACGGCGCCGGCGGCGACGACAAGTACAAGCTCAAGGGCCGCTTCTGGCAAACGCTCGACGTCTCGCTCGGCCATCTGCGCACCGACGACAAGGGGCGTCTCCTGGTGTTCGCCGCCGACGGCGTGTCGCGCTCGGCGCTGCCGCAGAATCCGGTGCGTGACTTCACGAATAACGACGGCTGGCACGACGATTGGGCCGACGGCTGGGTCAAGGCCAGCGTCAGCATCGACGGCCAGACCGTCGAGGCCGAGCCGGCGTGGGTCGTCTGCTGCGGACCGAAATTCGCACCGCAGCTCGAGCCGATCGTGACGCTGTATGATGCGGCGCGCGAGGCGATGATCGATCTCGGCCAGCTGCAGCCGCCGGCCGATAAGGTGTCGTTCCGCCGCGACGTGCTGCCGATCCTGCGCCGTGCCGGCACCATGCAGTGGGTGGCTGCGGCGTCGTTCCTCGGCGCGGCGTGGCACGACATCGGCGATCTGTCCGATCCGAAGGTGATCGAGGGGCTGGCGAAATCGTCGGCCGACGCGCAGGCGGAGCGCAAGCGCGTGTTCGACGTCTTCCGCAAGCCTGGCGGCGAGGATCGGCGCGGCAACGCGATCCCGATCATGCTCGGCGACGGCGTCAACTATCCGGATAGCGCGCATTCCTGGTTGTCGCTGACGCGGACGCAGTATCGCGTGCTGCAGCTCTGGGTCGACGGCAAGTTCGACGCGGACTACACCAACGCCGCAGCGGACGCCGTGAAGACGCTCGACGACCTGCCGGTCGAACTACGTCCGGAAGCAATGACTCGCGCAGCGCTCGATGCCTGCTCGGGCGGCGCATTCCATCCCGGCGTCGAGATCACCTGGCCGATCCGCCACAAGGCGCTGTATCGCGGCCCGAGCGAAACCAAGCTGCCGTTCCGCATCGCGTTGTCGAACCGCAAGACTCTCAATCAGGATCTCGGTCTGCAACTCAACCCGGACAACGTCTTCACCGGCAACCCGGCGAAGCCGGACCAGGGCTCGCCGATCGGTCCGCAGGCGCCGGGCGATCTGACGCGCTGGATGGGCGTGCCGTGGCAGGGCGACGCGTTCAGCTGCCAGGCGGTGCTCACCGCGACCGGCTTCCCGACGCCGGTGTGGTGGCCGGCGCTGCTGCCGGTCGATGTGCTGCCCGAGGCGTTCTACAAGCAGATGATGCGCACCGACCTCACCGAAGAGGAGCGGCTGCGCTTCTATCACACGCGCGTGCCATGGGCGCGCGGCGCGGCCGGCCACGGCCAGCATGTCGAGGCCGGCTACACCGCCGGCCTGCGCCGCCTGAGCGAGGTGTGGACGCGGCTGGGGGTGGTGGTGAAGCGGCCGGGCCCCAAGGGGCTCGCGGGCGTGCCTGAGCAGGTGTTCGTCGAGGTGCAACGCGGTTCGATGGATATCGTCGAACCGATCCCGTCGCGTTAGCCGCGCGGATGCCGCGGATTGCCGTGATCGGCGCAGGGGTGGCGGGACTATCCGCCGCCCGGCGGCTCGTGCTGGCGGGACATCGTCCAATCCTGATCGCACCTGATCCGGCAGTGCCGAACCGTGGCGAAACGCTCTCGCCAAAGGCGCTGACGTTGCTCGAGGCCCTGCAATGGGGGCATCTGCTCGATGCCGACAGCGCGCTGCCGGGCGAGGGGCGTTTCTCGGTGTGGGGCGACGCCACGCTGCGCAAGGCGCCGGACCATGAAGGCCTCGGCTATCATCTCGACCGCGCGCAGTTCGAGCGGCTGATGCGCACCGCGCTGCTGACCAGCGACGTCGAACGTATCCGCAGCAGCGTCACTGCGCTCGCGCATCGACCCGGCGGCGTCGAACTGACGATGGCCGATCGCGCGGTGATCTCGGTCGCCGCCGCGGTCGATTGCACGGGGCGTGCCGCGCTGTCGTCCGGCGCTGCCGCTGAACGACGGCGGCTGGACCGGCTGATCGCGGCCTGGCGCGTCCTCGACTTGCCCGATGATGCGGAGACCGCGGCAGCGACGCTGGTCGAAGCCATCGATCTCGGCTGGTGGTACATGTCGCCGCTGCCCGGCCGCCGCATGATGCTCGGCCTGTTCACCGACACCGATCTGCTTCCGACCGGTGTGGCGCAGGACGGCGTGCGCTGGGCGAACCTCGCCGCAGGCACGATCGCGATCGCGCCCCGCCTCGCCAGCCTCGGCCTCGAATCGCTCGCAGCCGCGGCGCCGCCGGCGATTTCGCCGGCTGCGTCGATCACGGTCAGCCGGCTGATCGAAGGCCGCATCGTACGGGCCGGAGATGCCGCGACGGCGCTCGACCCGGTCAGTGCCAATGGCCTCGCCACCGCGCTGTGGAGCGGCCTTCAGGCCGCCGCGGCCGCGCTCGGCCTCGCCAGGGGCGCCGCCGACGCCGGCGCCGTCTACGAGCGCGATTACCTGCAGGGCGTCACGCATCAGCTCGCGACCCAACAGGCAATGTACGCGTCCGAGCCTCGTTTCGCCGATGCTCAATTCTGGCGCCGACGACAGATCGCGCCGTCCGAATCCGATCACAGGGAGAGAACCGCATGAACCGTCCATTCCGCGCATTGCTGGTCGCTGCCGTCGCCGCCGCCGCGATGCCCGTCGTCGCCTCGGCTGAGACCAGCGCCGTCAAGATCATCGCGCCGACCGACAAGACCATCACGCCGAGCGGCACCTGGAGCATCGGCGCCCGTGCCGGCGACTTCGTGTTCATCGGCGGCATGCGCGGCACCGACCGCGTCACCGGCAAGATGGTCGATGGCGACGAGGCGCGCGTCCGCCAAATGTTCGACAACATGCTGGCCGCCGCCGAAGCCGCCGGCGCCACCAAGGCCGACGCAGTGCGGCTGACCGTGTTCGTCACCGACGTCGCCAAGTATCGGCCGGTCGTCAACAAGGTTCAGAAGGACATCTGGGGCGACGGCCCGTATCCGCCGCGCACCGTGCTGCAGGTCCCGGCGCTCGACCAGGGCGACATCGGCGAGATCGACGGCACCTTCTACGCGCCGCTGAAAAAGTAGTTCGTACGGGCCTCGTGCCCCGGACGCTGCGCAGCGCGCCGCGGTTGCGGCGTGATGCGCTGCAGATCCGGGGCCCCGGTTTTTGCCTCACCGCGTCCCGCCGCGGGTGTCTAGGAATGCTGCGAAGTGACCGGGGTCCCGGGTCTGCGGAGCAGCGCTACGCGCTGCACCGCGCCCGGGACAGGGGGAGGCGGCTCGGCAATTTACTTCCGTCTTCGTATGACAGGTGGGTGGCGTTGTTCCCCGGACGCTGCGCAGCGCGCCGCTCTTGCGGCGTGGTGCGCTGCAGATCCGGGGCCCCGGTTTTTGCCTCACCGCGTCCCGCCGCGGGTGTCTAGGAATGCTGCGAAGCAACCGGGGTCCCGGGTCTGCGGAGCAGCGCTACGCGCTGCACCGCGCCCGGGACACGGGGCGAGGCGGCTCGGCAACTCACGTTCGTCTTCGGATGACAGGTGGGTGGCCTCGTGCCTCGGACGCTGCGCCGTGCCTGCGGCGTCGTGCGCTGCAGATCCGGGCGGCAGTGGCTATATTGCCTTGAACTTGAAGCCCACTATGCTCGTCCCCGGCAACGCAGGGCCGGGCGCCGATGGATCGTGATTATCTCGCGGATTTGTTCGAACCGTTCGGGCCGGTGGCGATCCGGCGGATGTTCTCCGGCTTCGGCATTTCCGCCGACGGCATCACCTTCGCGCTGGTGCTGCGGGACACGATCTATCTGCGTGCCGATGAAGCGACGATCGCGAGCTTCGAGAGCGAAGGCTCGCAGCCGTTCTCGTATACGACCCGCCAGCGGACCGTGACGGTTGCGTCGTATTGGCGGCTGCCTGACCGGCTGCTCGACGAACCCGATGAACTCGTCGAATGGTCGCGGGCAGCGCTCGCCGCTGCGGAGCGTGCGGCGCTTGCCAAGGCACGCAAGCCACGGAAGACGAAAGCCGAGTCGACGAAGTCCGCGTCGTCCAGCAGCCGTGCTCGCAAGAGTACGTCTCCGACAGGATCTTCTTCCAAAAGTATTCCCTCTAAGCCCTATTCTCCCAAGCCGTCATCTTCCAAAAGTTCGTCGGCCAAGAGGCCTTCTGCCAAGGGTTCCTCTCTCAAGGCCGTTGCTAATCGCCCGCGCGCCGAAGGTCGCGATAAACTCGCGGCCAAAAGGTCCGGCTCCAGACGAGCCCCGGCAAAGTGATCGTTCAGGCATCGCCGCGCCCACGTCTTGATCAGCGACGCTGACAGGCCGGCAAGTCCCCGAGCCTGTCAAAGCGGCAGGAAATCGCGATCTGCTTGCGCAGGTGGCGACGTCTGCTTTCGCGAAGCGCATACACCCAGCCAACGCGAACCGGTCGAGACTCATCAAAGCTTTTCGGGCGTCTGGCACGAAGCGTGCTTAGTCAATACGAAGCGTACTTCCTAATCTCCGGCGCGGGGCTGATAGTCCTCGCGCTGATTGATCTTCTTTTGCTTCGCGATCGTGGGAGGTTCGCGCGAAGTTCCGTCCCGACGGGACGGAGGCGGGGCTGCGTCGGTGCAAGTGCCGATGCGGCAAACTGGGCATGGCTGCGCACACATCGGGTGTTCGCGGCAGCACTGAGGGGGTGATCAATGGCGACCGAACTACGACTTGACGATCATGCGATCGAGCCGATCCCGGCCGCCGATCGCGATTCCACCGGCGCTCAGCAGATGTGGATCTGGGCGGGCGCCAACATCGCCCCGATCAACTGGGCGCTGGGCGCGCTGGGCATTATTCTCAAGCTTGGGATCTGGGACGTGATTGCCGTCATCGTGCTCGGCAATCTCGTCGGATGCGCGCTGTTCGCCGCGTTCACGGTGATGGGACACAAGACCGGCGTCAATCAGATGGTTCTCAGCCGTGCCGCATTCGGCCGGCGCGGAGCGTATCTGCCGGCGGCGCTGGTGTTTCTGATGACGCTCGGCTGGATCGGGGTGAACACCTATTTCCCGGTCAAGATCTCGATGGGCATCCTCGGCCAGTTCGGCGTTCCCGACACGGCCGCTCCGAACCTGATCGTCATGACGATCATCATGGCGCTGCAGATCGGCATCGGCACCTACGGCTTCTATGCGATCCGGACGTTCGAGAAGTACACCGTTCCGGCGACCGTGGTAATCATGGTGCTGATCAGCGTCGCCGCTTGGACGCAGCCGGGTGTGGTGAACTGGAATCTCGTGAGCCCGCTTGCTCCGGGCGAGCGCTACGCGATGATGACCTTGCTGACGGCCGCGATCGGCGTCGGTTGGGGGATCTCGTGGGTGACCTGGGCGTCGGACTATTCGCGCTTCGTGCGGACGACCGAGTCGTCGGCCGCCGTGTTCTGGTACAGCTTCGCCGGCATGTATCTGCCGGTGGTCTGGCTCGGCGTTCTCGGAGCCACCATCGCCAGCGTCACCAACGATGCGGATCCCGCCAAGATGGTGAGCGCCGTGTTCGGCGGCCCGATGGCGGTGCTGGTTCTCGCGCTCGTGCTGCACGGGCCGATCGCCACCAATATCCTCAACGTGTACTCCGCGTCCCTCGCTCTGCTCAGCATGGGGCTGCGGGTGCCGCGGATCGCGCTGGCGCTGATCGTCGGCGCGGCGGGCTATCTGGTGACGTTCTACTTCGTGTTCGCGCCGAACTTCGCCCAAGCCTTCGACCACTGGATGATCGGCCTCATCATGTGGCTGAGCCCGTTCGCCGGCGTCGTGCTCGCCGACTTCTACATTCGACGCAAGGGCGTAGTAAACGTCGCCGAACTCTACAAGTCACCCGAGACCAGTGCTTATGGCGATGTGAACTGGGCCGGTCTCATTGCCTTCTTCGCCGGCCTGTTCGCTGGCTGGCTGTTCCAGAACGGGCTGCTGCCGGCGTTCAAGGGACCGATCGCGGTCCACTTCCTTGGTGGTGCAGATCTGAGCTGGCTTGTCGGCACGTTGGTGGCAGGCGGACTCTATCTGGTGCTCAGCCGCAAGCCTGCCGTCGTCGTGGCGACCGCGACCTCCTGACAACCCGGCCGGATTGGGTCTGATTCAAGCAAGGATCATCGCCGGCCTTGCCGGCGGTGATCGATCCTTAGCGCAAAGAGCAGAGTGTGTTTGAACGTCGAGCAGCGCGTTTTGGCGAGCGCCCGACGGCGCACGTCTCGCGACGTCGTCACGCAACCTTGGCAGATTCGACCTTCCGGAATTCCGGATCGGTTTCGCAGATGACGCGATTGCGGCCGTTGCGCTTGGCCGAGTAGAGGCAGGCGTCGGCGCGCTCGATCAGGGCGTCGGCGTCGTCGTCGGGCTTCAGCGTCGAGACGCCGGCCGACAGCGTGACGCGGCCGAGAATTTCGCCGGTCGACTTCTTCTTCAGTTCCTTGGACATCACGACGCGGCGGATGTCGTCGGCGATCATCAGCGCCTGGCGCAGCGGCGTCTCCGGCAGCACCACAGCGAATTCCTCGCCGCCGTAGCGCGCCGGCACGTCGTTGCTCTTGATGGTCTGCTTCAGCGTCATGCCGACCAGACGAAGCACTTGGTCGCCGGTGAGATGGCCGTAATTGTCGTTGAACGACTTGAAGTGATCGATGTCGATCATCAGCAGCGACAGCGGACGCCGGCTGACCCCGGCGCTGCGCACAGCCTCGTTGACGACGCGATCGAAGTGCTTGCGATTGCCGAGGCCGGTCAACGGATCGGTCAGGCTCTCGGCGCGAATCGCCTCGAGGCTTGCCTGCAGATTGGTGATTTCCTGGCGCGAGGTAGAGAGCCGTTCCTCGAGTGCGCTGTTGGCTTCCTGCATCTCGCGGGTCGCCGAGACCAGCCGCTCGACGATGGTCTTGATCTGCTCGTGATCGGTCGCGAGCGACAGGTTCTGGCTCGCGCCCTTCAGGTTGGCGCCGAAGGTCGCCGTGGTCCCAAGAGTATCAGCGAGCAGCGACATCATATCGTCGATCTCGCTGACCACGCGCGCGCCGATCCGGTCGATCCGGTCGTTGGTCCGGCTCGGCGAAAGATAGCAGTCGTGGAGTTGTTCGAGATCCGAGTCGCTCAATCGGCCGCGGTTGGCCAGCGCCTCGTTGATCGCCTTGTTGAGCTCGGCATTGTAGCCGGTGGCGTAGACGTACCAGATCTCGTAGTTGCGCGGCATGGCGGGCTGCCGCAGCGCCTTGATCTGATTCAGCGCAAGCTCGGCATACGCCATGCTGCGCTCGTGTTCATCCTGCATCGGTGCCACCGCGTCCCCCGACGAACCAACCGAGCCCGCCATTCCCGGTTGCAAAGGCTACGGGGTGACGGTGAACGCCGCGTAAATTTTCGGGGAACTCACAGGAGAGGACGGTGCGGAGCCCGAGCAAATCAGGCGCCGCACCGCAGCAAATCAGCCGCGCGCACGGATCGGGCGCAGCAGGAAAGCGGGCAGGTGGGAGTGATCACCGGGCTCCGACGAGGTGTCGCGCGGCGGCGGTGCCGAACCGAACGAAGCATGTGCAGGAGAAGGCGCACCGCGCGGCTCGCGACGGGGCTTGTTGCGTTGTTCGCGCGGCTCGCGTTCGCGGCGGGGCTCGCCACGCGGCTCACGAGGTTCACGCGGCTCGCGGGCTTCGCGCGGCGCGCGCTCCTCGCCACGCGGTTCGCGGTGGCGGGATTCGGACGAGCGGCGCGACGAGCGGGCCGGGCGCTCCTGATCGTCCTCGACCTCGCTGGTCGGGCCGACGTCGGCGCGCGGGATTTCCTTGCCGATCAGCTTCTCGACCGCGGCGATCGACTTCTGGTCGGACGGCGCCACGATCGTCACGGCTGTGCCGAGACGGCCGGCGCGACCGGTGCGGCCGATGCGGTGGACGTAGTCGTCGGGATGATGGGGCACGTCGAAGTTGAAGACGTGGCTGACTTCCGGGATGTCGAGGCCGCGGGCCGCGACGTCGGAAGCCACCAGGATCGGCAGGTCGCCCTTGCGGAAGGCTTCCAGCGCGGCCATGCGCGCGGTCTGGTCCATGTCGCCGTGCAGGGCGCCGACGCTGAAGCCGTGCTTCTGCAGCGACTTCGCCAGCAGTGCGACCTCGCGCTTGCGGTTGCAGAAGATGATCGCGTTCTTGAGGTCGGTCGCGCCGCGGATCAGCCGGCGCAGCGTCTCACGCTTCTCGTGGGGCTCGCGTCCGCAGGGCACCTGGGACTGCGTCACCGTCACGGCGGTGGAGGCCGGCTTGGAGACTTCGACCTTTTCGGGATTGTGCAGGAAGGTCTCGGTGACGCGGCGGATTTCCGGCGGCATCGTCGCGGTGAAGAACAGCGTCTGGCGGGTGAAGGGGACCAGCTTGCAGACCCGCTCGATGTCGGGAATGAAGCCCATGTCGAGCATCCGGTCGGCTTCGTCGATGATCAGCATCTCGACGCCGGTGAGCAGCAGGCCGCCGCGTTCGGTGTGGTCGAGGAGGCGGCCCGGGGTGGCGATCAACACGTCGACGCCGCGGCCGAGCTTGAGATCCTGATCGCCGAACGACACGCCGCCGATCAGCAGCGCGACGTTGAGCTTCTGGCCGGCGCCGTATTTGTCGAACTGTTCTTTGACCTGGGCCGCGAGTTCGCGGGTCGGCTCGAGAATCAGCGTGCGGGGCATCCGGGCCCGGGCGCGGCCCTTTTCGAGCATCGTCAGCATCGGCAGCACGAAGGCCGCGGTCTTGCCGGTGCCGGTCTGGGCGATGCCGAGAACGTCCTTGCGGGCGAGGACGTGGGGGATCGCCTGTTCCTGGATGGGGGTGGGGGTCGTGTAGCCGCTGGCCGCGACGGCAGCGAGGACCTTGTCGGACAGGCCGAGATTGGAAAAGGACATTTAGCCTCTGTTGTCGGCGCGATCCGATCCGAACCAGGATTGAACCGTTTCGAAGATCACGCCACTTGGTGAAACCGCCGCCGGGATTTCTCGGAAATCACTGTCGCGCTCAGCCCCGGAGCGGCAAGCAATGTTGCACGGGGATGTCGGTCGCGGACAGGCGGCTCAACCGGGATATCGCGTAGTCGATACCGGGCCGCATCACGGCCGGAACATAGGCCGGAATCGCGCAAAGTCAATGCGTTCGCGTATGAAACGCCTGAAAAGCTTAATATTCTTGCAGTTTCGCGGGCTTTTGGCGCCGCCGGTGGCGCAGAGTCTCGGCCGGGGTTTCCCCGAAGGCCTGCTGGTAATCCTGTGTGAAGCGGCTGGTGTTGGCAAAACCGCAGCGCAGCGCCACGCCCATCACCGTGGTGGCGGCTCCCGTTTCGATCAGCAGCCGCGCCCGCCCGAGTCGGGTCCGTTTGGCGAACGCCGCCGGCGAGTAGCCGCGCGACTTCAGGAACACCCGGCTGAGGGTCGAGGCACTGACGCCGGCGGCCTGGGCCATCTGCTCGACACGGATGTCGGACTCGGCCTGGCTCTCGGCGAAATGCTCGGCATCGAGCACCATCTTGGGCGGGGCGCTGGCAGCCGAGCTGGTCAGAAACTCACTGAAATTGTGCCGGCCGCAATACAGCAGCGACACCACGCAGGCCTGTTCGAGTTGCGCCAGCGCCGCCTTCGGCCACACCGAGAAGCCCGCGTCGAGCGTGCTCGCCAGCAGCATCAGCAATTCGCGCAGGCCGGTGAAATGCGGATCGTCGTCGGCAAGTTCGGGCTCGAACACGATCGGCCCGCGCGGCGCGAAGCCGAGCAGCACAGTCAGCATCCGCTCCAGCATTGCCGGCGGAATCAGCAGCACCAGCTCTGCGTAGTTGGCGCTAAAGTCGAGCAGTGCCGGCCGCCCGGGCGAGCAGATCAGCGCCTGATCCTCCCCGATCTCGATCCGTCGACCGCCCTCGGTGAGTGTGCAGCGGCCGCGTTGGCAAAGATGCAGATGAAGCATGGTGCTGCTATCCGTCAGCAGCCGAACCGGCAGCGATGTCGTGGAGACCAGCAGCGACACGTTCGGCAGCGGCGCGAGGCTGGTGCTCGTCCGGAAGCCCTCGATCTGCGGCGTGCTGAGTTCAAGGCCGAACCGATTGCGGGCGAAGTCGTAGGCGGCCGCCGGATCCTCGGCGGATCCGATCTCAAAACCTCGTAGCAGCCGAGTTACGTCTCCACGCACGATGTGACTCGCAATCAATTCGCAGCTTCGATTGATCGACGAGTCCGGTCCTGCTCACCACCCGTAAAATCCCTAGTCTCACGTTATTCTATGCCCGGTGTCGTACATTTCGCGCAAAAACGTACACACAGCAGATTACCGTTTTTGATGAAAACTATCTGCGTCGTTCATGGGGGTTCGGCGTCCGCCGGATGAGGAGCGACGTAGACGAGAGACATCATGGCCATTCTTGCGCGCTTCCGGGTACTCACAAAAATACTCTTCATCGTCGTATTGCTATCATTGGTTGCGGGGGCGCTGACCTGGGTGGCGATGGGAGCGATGGAGACGCTGAACGCCGGGTCGGACAACATGAATCGCGCCTCCAAGCGTGCGCTGCTGGCGGCGCGCGCCAATCAGAACGTCCTGACGATCAGCCGCGGTGAATTCCTCGCGGCGATCGATCCGCGCGCGGAGACCCTCGCTCGCGCCCGCAAGATCGTCGACGAGAATCTCGCGACGCTGACGGAGCGGGTCGAGGAGCTCGGGAAGACGCGCGACGAGCAGGCACGCGCCATGATCCCGAACGTGCAGGCGAAGTTGAAGGCCTATCGCAGCGAGGCCGAAGACACGCTGCGCAACGTGGACGCCATCGTTTCCGGCAAACAGGCGTCGCGTGACGCGCTGCTGGAATCGATGATGCGCAGCGTCGAGAAGTCGAACGAACTGCAGACCGCGATGCGCGAGGTCGCGAACCGCCTATCGACCCGCGTCGAGGGAATGGCCAAGGACGCCAGTGATCTCTACGACCAGACGTCGCGCATGATGATGATCGTCACCGCGATCGGTGTGATCATCGGCCTCGTGCTCGGCTTCATCGTCGGTCAGTACGGCGTCGCCAAGCCGATGGGCTCGCTGGTCGGGCTGCTGCAGCGGATGGCGAAGGGCGAGGCGGTCGATATGACCGGCGTCGATCGCAAGGACGAGATCGGTGAGACCGCCCGCGCCGTCGAAGGCATCAAGCTGATGCTCGAGGAAAAGGCGCGGCAGGAAGCGGCCGCCAAGGCCGAGCAGGACCGCACGATCGCCGCGCAGCGTAAGCAGGACATGGCGCGGCTGGCGCAGGATTTCGAAGCCGCGGTCGGCGAAGTGATCCAGACCGTGTCGTCGGCCTCGACCGAACTCGAAGCCTCCGCGACCACGCTCACCTCGAGCGCTCACCGTTCGCAAGAAGTGTCGACCTCGGTGGCGGCTGCGTCGGAACAGGCCTCTGCCAACGTGCAGTCGGTCGCTTCCGCGACCGAAGAAATGGCCTCGTCGGTCACGGAGATCAGCCGGCAGGTCCAGGAGTCGGCCCGCATCGCACAGGACGCGGTGACGCAGGCGCAGATGACCAACGACCGCGTCAGCGAACTGTCCGCTGCGGCGGCGCGGATCGGCGACGTCGTCGAACTGATCAACACCATCGCCGGCCAGACCAATCTGCTCGCGCTCAACGCCACCATCGAGGCGGCGCGCGCGGGTGAGGCTGGCCGCGGCTTCGCCGTGGTCGCATCCGAGGTGAAGGCGCTGGCGGAGCAGACCGCCAAGGCGACCGGCGAGATCAGCCAGCAGATCTCCGGCATCCAGTCGGCGACCAGCCAGTCGGTGACGGCGATCCGCGACATCGGCGCGACCATTTCCAAGATGTCGGAGATCGCCTCGACCATCGCCTCGGCTGTGGAAGAGCAGGGCGCTGCGACCCAGGAAATCTCGCGCAACGTGCAGCAGGCGGCGATGGGCACGCAGCAGGTTTCGTCCGGCGTCGTCGACGTGCAGCGCGGCGCCAACGAAACCGGCTCGGCGTCGAGCCAGGTGCTCTCGGCTGCGCAGTCGCTCGCGAACGACAGCAATCGCCTCAAGAGCGAAGTCGGGAGGTTCCTCGAGACGGTTCGCGCGGCCTGAGCGGCGCGACTGATCAGAATAATGCGGGCCTCTGCAAAGAGGCCCGCGTTTGCTTTTGAGGGGCCGTTCACCATGCGGCGCGGCGCCGGGGTTGAACCGCACCCCCATTTTGGCCGACTATGGCGCTGGCGGTCCGATCCGGCCGTCCGGCTCATCGGGGAACTGGGAATGCGATCGCTGCGACGGCGCGGGATATCGGCGGTCGGTCTGATCACCGCGGTGCTGATCTGGTGCGCGCCCGCCGAGGCGGCCAAACGCGTCGCGCTGGTGGTCGGCAACAACGATTATCGCAACGTGCCGAAGCTGCAGAAGGCGGTGAACGACGCCCGCACCATGGGCGACACGCTGCGCGCGCTCGGCTTCCAGGTGATGGTCGCGGAGAACCAGAGCCGCGCCGCCTTCAGCCAGAGCCTGCTGGCCTTCGACAACAGCATCGAGCCCGGCGACACCGCGTTCTTCTTCTACGCCGGCCATGGCTTCGAGATCGCCGGACAGAACTTCCTGCTGCCGACCGACGTGCCGGCGGCGACCGAGGGTCAGGAAGAACTGGTCCGCGACGCCTCGATCATGGCCGACCGGATCGTCGACCGGCTGCAGAACCGTGGTGCCCGCACTGCGATCCTGGTGCTCGACGCCTGCCGCAACAACCCGTTCGAACGCCGCGGCGTTCGCGCACTCGCCGGACGCGGCGGGTTGGCGCCGATGACGACGCTGCCCGAGGGCGTGTTCTCGATTTTCTCAGCCGGCCCGCGACAGACCGCGCTGGACCGGCTGTCCGACAACGACTCCGATCCGAACTCGGTGTTCACCCGCGTGTTCGCCAAGCAGATCCGCGATCCCGGCGACAATCTCGTGCAGGTGGCGCAGCGGACGCGGCGGCTGGTCAGCGAAATGGCCGAGACAGTCGGCCACAAGCAGGTGCCGGTGTATTTCGACCAGATGGTCGATGACGTGTTTCTGAGCGGTCCGCCCAAGCCGGCCGCGAGCGTGGTCGCGCCCAGTCAGCCGCCCGAGAAGGTCGCGGCGCTGCCGCCGGTGGCGCCGCTGAAGCCGCCGACCTCGGAAAGCCTGAACGCGCCGATCGCCAGCTTCTCGCGCCACAATGGGGGCTGGACGGTGGTGTTCTCGATCGCCGATCCGACGCTCGGCATTTCGTGGCGGATGGCCGGCGAGAAGGATTTCCGCGAGACCGGCTTCATGGATTCGCTCGATCCGCGCACGCGCAAGCGGCTGCCGAATCCGTCGATCCAACTGCCTTCAGATGCGCCGGAGTCGACCATCGAGGTGCGCTATGTCGATGCCAACGGCGAGATGCAGGGGCCGTTTCCGATCAAGTTCGAGCCGGAAGCGGCGCTGCTGCGTGACCAGCGCAAGATCCTAGACATGACGGCGACGAGCTGGCTGTCGTTCCGCGACTACAACGGCTTGCTCGTCTACTACACGCATCTGATGTCGTATCGCTGCGCGATCCGCGAGGCCCGGATCGGCATCGACAATGGCGTCCCCGACAAGGTGCTGAAGATGCCGGCTTGCGACATGCGCGATCCGGTCGCGATCCCGAGTAGCGCCACGCCGTATTTCAAGCTGCCGTCGACTGTGAAGTCGGTGTCCGTCGAGCTGACGTATCGCGACGGTAGCGTGTCGGAGATCAAGACGTTCAGAAAGTGAAACGACGCTGGCGCAAGGGTGAACTCCCACTGCGCCAGCGAGCCGAGTAGCGCGGCGCTGCGCCCGTGGACGCTAGACTTACGCCGCAGCCTTGCCCTTCAACTGATTGATCGTCTCCAGGATCACCGCACTGACGCGCGCGCGTTCTTCGCCTTCGAGCGGCAGGCGAGGGGCGCGGACCCATTCCGGCGCGCCATAGACGTAATGCTCGGCCAGCTTGATGTACTGCACGAGCTTGACGTGGGTATCGAGATGGAAGGCCGGCGTCAGGAGACGATACAGCGGGCGGGCCTCGTCGAACCGGCCGGCGCGGCACAGATTGAACAGCTGCACGCATTCGGCGGTCCACGCATTGGTCATCCCCGACACCCAGCCGGTGACGCCGAGCGCGGCGCTCTCCAGGATCAGGTCGTCGACGCCGCAGAACACCGCGAAACGATCGCCGCAGGCATTGTAAACATCGGTCACGCGGCGGATGTCGCCGCTTTCTTCCTTGATGCAGACGATCTCCGGCGTATCCGCGAGCTGCTCGAGGATGTCGGGCGTGCAATCGACGCCGTAGGCGATCGGGTTGTTGTAGATCATGATCGGCAGCGACGAGGCCGCCGCGAGATCCTTGTACCAGCGAACCGTCTCGCGCTTGTCGCTCTTGTAGGCGATCGACGGGAACGCCATCAGTCCCTCGGCGCCGAGCTTCTCATAGGCACGTGCCGCCTCGGCGGCGGAGCGGGCGGAGACCTCGGCCAATCCGCTCAGCATCGGCACACGCCCCGCCACGGCTTCCTTGGCGGCGGTTAGCACCTGCGCCCGCTCGTCCATTGAGAGCGACGCGTTCTCGCCGAGCATCGGCAGCAGAATGACGCCGGACACGCCGTTGACGATCAGGCGGTCGAGGCTGTGCTGCAGTGCGGGAAGATCGAGCGCGCCATCCTGCTTCAGCTTGGTCGTCACCGCGGGGAAAACGCCGCTCCACCGTGTCATTGCCGTCTCCATAATTGAATACAATATTCGATATCACCGAGCTCTTCTGCGGCGCAAGAGAGTTCGATGCTCAATTAATTCGCATAGCGAAGCCAAATTCTGCGCTTGCGGGGGACACCAGAATGATTGTTGAATATCGTATTCAATTTTGGAGCTAGCTTTGACCAAGCTGGGAAGGCAGTCGCTGACCGACCAGATCGTGAGTGCGGTTCGCCAGAGGATCGTCTCCGGCGACCTGCCGGAAGGCACGCCGCTGCGGCAGGAGAAGCTTGCGGCCGAGCTCGGCGTCTCTCGCGTGCCACTGCGCGAGGCCATCCGGCAGCTTGAGGCCGAGGGGCTCGTCGTGTCGGAGGTTCACAAGGGCACGGTGGTCTCCTCACTCTCGCTCGCCGAACTTCAGGAGATCTTCGAGATCCGCGTCGAGCTCGAGACCTGGCTGTTTGCCCTTGCGATCCCGCGGATGACAGAGGCGGATTTCGCCCTTGCGGACTCCGTTATCGCCGAGAGCGCGGCGAGCGGCGTCGACAAGTGGGGCGAGTTCAACTGGCGCTTCCATTCCGCGCTTTATGCCGCTGCCGGACGCACCATCGCGCTGAAGCTGCTCAAGGGCGTCCACGACAACGCCAACCGCTACATCAACCTGCAGCTCGCGGTCGTCGCCGACGTCGAGCACGAGTCCGTCGACCACCGGAATCTGCTGGCGTTCGCGCGCCTTCGCGACGTCGATGGCGGCGTGAAGCTGCTGCGCAAGCACATCGAAACAGTGGCGGAGAATCTGGTGCGGGCGATCGGCGAAAGCCGCAAAGCCGCACCGCACGTGGCCTGACAGGCATCGGAGCGGAGACGCGACGTGAAGCTGGCGTTCGACATCATCGCACGAATGAACGCGGCGCTCCGGCACGTCGTCGGCGCGATGCTGGGGATCATGGTGGTGACGGTGGCGGCGCAGATCTGCGTGCGCTTCGTGCTACCGAAATTCGGGATCATCGTGGCGGCGCCGTGGACCGAAGAACTCGCGCGCTACCTGATGGTCTGGTGCATCTTCCTCGGCGCGGCGGTGGCGGCGCGGAGCGGCGCTCTCATTGCGATGGATAGCGTGGCGGATGCTCTGCCGCTCGCGCTGGGAGATGCGATCCGCACCGCCGGCCTCCTGCTGACCATCGCGTTCTTCGCACTACTGCTCTGGCTCGGTAGCCGCTGGGTGCAGTTCGGCACCATGGAAACGTCGACCGTGATGGCGCTGCCGATGGCGTGGGTCTACGCGGCGATGCCGGTCGGATCTCTGGTGGCGATCATCAACATCCTGGCGCTCCTGGTCGAGCGCCATTTCCAGCGGCGATCCGAACGCCGCGCTGCGCAGGCCGCCGCCGAAGAAGCGGCCGCGTCGATCGTCTGAGGAGACACAGCGAGATGGCCCTTCTGTTCGGCACGATGGCTCTCACGCTGGCACTCACCGTTCCGATCTTCGCCGTGATGGGGCTGTCCGCCGTGGTGGCGCTGATGGAGCGCGGCATCAACCTGATCGCCGTGCCGCAGAACGTATTCGAAGCGCTGGATTCCTTCGCGCTGCTGGCGATCCCGTTCTACGTGCTGGCCGGCAACATCATGAAGGCCGGCGGCATCTCCAACCGGCTGATCGGCCTCGCCAGCGCCTTGCTCGGCTGGATACGGGGCGGGGTCGGGGCTGCGGCGATCCTGACCTGCATGTTCTTCTCGACCATCTCCGGCTCGTCCTCCGCCACCACTGCGGCGGTCGGCGCGACGATGATCCCGGCGATGGCGAAGAAGGGCTATCCGAAGCCGTTCGCTGCCGCGACTGTCGCGGTGGGCGGCGAACTCGGCGCCATCATCCCGCCGTCGCTGCCGATGGTGATCTACGGACTGGTGGCGAACGTCTCGATCGGCGGACTGTTCATCGCTGGCATTCTGCCTGGTATCTTCATCGGCCTCTCGCTGATCCTGACCATCTGCATCATCGCCAAGCGCAACGATTTCGACCGCACCAAGCCGGTGTCGCTCGGCGCCTGGGCGCGCGAGGTGGCGAGCAGCGGCCGCGAATCCGTTCTGGCGCTGATGATGCCGGTGATCATCCTCGGTGGCATCTATTCGGGCGCCTTCACCGCGACCGAGGCGTCGGTGGTGGCGGTGATCTACGGCTTCGTGGTCGGCTGCTTCGTCTATCGCGAGATCAGCTTCGCGGACGTCGTGAAGATCCTCAACGACAGCGCGGTGATGACCGGCATGGTCATGCTGATCGTCGCGTTCGCGGCGCTGTTCGGCCACGCCATGACCATCAACCGGATCCCGCACTACTTCGCGGAGCTGGTCGGGCAGGTGGCCTCGGGCCCGATCATGTTCATGTTGCTGGTGAACGTGTTGCTGTTCGTGGTCGGCACCTTCATGGAAGCGCTGGCGACCATCCTCATCCTCGGTCCGATCCTGGCGCCGCTCGCGCTCAAATACGGCATCGATCCGATTCATTTCGGTCTGGTGATGATCGTCAACATCGCCATCGGCATGGTGACGCCGCCCGTCGCCGTCAATCTCAACGTCGCTTCGGAGATTTCCGGAGTCAGCATGGATGCGATGACCAGGCCCGTCCTGATCTTCCTCGCCGTCCTCACGATCGACGTGCTCATCATCAGCTACGTGCCCGCGCTGTCGCTGGCGCTGCTGTGAGAATCCTCCGCCCAGAAAAGGACCGTTGAGAATGCTGAGAACCGCACGCTGTCTGTTTTCGTCCGCCTTGCTCGTCGCCGGTACGCTGAGCGCCGGCGCGCAGACGCTGGAGCTGAATGCCGGGCACGTCCTGAGCGCCGCCAGCCACTATCACGCTGCCGCCGCCAAGCTGGCGGAGCTGGTCGGCGAGAAGTCCAAGGGACAGATCAAGATCAACGTGTTCCCGGCGGCGCAGCTCGGCGGCGAGGTGAAGATGATCCAGTCGGTGCGCACCGGCACCCAGGACATCGTCGTCACCGGCGAGGCTCCTCTCGAGAACACGGTGAAGGACTACACCGTGTTCTCCTTCCCTTATCTGTTCTCGTCCGTCGACGAGGCCAACAAGACGCTGCAGTCCTCGATCGGCAAAGAGATGCTCGGCCTGCTGCCGCAATACGGCATGGTCGGCCTCGGCTTTATCTCCGCGTTGGAACGCAACACCTTCACCAACGGCCGCGTGATCAAAACGGCGGCCGACATGCAGGGCCTCAAGATCCGCGTCATTCCGGGACCCGGCTACGTCACGGCCTACAAGGCGCTCGGCGCCCAGCCGACGCCGATGGCCTACACCGAGCTGTATCTGGCCTTGCAGAACGGCGCCGTGGACGCGGCGGAGAATTCGCCCGACCTGTTCCTGCAGGATCGCTTCGTCGAGGTGTCGAAGACCTTCTCGCTGACCAAGATCATGTACATGCCGGCGCTGATCATCATCTCCAAGTCGCGCTGGGATAGTCTCTCTCCCGAGCAGCAGAAGATCTTCCGCGAGGCCGCGGCGGAGGCCGTGACATTCGCGATCGACCACTACAAGAAGGACTATGCGGCGGCCTTGGAGACCATCAAGACCAGCGGCAAGGTGCAACTGATCGAGCCCGATCTGGCCTCGTTCCGCGCCACCGCGCCGGAAGTCTACGCCGCACTGCTGAAGGAATTCCCGCAGGCCAAGCCGTGGCTCGACAAGATCAAGGCGCAGTGAGCGGCGGGCAACGTCTCTGTGGCTAGAGCGATTCAGCTTCCGGAATCAGGAATGGCTGTCGGGACGGCTGCCACAAGTACAACTTCATCGCGAGGAGGGGCGAAGCGCCGTCTCGAACCATGAGCCGCACGGGTTGCGCTGCTCCATCCTTCGAGACGCCCGGCTTCGCCGGGCTCCTCAGGATGAGGACTCAGTGCAATGCGGCAAGAGCGAGAGCGCTCAATCAGGCGACGGAGCGTTCTACTCCGCCTTCCGCTCGATCAGCACACGAACGCGCTCGGCCACCTGCGGCGAGGCTGGATTGTAGACGATCATGCCGAGCTCGGGGCGGCCCTCGACCGCGAAGGACGAGAATTCCATATCGAGCCGACCCGCCTCGGGATGCTTGATGCATTTGACGCCTTCGCCATGCGCGACGATGTCGTTGTCCTGCCACAGCGCCGCGAATTCGGCGTTGAGCCGGCAGAGCTCGTCGATCAGCCGGGAGACTTCCTCGGTGCCGCGTGCGCCAGCGCGCGCGACGTCGGCACGGAACGCGCCAACGACGAAGCGCGCCACGCTGCTCCAGTCTTCCTGCCGCGCCCGCTTGCGGGCATTGCCGAACAACAGGCGCAGGATGTTGCGCTGCTCGCGCGGTAGCTTGCTGTAGTCCGTGAGCAGCGCCGCGGCGGCTCTGTTCCAGCCGACCACGTCCCATGTGGCCGTCTTGATGATCGCCGGGCTGAGCGGCATCGCATCCAGCACCCGCTGCAATCGCGGCGAGATGCCGTCGGCGGGCGTGTAGCGCACTTCCGGCGGCCGGCCGAGGCCGAGCATGAACAGATGCTCGCGTTCGGGCTCGGTCAGCATCAGGCCCTTGGCGATGCGATCGAGCACCGCAGCCGACGGCGCGCCGCCTCGGCCCTGTTCCAGCCAAGTGTACCAGGTCGGACTGATATTGGCGCGCTGCGCGACTTCCTCACGCCGCAGCCCGGGCGTCCGGCGGCGACCAACGGCGAAGCCGAGGGCGGCCGGATCGAGCCGCGTCCGGCGGCTGCGCAGGTAGGAACCGAGCGCGTTCTGATCAGGAGTCACGGCTGATCCTATTTATCATTATACCAGGATAACGTCACGTCTTTAACAGGGTGAGATATACCGCCAAGTTCGCCGCCGAACAAACTCGGAGGTGTCTGATGCGTGTCTTCCTCACTGGTGCGACCGGCTTCGTCGGTTCGCACGTCCTCAAAGAACTGCTGGCCGCCGGCCATCAGGTGATCGGGCTGACGCGGTCCGATGCGGGCGAGCGTTGGCTGGCGCAGGCCGGCGCCAGCGCTTATCGCGGCACGCTGGAAGATCCCGGCAGTCTCGCGCGCGGCGCCGAGCAGGCGGACGCCGTGATCCATACGGCGTTCGATCACGATTTCTCGCGCTATCTCGATAACTGCGCCAAGGACGCGCGGGTAATCGGCGCGATGGCGGAAGTGCTGAAGGGGTCGGACCGACCGCTGATCATTACTTCCGCGACCGGTATCGGCGCCCAAGGGGGAGGTCGGCCAGCCGTAGAGGAGGTGGTGGACTGGACCCACGCTCTGCCGCGCATTGCAAGCGAACGGGCCGGCCTCGAGGCCGCCGACAAGGGCGTGTCGGTCGCGGTGGTGCGGCTGCCGCAGGTCCACGACACCGAGAAGCAGGGGCTCATCTCGCCGCTGATCGACATCGGCCGGGCGAAGGGTGTGTCAGCCTATGTGGGCGAGGGAGGCAATCATTGGTCGGCGGTGCATATCGACGATGCCGCGCGCCTGTATCGGCTGGCGCTCGACCATCACGAGGCTGGCGCGCGCTACCATGCGGTCGCCGAAGAGGGTGTCAGCATGCGCCGCATCGCCGAGACGATCGGCGTAGGACTCGGCGTCCCGGTGATGGCCTTGCAGGCCGACGAGGCGGCTGGGCATTTCGGCTGGCTGGCGCCGTTCATGGCGATGGACATGCGGGCGTCGAGCGCCTGGACGCGCAGCCGACTGAACTGGACGCCGACAGGCCCGGACCTGATCAGCGATCTGCAGGCTATGGATTATCGCAAGCTGCGCACGGCGAGCTGAAATCGGCGAGGCGGCCGCTTGTCGCGCGCCGCCTCACACCTTGCGCGAGACCAGGATCAGCAGCAGGCCGCCGAAAGCGGTCGAGGCGCCGTACCACATCCATTGCGACTGGTTGATCATGAAACTCTCGGCCGGCCACTGGATAAGGCCGGCGCCTTGGCCGGTCCAGATGAGGCCGATGAGCAAGGCGATGATGCCGATGACGAGGAAGAGTGTACGCATCGTGCGATTAGGCGCCTTTCTCGCGACGGGTTCAAGCCGGATCGCGGCCTCTTTCGACGTAGACCTCAGCGCAGCGATCGGCTGATGCGCGTGACGATCACGTCCCATTTGCGCTTTTCGGCGGACGGGTAGTTGATCAGCACGCAGTTCATTGCGGCGCGGACGCGGTTGCAGCGATTATACCAGATGCGACCGTCGCGGATGCTGGAAACGACGAAGAAACGCGGCGTGACCCGGCGATAGATGATGCCGGACGGCGGATTGCGCTCGGCCAGGAAAGCGCTCGGCGACAGGCCACGCGGGTTGTCGATCGACTGGACCGTCAGGTCGGCGCGGCCATCCGCACTGGCGAAGCGGCGGCCGGCGCCGTCCTGTGCGGGCCCGGCATCCTCGCTGAAGATCGCGCGCGGCACGTCGGCAGCGGCCGCGTTGGCAGCGACATTGTAGCGCTGCCAGTTCAGCGCGGACTGAGCCTTTGCCGGCACCGGTCCGAATAGCACTGCGGCCGTCATCAGCAACGCGCTCGCACGCATGATCATCCTCCGGGCTGTGTCTGCGGAAGCGAAACGCCATTGGTGTAGCAAGGTTGCGTTCGCGGCCGCAGTCGCCCCGTCGGATCAGACCGATCGAGCGCTAATACGGAACGCGTCTGGCTGTCACCGAGCCGCAATCGAAATGCGGCGCCACGCGCAGGCGCGCGCCGGCGACCTCGATATCCTTCAGCAGCGAGGGCGCCAGGCTGAACTGGCCCGCGCGCAGAGCCTCGCCGACGCCCTTGCAATTGAAGCCGGCGAGGGTCCCGAAATAGCGCCATTGGCCTTCGGTACGGCGGAATACGGTGGCCTCGCCGGCATGCGCGTCGAGGATGATCTCATCGGCGCCGTCGCCGTCGAGGTCGGCGAGGATGGCGTCGCAGCTCGAGGTGGACGATTTCAGGCACAGCGGCAGCAGATAGCTTGCTGGTTCCTCGTCCCAGTTCTTGCTGAGGAAGTCGCCGGGCATTTCGCCGCCCGGCGGCTGCACGACACGGATCGGGCCAACGTGTTCGCCCTCCGGCTTCGGATCCCAGCGCGACTGCCGATCCAGCGCTGCGACCGCCTTGGCGCGGATGGCGGGCACGGTGTCGTCCTTTGCCAGCCGCTGCAGCGCCTCGACGCCGTAGCGGCCGGTGTCGAACCGCAGGTAGTCGAACGAGAAGCGATCAGCGTACGAGCGCCCGTCCTTCAGCCGTGCGACCTGATCGGCCACCGACAGCCGCGCCGGATCGGCCAGCGGCGACAGCAGCGCCAGTGCGACGGCGATGACGATGAGGGAGGTGGCGATGTTGGTGGCGGCGAGCACGCCGGTCGAGGTCCTGCGCCGCACCACCGCGATCGCATAGCCGACCGCGTAGCAGGCAGCAACCGCCGCGCCGGCCGCGCCGACGATGCGGACATTCGACCAGCCATATTGACCGACCCGTAAGGCAATGGCGTAGCCGGCGAGCGCGACGACCGGCAGCATCACCAGGGACGCGGCAACGATTGACAGCCGCAGTGCGGCCGGCATCGTCGCGCCGGCCTCGGTGGCGGACAGGCGTGCGCCGTCCTGGAGGGCGGTGTTGATCAGGATCACCAGCATCGCCGCGGCGATCAGCAGGATCGTCGCGGCCCGCTTGGTGCCCCACAGCGGCTCAAGGCCGGTGAACAGCAGCGCCACCACGAAGGCGACGACGATCGCTGCGGCCAGCGGCAGCAGCCAGCCGAGCAGGTTGCACACGACGGTGCGCAGCCCACGTACCAGCCCGGCGCGAATATCGGTGACGTGGAGCGCTACGCTGATCGCGACCGTGGTGGCGGGAATCCAGAACCACTCCTGACGGATCACACGGGCAAAGGCCTCGACATTGATCAGCCGGAACAGATTGGCGCCGAGCCACAGCACGCCCCAGAAGGTACCGGCGAACAGCACCGCGAGCGCGATCTGCAGACCGAGCCCCCACGAGACCTCGAAATACGTGTGATACTTGGCGATGGCGCGGCGGTCATGCGCCGCCGCGATCAGCAGCGACTGCGCGATGAACAGCACCAGCGGCAGGCCGACAAAGGCCTGCGCGGGCGTCACGCGCGGCGGCGCGTGCCCCGGCGTGACGAAGGGATCGCGGTAGAGATCGTACCAGCCGAGCGCGGCGCAGATCGCCGCCACGGCGAGGATCCACACCAGCAGCGGCACTGGGCGCAGCCGGGTCAGCGCCGACGACGCGACCAGCGGCGTGAAAACTGCCGTCACCAGCAGCGCGGCATAGAGTTCGGGGGCGGTTGCGGGCCAGACCTTGGCCAGCGCGACGCGCAACAGCGCATACAGCGCCGCGCCTTGCAGCAAGCCGATGATGACGCGCAGAACGAAGGTGAGCGGCGTGGGAGCCGGATCGAAATCGTCGGTATCGTTCACGATGGTATTCCCCGCACGCGCCTGCTTGGGCAGAACGTCATGCGGGGGATTAGTGCACGGCTTCGTTAAGATGGTTCGACACGATGCGCGGTAAAACGCGCCTACACGTCGAGCATTTCGTCGCTGGCGAATTCAGCCTTGTCGCTGATGAAGGCGAAGCGGGCTTCGGCCTTGGTGCCCATCAGGCGCTCGACGGAATCGGCGGTGCCCTCGCGGGCCTCCGGCAGCAGCACCACGCGGAGCATGGTACGCTTGCTCGGATCCATCGTGGTTTCCTTGAGCTGCGCCGGCATCATCTCGCCGAGGCCTTTGAAACGGCCGACATCGACCTTGGCGTTGGCGTTGAATTCCTTTTTCAGCAGCTCTTCCTTGTGCGCGTCGTCGCGGGCGTAGACCGTCTTGGCGCCGTGGGTCAGCCGATACAGCGGCGGCACCGCGAGATAGAGGTGGCCGTCGTCGATCAGCTTCGGCATCTGCCGGTAGAAAAAGGTGATCAGCAGCGAGGCGATGTGGGCGCCGTCGACGTCGGCGTCGGTCATGATGATGATGCGCGAGTAGCGCAGGTCTTCCTCGCGATAGTTCACGCCGGTGCCGACGCCCAGCGCCTGGATCAGGTCGGACAGCTGGGCGTTCGCCACCACCTTGTCCTTGCCGGCCGAGGCGACGTTGAGGATCTTGCCGCGCAGCGGCAGCACCGCCTGGGTCGCACGGTCGCGCGCCTGCTTGGCGCTGCCGCCGGCCGAGTCGCCTTCGACGATAAATAGTTCGGAGCCTTCGGCCGCGGTCGAGGTGCAGTCGGCCAGCTTGCCCGGCAGCCGCAGCTTCTTCACCGCGGTCTTGCGCGAGATTTCCTTTTCCTGACGGCGGCGCAGCCGCTCCTCGGCACGCTCCACGACGAAGTCGAGCAGCTTGTTGGCCTGCACCGGATTGCCGGAGAGCCAGTGGTCGAACGGGTCCTTGATCGCCTGCTCGACGATCTTCTGCGCCTCGGCGGTGGCGAGGCGGTCCTTGGTCTGGCCCTGGAATTCGGGTTCGCGCACGAACACGCTGAGCATGATCGCGGCGCCGACCATCACGTCCTCGGACGTAATGGACGAAGCCCGCTTGCCCTGGCCGACGCGCTCGGCGTGGTCCTTCAGGCCGCGCAGCAGTGCGCTGCGCAGTCCGGACTCGTGAGTACCGCCGTCCGGTGTAGGCACCGTGTTGGTGTAGGAGGAAAGGAAACCGTCGGCATCCGCCGTCCAGGCCACCGCCCACTCGCAGGCGCCGTGCGCACCGTTGCGGCCGGATTTGCCAGCGAAAATGTCAGGATGCACCAGCGTGTCGTTGTGGATTGCGGCGCCGAGGAAGTCCTTGAGACCGCCGGGGAAGTGGAATTCGTCCTCGCTCGGGACATCCTCGATGCCCTTGAGCAGTTCGGGATCGCACTTCCAGCGGATCTTCACGCCGCCGAACAGGTAGGCCTTCGACCGCGCCATCTTGAACAGGCGCTGCGGCTTGAACGCGGCCTTGGCGCCGAAGATGTCGGTGTCGGGCTTGAAGCGGACGCGGGTGCCGCGGCGGTTGTTGACCTTGCCGAGGCTCTCGAGCTTGCCCTTGGGGTGGCCGCGCTCGAACACCATGCGGAATAGCTGCTGATTGCGCGCAACCTCGACCTCAAGACGCGACGACAACGCATTGACAACGCTGACGCCGACGCCGTGCAGACCGCCCGAGGTCTCGTACACCTTGCTGTCGAACTTGCCGCCGGCGTGCAGCGTGCACATGATCACTTCAAGCGCAGACTTCTTCGGGAATTTCGGATGCGGATCAACGGGAATGCCGCGGCCGTTGTCGGAGACGGTGAGGAATCCGTCGGTGCCGAGCTCGACCTCGATGAAGGTCGCATGGCCTGCCAGCGCCTCGTCCATCGAGTTGTCGATCACCTCGGCGAACAGGTGGTGCAGCGCCTTCTCGTCGGTGCCGCCGATATACATGCCAGGGCGGCGGCGGACCGGTTCCAGGCCTTCCAGCACCTCGATGTCAGCGGCGGTGTAGCCGTCCTCGGCGCCCGCCGGTTTGGCGGCAGCACGCGGCGCCGCAGCTTTCGGCGCGGCGCCGAACAGGTCGGGTTTCGATTTCGAACTAGCCTTCAATGCCTTGGCCATGAGTCTGGAAGTCTGTCCTGAGGTTCTGTCGACGCTCGGCGCCGGACGAATCGCTATGCTGCACTATGCCATGGACGGGCTGCGGATGTGACGTCGGGTGCGGCCCGTGGCGGCGGTCGGTCGAATGCGCCGGGTGTCGCAGCGGCTGCGCTTCAACCCGCGCGGTTCGGATCACGATGAAGCCGAACAGCGCGACGGCGACGGTTACGACCAGCGATCCGACCACCGGGACGGGCATATAGGCTGGTCCCTGCGTGATGGAAAGGGCAATCCCGAGCGGGAACAGCACCGCGCCCGTCATGTGCAGCCAGCCCTGAAGCCGAGCGAGCCGGCTGGCGCCCGCGGCCGGGACCACGCGGTAATACAACCCGAACAGGAACAGCATGACGCCGCCGATCAGATTGAGATGCGCGTGGGCCGGGCCTAGCGTGAAATCGTGCTGAATGCCCATGGCGATGCCGCCGAACATGCCGAGCAGAAACAGCGCCACGCTGGCGCACATCATCACCGATCCGATCATTGTCAGTCCTTCGGGAAAGAGGCGGGCGCGCGGGCCTTGGCGCACGCGATATTGACCCGCCGTGAGGCTATCGGGTTACCAGCGTTGGCCGCGCGACGCGGCAAAAGGTTCAATCTGGGATTGAACAAGCCGGCCAATCGGCGAGTTTTCGACGGCAACGGGGTGCGTTTTGGACGAAAGGACTGCTTCGTGCGCCGCAATCAGGCCATCCCGGTCTGATCTGCCGGCCGCCCCGGGCAATCCGCCACGGGCCGCACCGCTTGCCCGCCGGGCGCCGGCCGTGCGATGCGACAGTGATGTGAACCCGCCGGCTGGGGACGCCCGCAGGTCAAAGGGACGATGGAAGAAGCTTTTCGCGGCCTCACCGATTTCGTGCGCGAGCACCAGGCCTGGGCCGCGCCGGTGGTGCTGGCGCTGGCGTTCGGCGAGTCGCTCGCCTTTATCTCGCTGTTGATCCCGGCCTGGGGCGCTCTGGTGGCGATCGGCGCGCTGGTCGGCGCCTCGGGGATCAGTTTCTGGCCGGTGTGGATCGCCGGCGCGGTCGGCGCGGCGTTGGGCGACTGGCTGTCGTATTGGTTCGGCTATCGCTACAAAGACAATGTCGCCCAGATCTGGCCGCTGTCGAAGTTCCCGGGGTTGCTGACCCGCGGCGAGGACTTCGTACAGAAATGGGGCGTGCCGAGCATTTTCATCGGCCGGTTCTTCGGGCCGCTGCGCGCTTCGGTGCCGCTCGCGGCTGGTATCTTCGAGATGCCTTATTGGAGCTTTCAGATCGCCAACGTGCTGTCGGCCTTCGTCTGGTCCGCGGTGCTGCTGCTGTTCGGCGACGCGCTGTCGGTCGGCGCGAGACTGCTCGTGCGGTCGATCTGAGCGAGCGGAATAGGGCGGGCCAGCCGGGGTTGGTATCCGGCACGCCTGCGACCGCCCGTGATCAAACCGTCGTTATGATGCGCTCTCGTCACCGAAGCCGGGCTAAACTGCGAAACGAAACAATCCCACCCACCGAGGATACGCCATGGACCTGACCCGCCGTCACGCCCTCACTGCCGCCGCCGCTCTGGCGGCCACGCCGCTGCTGCGCAGCGCGCCCGCCGAGGCGGCCGCACCGCTCGCCGACAAGCAGGCGCCGAGCTACTACCGCTACCGGGTCGGCGACGCTCAGGTGAACGTGGTCTCGGACGGCATCAGCACCTTTCCGCTGGCCGACGGCTTCGTGCTCAACGCCATGAAGGACGATGTCGGCGAGGCGCTGGAAGCCGCGTTCCTGCCCAAGGAC